>CASFXG010000029.1 GCA_949298635.1 uncultured Coriobacteriaceae bacterium | reverse complement strand
GGGCGGCCGCCCACCAGCCAATAACCCCCGTCCCCAATGGCTGGCTCCTACTACCCTGTGTCACTTTGGCGAGCCACCCACTCTCGACCAGCTTCACGATCCCCCCTCCGACCGCCTTGCCGTATCATAGAGACGTTATGGCATCACACCCAGGGAAGGGACGGGCAGGATGGTCTCTCGCATCTACGTGGAGAAGAAACCGGGCTTCGACGTCGAGGCTCAGCAGCTCAAAGGGGAGCTCGCCGAGATCCTGGGCATACGCGGGCTCGAGGGCGTGCGCCTCGTGAACCGCTACGACGTCGAGGGCATCGACGAGGCACTCTTTAACGCCTGCGTACCCACGGTCTTCAGCGAGCCGCAGGTCGACGTCACCTATAACGAACTGCCCGAGGCACCCGACGCCGCTGTGTTCGCTGTGGAATTCCTGCCCGGCCAGTTCGACCAGCGCGCCGACTCCGCGAGCGAGTGCATCCAGCTCATCTCCCAGGGCGAGCGGCCGACCGTGCGCTCCGCCAAGGTCTACATCTTGAGCGGCGAGCTCACCGACGCCGACATCGAGGCCATCAAGCGCTACGTGGTGAACCCCGTGGAGGCGCGCCTCGCCGCCCTCGAAAAGCCCGAGACGCTCGCCACCGAGATTCCCGACCCCGAGCCCGTCGAGGTGCTCGACGGCTTCCGCAAACTCGACGAGGCCGGCCTCGCCGCGTTCATCGCCGAGCGCGGCCTTGCCATGGACCTCGCCGACATCACGTTCTGCCAGCAGTATTTCGAAGGCGAAGGCCGCGACCCCTCCATCACCGAGATCCGCGTGATCGACACGTACTGGTCCGACCACTGCCGCCACACGACGTTCGGCACCGTGCTCGACGACGTGCAAATCGACGACGCCGTGGTGCAGGAAGCCTTCGACCGCTACCTGCAGATGCGCCACGAGCTCGGCCGCGACGAGAAGCCCGTCACCCTCATGGACATGGGCACGCTCGGCGCGAAGTGGCTCAAGCACACGGGTCAGCTCACCGGTCTCGACGAGTCCGAGGAGATCAACGCTTGCACCGTCAAGGTGAAGGTCGATGTCGACGGCGAGAACCAGGACTGGCTCTTCCTCTTCAAGAACGAGACCCACAACCACCCAACCGAGATCGAGCCCTTCGGCGGCGCTGCCACGTGCATCGGCGGCGCCATCCGCGACCCGCTCTCTGGCCGCAGCTACGTCTACCAGGCCATGCGCGTCACCGGCGCGGCCGACCCCACCGTACCCGTCGCGGAGACGCTCGAGGGCAAGCTCCCGCAGCGCAAGCTCGTGACCACCGCAGCTGCGGGCTACTCCAGCTACGGCAACCAGATCGGCCTGGCCACCGGCCAGGTCTCCGAGCTCTACCACCCCGGCTACGTGGCCAAGCGCATGGAGGTCGGCGCCGTGGTGGGTGCGACCCCCGCGAGCCACGTGCGCCGCGAGGAGCCGCAGCCCGGCGACAAGATCATCCTCTTGGGCGGACGCACCGGCCGCGACGGCATCGGCGGCGCCACCGGCTCGTCCAAGGCGCACAACGTCGAGTCCATCGAGAAAGACGGTGCCGAGGTGCAGAAGGGCAACGCCCCCATGGAGCGCAAGCTTCAGCGCCTCTTCCGCCGCGAAGACGCCTGCCGCCTCATCAAGCGCTGCAACGACTTTGGCGCGGGCGGCGTGAGCGTTGCCGTGGGCGAGCTGGCCGACGGCCTCTACATCGACCTCGACCAGGTCACGAAGAAGTACGAGGGTCTCGACGGCACCGAGCTCGCCATCTCCGAGTCCCAAGAGCGCATGGCCGTGGCCGTTGCCGAGGACGACGTCGATGAGTTCATGGCCTACGCCACGGAGGAGAACCTCGAGGCCAACGTCATCGCCGAGGTCACGCACGAGAAGCGCGTGCGCATGGCCTGGATGGGCGACGTCATCGTGGATCTCTCGCGCGAGTTCCTCGCCTCGAACGGCGCCCCGAAGCACCAGACGGTGCACGTGGAGGCGCAGGGCATCGCACCCATCGACCCCGAAAGCGACCTCGCCGAGGCCGCACTCGACGAATTCGGCAGCCTGGAGAACATCTTCGAGAGCACCGTGCCGCTCGTGCCCGGCGCCGAAGAGGTCGACTCCTTCGCCGATGCGATGCACGCCCTCGTAACCGATCTTAATGTGGCTTCGAACAAGGGCCTCTCGGAGCGCTTTGACTCCACGATCGGCGCGGCCACCGTGCTCATGCCGTTCGGCGGCAGCGAGCAGCTCACGCCCGCGCAGGCCATGGTGGCGAAGTTCCCGGTCGACGGCGAGACCACGACGGTCTCGGGCATGGCCTGGGGCTTCAACCCCTACATCATGGCGGCCGACCAGTACCGCGGCGCGTACCTTTCCGTGGTGGAGAGCATCGCGCGCCTCGTGGCGACCGGCTTCGAACATGAGCGCGTCTACCTGAGCTTCCAGGAGTATTTCGAGCGTCTGCGCGACGTCCCCGAGCGCTGGGGCAAGCCCGTCGCGGCGGTGCTCGGTGCCCTCATGGCGCAGGTCGACCTGGGCGCCGGCGCCATCGGCGGCAAGGACTCCATGAGCGGTTCGTTCGAGGATCTCGATGTGCCGCCCACCCTTGTGAGCTTTGCCGTTGCAACCGGTTCGCTCGACCGCGTAGTCTCGCCTGAGTTCAAGGGTGCGGGACACCGCGTCGTGCTCATCGAGCCCGCCTACTGCGACGACGACCTCGTGCCGGATGCCGAGTCGCTGCTTGCCGTCTTCGGCGCTGTTGAAGCGCTGGCGCGTGAGGGCAAGGCGCTTTCCATCTCCACGCCGGGCTTCGGCGGCATCGCCGAAGTGCTCTTCAAGGCATGTGTGGGCAATCGTCTGGGCTTCACCGTCTCCGATGAGTACTACGAGGCCGAGGCGCGCGACCTGTTCGACCACGCCTACGGCTGCTTCATGGTGGAGCTTGCGGACGGCGCCGAGCTGCCCGAGATCGAAGGCGCTCGCGTCGTGGAGCTTGGCCATACCACCGAAGCGTACGAGCTCTCTGCCTATGACGAGGTACTCGACCTTGCCGAGCTGCAGGAGGCGTGGGAGGCGGCCATCGAGGGCGTCTTCCCCTATCGCACGCCTGCCGAGGAAGCCGCCAAGCTGCCGGCGATTGAGACCGTGAACTTCAGCTGCGCGGAGACCGGCCGCATTCAGACCGTGTATTCCGGCGAGAAGTTCGCACGCCCGCGCGTGATCATCCCCGTGTTCCCTGGCAACAACTGCGAGTATGATAGCGCCCGCGCCTTCACTGCCGCCGGCGCCGTGGCCGATACCTTCGTCATCAACAACCTCACACCCGAGGCGGTCGCCGAGAGCACAGCCGAGCTCGCCCGCCGCATCCGCGAGAGCCAGATCGTCATGATCCCCGGTGGCTTCTCCGGCGGCGACGAGCCTGACGGTTCCGCGAAGTTCATCACCGCGTTCTTCCGCGCCCCCGAGGTGACGGAGGCCGTGCGCGACCTCCTGCAGAACCGCGATGGCCTCATGCTGGGTATCTGCAACGGCTTCCAGGCGCTCGTGAAGCTCGGCCTCGTGCCGTATGGCGACATCGTGCCAGCGACGGCGGATGCGCCCACGCTTACGTTCAACACCATCGGCCGCCACCAGAGCCGTTTGGTGCGCACGCGCGTGGCGAGCGACCTCTCGCCCTGGCTCTCCGCGTGCGAGGTGGGCGATACCTACACCGTGGCCATCTCCCACGGCGAGGGTCGCTTCGTGGCGAACGACGAGGTGCTCGCGCAGCTTCGCGCGGGCGGCCAGATTGCAACGCAGTACGTGGACGAGGCCGGCGTGCCCAGCATGGACCTGTCCGTCAACCCGAACGGCTCCGTCCTTGCCATCGAGGGCATCACCTCACCGGACGGCCGCGTCTTCGGCAAGATGGGCCACGTCGAGCGCCGCGGCGACGGCCTGTACCAGAACGTGCCGGGCGAGAAGTTCATGCCTATCTTCGAGAGCGGCGTGAAGTACTTCGCATAGTCCTTGACGCTAACCGGGAAGGTTCCGAAGCGAGCCTTCCCGGCCAACACTTTGGGGACGGGGTCAAAAGTGTTGAATTCAACACTTTTGACCCCGTCCCCAAAGTATTATGGAGTTTGACCATGCCTAAAACGACTTACACCATCGACCGACGCCGCGCGCGGGAGGCGTTCGATAGCCATGTGGCGGGATACGACGCAACGAACCCGCGCATCGCACTCAAGGTCGAGCACACGCTTCGCGTCGCGGAACTCTGCGAGCGCATCGCCCGCGAGGCGGGGTTCACGCCGGCTGGCATCGACCTTGCCTGGCTCTGCGGCCTTTTGCATGATATCGGCCGCTTCGAACAGCTGCGGCGCTGGGATACGTTTAGCGACGCCGCATCGACGAGTCATGCGGCGCTCGGGGTCGAGGTGCTTTTCGGCAACGAGGACAACGGGAGCGAAACGGATGCCTCTGACATCATCCACCGCTTCATCGACCCGAACGACGAGCTCGAAGAGGTCATCCGCGCCGCGGTGGGCTTCCATAGCGACTACCGGCTGCCCGAAAACCTCGACGTTCGCACACACGCGATCTGCGATGTCGTCCGCGATGCCGACAAGCTCGACATCCTGCGAGTTGCCAGCGCAGACACCGTCGAGACCGTGCTCAACGCAACCGAAGACGAGCTCCTCGCGAGCGCCGTCTCTCCCGCCATCGAGGACGCATTTTTCGAGCACCGCACCGCGCGCTACGCCGAGCGCGTCACGCCGGTGGACTACCTCGTCAACCTCGCCTGTTTTGCCTTCGAGCTCGTCTATCCCACAAGCCTCGAGATCGCCGACGAGCAGGAATACATCTACCGCGCCCTCGAGCGACCGTTCGGCATCACGCGCCCCTTCGAAAATAAGGCGACCGCCCAGCTCATGAATCGCATGGACGGTCACCTTCGTGCTTGGGTTGATGAACGGCTCTGCTAAAACCGGCAGCCTTACGCCTCGCCCTTCTGAGCCTCGAGGCTTTCCGCCACGGCGTCCTCGGAACGGATGCCGTCTTCGGCACGCTCGAGCACGTCGAGGTACTTGTTGTACATGTTCTCCGTCGCAAGCTTGTGCGGAGACTTCTTGGAATAGGCCTTGACCTGCGCCGCCGTCTTCGACACAGCTTGGATGGTGCCGGCGCCGGCCACGCAGCCGCCCGGGCACGCCATACCCTCGAGCAGGTAGCCGTCGTACTTGCCCTTCACGGCATCCTTCATCATCTTGCGGCAGTTCTCCAAGCCCTGCGCGGCCGCCACCTTGACCTCCATGTCGGGGTGATCCTTATGGATGGCGTCGACCACGGCCTGCGCGACGCCGCCCGCGACAGCGAAGCCGCGGCCAGAGGCGCTCGCGACGTCGAAGTCCGAAGCGCCGTCGCCCTTGAGCTTCGTGTACTCGATACCCTTGGCTTCCATCATGCCGGCCATCTCCTCGAACGTGAGCACGAAGTCGACCTCGCTCTTCACGCTCTTGCGCATGGCCTCGAGCTTCTTCGCGGCGCACGGTCCCACGAAAACGATCTTCGCCGTGGGATGCTGCTCGCGGATGAGGCGCGCGGTGAGCACCATGGGCGTGAGCGCCATCGAAATGCACTCGGCATGCTCGGGAAACTCCTTCTTCGCCATGACCGACCACGCGGGGCAGCAGCTCGTACCCATGAACGGAATCTTCTCGGGCACTTCCTCCAGGAAGTAGCCGGCCTCCTGCACCGCGCAGAGGTCCGCGCCGATGGCGACCTCCTCCACGCCGGCGAAGCCGAGTTTCTTGAAGGCCTCGCGCAGCTTGTCTACGTTGCCGCGGCCGCCGAACTGGCCCACGAACGAGGGCGCCACCGCAGCGATGACCTCCTCGCCCGCGCGGATGGCCTGGATGATCTGGAAGATCTGGCTCTTGTCCGCGATGGCGCCGAACGGGCAGCTCACGAGGCACTGGCCGCACGAGACGCACTTGTCGTAATCGATCACGGCGCGACCCTGCTCATCGGAGCCGATCGCGTTCATGCCGCACGCCGCGGCGCACGGGCGCTGCCAATGCGCGATCGCCGTGTAGGGGCACGCCTGGCGGCAGCGGCCGCACTTGATGCACTTCTCCTGGTCGATGTGGGCCTTGCCGTCGATGAACGAAATCGCATCCTTGGGGCACACCTCCTTGCAGGGATGCGCGAGGCAGCCCTGGCAGAGGTTCGAGACCATGTATTTCTCTTCGGCGCACGCGTTGCACGCGAAGTTGATGATGTTGATGAGCGGGGGTTCGTAATACGTTTCCGGCTTTGCCGCGAGCTCCGTGCCCTCCGAGATCTTCGCCGGACGATCGGCGCCCTGCATGGGCAGACCCATGGCGAGACGGATGCGCTCGCCCACGATGGCGCGCTCGAGGAAGACGCTTTCGCGGTACGTTGCGACATCGCCCGAGATGATCTCGTAGGGCAGGTCGTCGAACTCATCGTACACGCCGTCGGTGTCCTCGTACGCAATGCGAGCTACCTCGCGGAACACGGTGCGGCGGATCTTCGTCAGGCTCGTATAGACGCCGCGCATCGCTTCTGCCATGTTTTCTCCCCTCAAAGGATCGGGCGCTCGCAGCCGAGCGGCGCCCGTCTTGTTCCGTGCCGTCTTAGTATAAAGGAGACGCAAACAAATGCGAGGGTACGTAGGAGTGTTTTTACTGTTCCGCCGCCCCTCTTCTCAACAATGCCCCGCCAAAGGGGACGGGGGTTATTGGCTGGTGCGGGCTCCGCTCCTGCCAAAGGGGACGGGGGTTATTGGCGAGGATCCATCCCCCCCCCCCGTCCCAAAAGGGACAGTCCCTTTTGGCAGTACTCCAACGCCCCCCCCCAACATCTATGCAGCAAGCCGGCCGCACCCGAGGGCAGCGACCGGCTCGCCGGGAACGTATCGTCCGCCCGTGGGCGAACGGGACACGCGATTCGTTACTTCGCGAGCCCGGATTCCTCAGCCGAAAGCGGCTTCTTGAGGAACGAGAGAATGAGCGCGGCAATCACGGAGCCCGCGATGAGCGCCACAAGGTACATCACCGGATTGCCGATGACGGCGATGACCCAAGCGCCACCATGGGGCGCGGGGCTCGTGCAGCCGAAGAGCGCGGAGAGCGCGCCGGCGACGGCCGAGCCGATGATGCAGCTCGGCAGCACGCGACCGGGGTCGGCGGCGGCATAGGGAATGGCGCCCTCGGAGATGAACGAAAGACCCATGATGTAGTTCACGATACCAGCCTTGCGATCCGCCTCGGTCCAGCGATTCTTGAAGAACGTGGTGGAAAGCGCAACAGCGATGGGAGGAACCATGCCGCCGACCATGACGGACGCCATGACGATCTGCGCGGAGGTGGTGCCAGCAGCGAGCATGCCGGTGCCGAACACGTAGGCCGCCTTGTTGAAGGGACCGCCCATGTCGACGGACATCATGCCGCCCACAACAGCGCCCAGGAGCACGAGGTTGCCCGTGCCGAGGCTATTGAGCGCGCCGGTGAGCCAGGAGTTGATCGCTGCGAAGACGGGGTTCAGCGCAAGCATCACGAAGCCGATACCGAAGATCGCCACGAGCGGGTACAGCAGCACCGGTTTTATGCCCTCGAGCGAGCTGGGCAGATGGTCGCAGGCCTTCTCGAAGGCAAGCGTGAGGTAGCCTGCTGCGAAGCCGGCAAAGAGCGCCGCGATGAAGCCACCCGAGATGAGGGCGCCCTGAGCCTCGGCATCCATGGCCGTAGCGAGGTAGCCGAGCGTGAAGCCCTGCTTCGCGAGCCAGCCGCCTACCAGGCCGGGCGCGAGGCCGGGACGGTCGGCGATCGACATGGCGATGAACGCCGCCAGGATGGGCAGCATGAAGTCGAACGCCGTGCCGCCCACGAGGTTGAAGAACGCGGCGAGCGGCGTGGAGCTACCATAGGCGGCCGTGCCCATGCCCTGGGTGTCCACCAGGAAGGCGATGGCCTTCAGGATACCGCCGCCCACGACGAACGGCAGCATGTGCGAGACACCATTCATGAGGTGCTTGTAGATCTGCGAGCCGATACCGTCGCCCGAGGCGGCCGCCGGAGCGGAAGACCCGCCCTTCGCGTGGCAGATGGGCGCCTCGCCGTCCACGATGATTTTGATGAGGCGCTCGGCATCGTTGATGCCGGCGGAAACGTTCGTGGAGTAGAGCGGCTTGCCGTCGAAGCGGCTGAGCTCGATACCCTTGTCCGCTGCGATGATAATGCCCTTGCACGCAGCGATCTCCTCCGCGGTGAGCGCGTTCTTCGTGCCCACGGAGCCCTGGGTCTCGACCTTGATGGTGTAGCCCATCTCGCCCGCCACCTTCTCGAGGTTCTCGGCGGCCATGTAGGTGTGTGCGATGCCCGTGGGGCACGCGGTGATTGCAAGGATCTGCGGCAGGCCGCTGTCCTGCGCGGCTGCTGCGGGAGCGGCCTTTGCAGCTGCCTTGGCCTCTTGTTCGGCGTCGTAGGCAGCTTCCGCGGCATCGATCGCGGCAAGGAATTCGTCTACCGACGTCGCCGCGCGAAGCGCCGCCGGGAACTCGGGGTGCATGAGGAGCGCCGAGAGCTTGGCGAGCACCTCGAGGTGCACGTTCGCCTGCGTGTCGGGAGCGGCGATGAGGAAGATGAGGTCAGAGGGCTTGCCGTCGGGCGCCTTCCAGTCCACGCCGCCAGGCACGGTGATCGCCACGAGACCGGGCTCGCTCACCGCGTTGGTCTTGGCATGCGGAATCGCGACACCCTCGCCCACAGCGGTGGAGAACTCTGCTTCGCGTGCGAGCACGGCTTGCTTGTAGCGGTCGCGGTCTGCGACAGCCCCGATGCCGCGCTGCAGGTCGACGAGGACATCGATGGCCTCATCCTGCGAGGCGGCGACTACGCCGAGCTTCACACCCTCCTTCTTCAGCAATCCGGTGATCTTCATGTCAATACTCCTTTCTCGGCAAAACGCCGCATGATGAATGACTCATTTGGGGACGGGGTCGAAATGACTCATTTGACTCATTTGGGGACGGGGTCGAAATGACTCATTTGACTCATTTGGGGACGGGGTCGAAACGGGTCGTTGCCAAAAAAGGACACTCCCCTTTGGCAGAGCCCCAACGCCTGTCCCATATGTCATGACATTGGGGACTGTCCCCAATGTCAGAGGGTGGAGAGGAGCGCCTCGACTTCGGCGCGCGTGGCGAGCTGCATGGAGAACGCGCTGGCGGAACCAGTGCACACGCCCATGCGGAACGCCTGCTCGTAGTCGCCGCCGCTCTCGGTATAGCCCGCGACGAAGCCTGCGACCATCGAGTCGCCCGCGCCCACGGAGTTCACCACATGACCGCGCGGCGCCGGGCTCTCGTGTACCGAGCCGTCCTCGGCAACGAGCACCGCGCCCTCGCCCGCCATGGAGACAAGGACGTTACGCGCACCGCGCTCCTGCAACTTCCGCGCCCAGGGCACGACCTCTTCGCGAGTGCGGAGCTCCACATCGAAAATCTCGCCGAGCTCGTGGTTGTTCGGTTTGATGAGGAAGGGGTGGTACGGCAGCACGTTCACGAGCAGGTCGCGCGTGGCGTCGACGACGATAGACACGCCGCGGCCCTCGAGCCTGGCCATGATGCGCTCGTAGATGTCGCCGGGCAGCACGCTCGGCACGCTGCCAGAGATGATGAGAGTGTCGCCAGCCGTGAGCTCGTCGAGCTTCGCGTAGAGCGCTTCGACGTCCGCCGGCTGAATCGCGGGTCCCATACCGTTGACCTCGGTCTCAACGCCGTCGGAGTTGATTTTCACGTTGATGCGGCTCATACCCTCGGCGACCTCGATGAAGTCCGCCTCGACGCCCGTCTCGCGCAGGCGCCGCGCGATCTCCACTCCCGTGAAGCCCGCGAGGAAGCCGAGCGCACGATTCTCGTGGCCGAGGTTCCTGAGCACGATGGACACGTTCACGCCCTTGCCGCCGGGCAGCATCTCCTCATGCGCGGTGCGGTTCACGAGCCCGAGCTTGAGGCCGTCGACCTGGATGATGTAGTCGAGGCACGGGTTGAACGTTACGGTGTAGATCATGTGCTTCCTCCTTGGTGGACGATGGGGTGTCGATGTCCTACTCGACGACGATGACATTCGAATAACCGTCGAGTTCGCTGGGTACGGCGTCGGTGATGACCACGGCGTCGTCGAACGCCGCGAAGGCGACGGGCGATACGGCGGAAAGCTTGCTCGAATCGCACAGCACGTACGGCTTGAGTGTGTGTGCAAGCGCGATCTCCTTCACCAGGGCTTCGCCCAGCTCAGGCGTCGTGAAGCCGGCATCGGGCGTCGCACCGTTCGTGCCGAAGAACCCGATCGTGAAGCGGAAGCGGCGGAGCGTCTCCACCGTCTGCTCACCCACGAGCGCGCCGGTAACGGTCTTGATCTCGCCCGCCGGCATGAGCACGCGGCAACCTTTTTCGAACAGGGCGTGCGCGATCTCCACGGAGTTCGTCACGTAGGTGGCTGAACGCTCGGTGATAGCATCCGCCAGGCACCCCGTGGTGGAACCGGCGTCGATGTAGACGAAATCACTGGGGCCGATAAGCGTCGCCGCAAAGTGCGCGATGCGCCGCTTCTCGGCGAGGTAGAGCTCGTGGCGCTCACCCACCGCCTGGTCGACCGAGACCACTGTGCGCCGAGCCGCCGTCGCACCCGCAGAGGCGGCGCCGCCGTGAACCTTCACGACGCGCCCTTCCTGCGCAAGGCGCGTGAGGTCGCGGCGAACGGTGGACTCCGACGCGTTCAGCAGCTCCATGAGCTCGGCGGAGGTGACGGTTCCCCGCTCGTCCACCACGGCGACGATCCTGTTGAGCCGTTCCTCTGCAAGCATGGCGCATCCCTCCAAAGCTACCGACGGTTTCAAATCTGCTCGGCTTCGAATCTATTCAGATTCCGTCACAAACATTCAATTTCCTTCACGAGTAGAACTCTATCATCAGAATCAGTCACTATCGGTCAAATTCGGTCATCTTCCGCCAACGGTATGAATAGTCCCGCGAACGGTTCGTCCAGAACCGCGCAATCGTTTCGAACGCATGACGGAGGGCGAATTGCAGGTTCTGTCTTGGGCATGGCGTACAATGCTCCTACCTGCATACAACGCCGCGCGGAAGGAGCAACCATGAGCCTGTGGAACATGCTGGACGAGCTGAGAGGCGCCACCTGGGTCGACCTCACCCACCCCCTCACGAATGAGAGCCCTTACTGGGCGGGCATCCCGGAGGGCTCCGTCGAGCTTTGCCGCACGGTCTTCGACTACGACGAGGAGATGCTCTCCTGCCGCATCCATACCTACAAGTTCCCGGGGCAGTTCGGCACGCACGTGGACTTCCCGAGCCACTTCACCCCGGGCGCCGTGGGCTCGGAGGCGTACGAGGTGGGCGACGGCAGCTGGACGGCCATGCCGCTTTGCGTGATCGACCTAACCGGCAAGGTCGCCGCCGAAGGGCCGGACACCGCCGTGACCGTCGCGGATATCGAAGCGTGGGAGACCGAGCACGGCCGCATCCCCGAGGGCGCGTTCGTGGCGCTGCGCACGGATTGGTATACGCGCTGGCCGGATAACGACGCGCTCAACAACTTCGATGCCGAGGGCGGCGAGCACTGCCCTGGCTGGTCCATGGATGCGCTGAAGTTCCTGTACGAGGAGCGTGGCATCCAGATGAACGGCCACGAGACGTTCGATACGGACGCGTCGTTCCTCGCCGCCGAGGCCGATGATCTCGCGTGCGAGCGCTATGTGCTCGATAACGGACACCTGCAGGTCGAAGTCATGGCGAACCTCGACAAGGTTCCCGCCACGGGCGCCGTCGTGTTCGTGACCTGGCCGCACATCGAGGGCGCGACGGGCCTCCCCGCCCGCGTCATCGCGGTCTTCTAAGTGCAAAGTGGGACTTTGACACCGGGGCTCAAAGTCCCACTTGTAAAAATACCCCAGGGGTTTTTCGACATTTCAGCGGACGGGAGAAGTAGTGGACGAAGAAAGCGCGCAGCGATCTGCTGGCGACATGCGGCTTACGGCCTTGCGCGCCGCGTTCCCCTACACCCTGCCCATCCTCGCCGGCTTTCTCTTTCTGGGCATAACCTGTGGCATCTACGCCGCCTCGCTGGGACTTCCCTGGTGGGTTCCGACGCTCATGGCCTGCTGCATCTTCGCCGGATCCGCAGAGTTCGTCGTAGCTTCGATGCTCACCGCCACGTTCAACCCGCTCCAGACCTTCATCATGGTGTTCGTCATCAACGCGCGCCACCTTTTCTACGGCATCTCGATGCTCGAGCGGTTCTGCGGCATGGGGCGCAAGCGTCCCTACCTCATCTTCGCCATGTGCGATGAAACGTTCTCGATCAACTTCTCCACGCGCGCGCCCGAAGGCGTCGACGAGGGATGGTTCATGACCTGGGTGAGCATGCTCAACCAGTCATACTGGGTGCTCGGCTGCACGCTCGGGAGTCTTTTCGGCAACGCCCTCGCCATGGAAGTGGAGGGCATCTCGTTCGCCATGACGGCGCTCTTCGTGGTGATCTTCCTCGACCAGTGGCTCAAAGATGCGAGCCACGCCGGCGCGGTGATAGGGCTTGCCGCCTCTGCCGGCATGCTCGTTCTCTTCGGGGCGGACTCGTTCATCCTGCCCGCCATGGCGCTCATCTTGCTGGGCGTACTCGCGGTGCGCCGTAAGGTGGAGCCGAAGTACGCCGCCGCAAGCGCGGAGGCCGCGAATGCGGATACGGGCACGGGCGGCACATCCGGGGACGCTGCGGAAATGGGCACCTCACCTGCAAGCGCGGGCGCTGCGCAGGGAGGCGATGCCGCATGACCGGTATGCAAATGGTGCTCGTCATCCTCTCGGCGGCAGGAGCGACCGTGCTTACCCGCACCCTCCCCTTCCTTGCCTTTCCTGCCGGACGCGAGACGCCTGCGGTCGTGCGCTACCTGGGGCTGGCGCTCCCCGGCGCGGTATTCGGCCTGCTCGTCGTGTACTGCCTGAAAGACGTCGACGTACTCGCCGGCGCGCATGGCATACCCGAGGCGATCGGCATCCTCATCGCCGGCGGCACGTACCTCTGGCGTCGCAGCATGCTCGTCTCGATCCTCTCGAGCACCGTGGTGTATATGCTCCTCGTGAACCTCGTGTTCTAACTCCCTGACATTGGGGACAGGCACGTTTGTCATGACATTGGGGACTGTCCCCAATGTCAGGAGCCGAGCTGGCGGACGAGTTCTTCGGCAAACGCGATGCAATCACCCACGACGGCATACCGCGCCGCACCGAAGATAGGCGCCGAAGAATCCTCATTGACGGCAATGACGGTCTGCGCGCCGCCTATCCCTGCAAGATGCTGGATCGCGCCGGAAACACCCAGGCTCAAGAGGAGCTCCGGGGCAGCGGAGGCTCCGGTCTGTCCCACCTGGTGCGCATAGTCGAGCCATCCCGCCTCAACGAGCGGGCGTGTGCAGCCCAGATCCGCGTCGAGCAGCTCCGTCAGGCGCTTCATAAGCGGAAGATTCTTCTTGGACCCGATACCGCGTCCCACCACGACGAGCCGCTTCGCCTGAGCGATGGTTCCCGCTGCAACCGGCTCCAGGTCGAGCCTGCGCACGCGTGGATGCACCGTCGCATCGAACGCGATATCGGTGATGATCCCGGGTGCAGCATCGCCGGCGCGCTGTGCGCAGGTGTCCCCCGCGACCGGAAACACCCCTGGGCGCACCGTCGCCATCTGCGGTCGATGTACGGGGCACTCGATCGTCGCCATGAGGTTTCCTCCGAACGCTGGACGCGTCTGACGAAGTAGCCCGGTTTCGGCGTCGATCGAAAGCTCCGTGCAGTCTGCCGTGAGTCCCGTCTGCAGCAGCACGGCGACCCGCGGTGCCAGCTCGCGTCCGAGCGCCGTCGCCCCGAAGAGCACGGTTTCGGGGTGGCGCTCACGGGCGAGCTCAGCGATCAAGGTGGCAAGCACCGCCGTGTCCGCACTGGGGAACCGCCCGTCGCGGCAGCGGAGCACCTCGTCCGCGCCGGCAGCGATGAGCTGCGACGCCCGGCTTTCGGCCGCCTCGCCCTCTGCAAGCACCGCAACGACCCGACGTTCTACCAAAAGGGACTGCCCCCTTTGGCATCTTTGGCAAGAGGCGAGCTCGCGCGCCTTGGCGATGAGCTCGAACGTGACGGGCAGCACCGCGCCCGCGGCATCGAGCTGCGCCACGACCCAAATATCTCGGCATGCCGAGGCATCGGCACCCGTGCCGTCGCCAACCGCCGCACGCCCCCGGTCGATGGAGAGCGCCTGCACCGGACACGCCTCGACGCACGACCCGCAGAGTGTGCACGCATCCGTGGGGCGCGCAAGGCGCTCTTCGACCACGATTCCACCGAAGGCGCACGCTCGGACGCAGCGCTTGCAGCCCACGCAGCGCTCGGCATCTACCACAAGACCGCTCATCGCGCGTCACCTCCCCAAAGTTCCGCAACGCGCGCAGCCTGCTCGGCAAGCGTACCGGCAAGCGTCTCGCACGCACCCGAACGCTCGGGCACGAATGAGCGCACAACCTGCGTGGGCGATCCGGTGAGTCCCGTACGGCCCGTGTCGGCGCCCACATCCGCCGCGCCGCGAACCTCGACCATCGCGTTACGCGCGGCAAGCACGCCCGCGATGCTCGGCATGCGCGGCTGCACGATATCTTTCGCCACGGTGATCACCGCCGGAAGCGGCACCTCGACCGTCTCGATGCCCTCGTCCACGCTATGGCGCACGCGCAGCGACGCGGGTGGGACTTTGAGACCCGGTGTCAAAGTCTCACGTTCGAGCGAGCGCACGTCGGTCACGCAGGGCACGTCGAAAAGGCCGGCGAGCTCGGGGCCGATCTGCGCGGTATCGCCATCGACCGCCATCTTTCCGCAGATGATGAGCCATGGCTCGCGCACCTCCCCACCGTCCACGCCCAGCTCTCGCAGGCCGCACGACAGCGCATAGCTCGTAGCAAGCGTGTCCGCACCGGCGAAGGCGCGGTCAGAAAGCAAGAGCGCGTCGTCGGCGCCGCGGGCGATGCAGTCGCGCAGCAGAGCCTCCGTCGCCGGGATGCCCATGGAGAGCGCGCTCACACGGCAGCCCGAACCCTCGGCCGCCAGCACCTCCTTGATGCGCAACGCTACCTCGAGCGCCGCCGCGTCGAAGGGGTTCACCACCGCCGCGCCGCCATCGCGCACGATCGTGTGGGTGACGGGATCCATGCGCACCTCGGTCGATCCGGGTACCGCTTTCACGCATACCACGATATGCATCATGCCCGCACCTCCTCGGCCACAGACGCGCACGCCGGGTCATCCGCACAACGCCTGTCCCTTTTGTCATGACATTGGGGACTGTCCCCAATGTCAGGGGGCAGTGGTGCGGGCATGAGATTGCCGCGGCCGAGCTGCGCAGCCGGGTCGAAGGCGAGCTTCAGGCGCGCCATCTGCGCGATGGCCTCCTCACCATACATGATCTCGAGGAAATCGCGCTTGATCTTGCCCACGCCGTGCTCGGCGGAGACGGCGCCACCCATCGCGGTGACCTCGTGCGCCCAGCGGCGGAACAGCTCTTTACCCTGCGCGAATTCCGCGCGCGTGCGCGGCAAAATGTTCACGTGCAGATGGTTGTCGCCGATATGGCCCCATGCGGCAGACTCAAGACCTGCCTCGGCGAGCGTCGAGCGGTAGAGCGCCATGACGTCCGCCAAGCGCTCGTTCGGCACGGACATGTCGCTGCCAAGCTTCGTGATCGCGGGCTCCGTGCGGCGACGCTCGTCGATGAGCATGTTCACGCTCTCCGGCACCGCATGGCGAAAGAATCGCAGCGTCTCGCGGTCGACGGCCGTGCGCGCCACCCACGACGCGCCCGCGTCGCCGCCCGCCTCTTCGACGAGCCTGCCCAAGCGCTCCACATCCTCCATGGCCTCTTCCTCGCTCGCCGCTTGGAGCTCCACGAAAAGACAGCAGCCGAATGACGCGGGCAGCTCCGGCAAGGCCGCAAAGGCGGAACCCGTCGCACGGGCTCGACGAAGCACGTTGAGCGCGGAGGGGTCGAAGTACTCGAGCGCCGCGACGTGGTGCATGTGCTCACGTGCCGCGGTGGTAGCGGCCACCGCCTGCCCCTCTTCGGCAAAGAAGCAGCTCACACCCCAGGTCACGGCAGGTGCGGGCATAAGCGCGAGCTCGAGTTCCGTGATGATGCCGAGCGTGCCGTCCGAACCGATCACCAAATCCACGGCATCCATGTCGTCCGCAACGAAGTAACCCGAGGCGTTCTTGGCGTGGGGCATCTCGTAGCGGGGCAGCGCGACGTCGATGTGCCGGCCGCCCTCCGTGGTGAGTGCGAGGCGACGGCCATCCGCTCGGCACGCGCCGCGCCGCAATGCAAGCACGTCGCCATCGGCGAGCACGAGGCGCAGCGCCGTCACGTGCTCCCGCATGGCGCCGTACCGGTAGCTGCGCGCGCCCGATGCGTTGCAGGCCGCCATGCCGCCGAGCGTCGCCGAGGTTTCCGTTGGGTCGGTGGGGAACATCTGCTCGGACGCTTCGGCAAGCGCCGCGAGGTAGGCAAGCGACGCAGCATCCCAACCGTCTGCAGGAATCGCCTTTGCAGCCAGGTATTTCCGCAGCTCGGAAAGGACGAGGCCAGGTTGCACGCGCACAAAGAAGCGACCGCGCTCATCCTGGCGCAAACCTAAACACCGATTCATGCGCGAAAGGTTGAGCACGTGCCCGCCCTGCGGCACCGCGCCCGCCGCGAGACCGGTGCGCGCACCCTGCACCGTGATGGGCACCGCACCCGCATGCAACTCGCGAACGACCGCGCGCACGTCCTCTTCCGTACGCGGGAACGAGATCGTCTCTGCATGTCCGCAGTTACGCGATTCATCGTGGAGGAAATCGTCGAACTCGACGGACCATGGCTGGATGTGCATATCCCCTCCCCTTCACGTTGCGAACGGAACACGCGGCACCGAGGCTAGCGCCCCGACATCGCTAGAGTAAAATTGAAGCACATCCGCACAACAGCGCTGGCTGCGCCGCTTGCGCGTCGCGGTCTGGAAACAATCGAACGTACCGGGAGGCACGCCGCCCATGATAGGAATGGGAACCGTCATCAACGTCGTCTTGCTGCTGGCAGGCGGTATCATCGGGCTCGCCGGCGGACGCTTCTTCATCCCGCGGCTGCAGGACACGCTCATGAAGGCGGCCGGGGTGAGCGTGCTCTTCGTGGGGCTTTCCGGCGCGCTTGCCGGTATGCTTACCGCCGCGCCGGACGGCAGCATCGCGAGCACTGGCTCCATGATGGTCTTCGCGTCGCTCGCCTTCGGGTCGCTCATCGGCGAGGCGATCAATCTCGACAGCAAGTTCGAGCAGTTCGGCGAATGGCTCAAGCGGAAGACCGGCAGCGATGGCGACAACGAGTTCGTCAACGCCTTCGTGAGCGCATCGCTCACCGTGTGCATCGGCGCCATGGCGATCGTGGGCTCCATCCAAGACGGCCTTACCGGCGACTGGTCGACGCTTGCCATGAAGGGCGCGCTCGACGCGCTCATCGTACTCGTCATGACGGCGTCCATGGGCAAGGGCTGCCTGTTCTCGGCCATCCCCGTGGCGATCTTCCAGGGGAGCATCACGTTCTTGGCGCAGTTCATTCACCCCATCATGACCGAGGCGGCGCTCGCGAACCTCTCGCTCGTGGGCTCGATCCTCATCTTCTGCGTGGGCGTGAACCTTATTTGGGAGAAGCTCTTCAAACCGGCGAACATGCTCCCTGCCGTGGTGATTGCCGCCGCGATTGCATTCCTGCCGCTGTAGCTGTGTAAAGCACGCCGTGAGACGCGTCGCTCACACGCAGGCCTGTCCCAAACGTCATGACATTGGGGACTGTCCCCAATGTCAGAATTGCTCGAACATACGTTTGCTTTTATAGTAGAATGAGAAGCTGAAGAACGTTCGCAGCACGACGGGGAGGGGGTGCGCATGGAACCCGCGGGGAAGTCAACGGAAGAAAAGCTTCGCGCCATCCAGGAGCTCATCAGCACCATCACCTCGAGTGACCGCATGCGCACGAGCTCCCATTTCTCGAGTACCGTCTATCGCGACGAGCCCATCCTCACCACCGGACGCAAGATGGCGAGCTACCTGCCCGAACGGTACCGCGAGATGAGAGCAATCTCGCGCTGGGAAGAGGGCGAGCCACACGGCCGCTGGCTCAGCGAGGCGGAGCTCTTCTACCGCCAGGGTATGTTCATGGCCGATTTCGAAGACGATTGCCCCTACACCGGTGAGTTCAAGAGCTACTATCCCACGTACAACGCATTGAGCGACCGCCAGCTGCGCGGGTACTTCACCTGGCGTACGCAGGTTAGGCACGGCGATATCCAAAAGACGTCGCTTTCGTTCGTGTACCTGTATATCTATGAACTCATCTGCGGCATCGGCGTCGCGAACGCGCACGAGGGCTTCGAGCAGCTCAAGAAGATCTGGCAGACGTATCGTGAGTTCTCGCCGGAGCTCGACCGCTTCATGGCTCCCTGGCTCCGCGACTATGTGGTCTACCATGGGCTTGATCCCGCGCTTCTGGATAACGATCCTGCCGTCGTCTTCGATCGCGCGCTCTTGCGGCTTGTCCAGGCAAGCGTGCCGTTCGACCCCGCCGTCTTAAACAGCATCGGTGTCATCGTGGCGCGGGAAGAAGATGCCGATAGCTCCGGCTCGCAGCAGAAACCCGAGGGCGCACTCGCGCTGCCGCCCGACGAAGCGCGCGAACAGGAGCTGCTTGAAGCCATCGATGCGCTCTCCACCTATCGCGTGCGGCTCGCGAGATCGTACAAAGATTACCCCGACGACCTCCGACATGTTGTATGCACGGTCTACGTGCGACTTTTGGGGTATTACCGAAAGCACCGGGTAGAGGGGCTCATCGAGAGCATGTTCGGCGAGCAGGCGCGGATGCCCTATACGATGTTCGGGAGCGGCGTGTTTTTCGAAGCAGTGCCGCATGAGGACGCGGACTACGCGCTCGACCCCATCCACTGGTATCGGTGTCGAAACGGCCGGTGGGAATGCATCCGCACGTACGGCGCGCGCGAGAAGAGCGCCCGGCTCGGCTCTGTGCTGCGCGCCTGCGACCGCAAACTGCGCGACGCGCTCTCCTACCCGCATCCCATCAAGGAGAAGAAGCTGCCGAAGTACCTGGATGCGATGATCGACAAGGAGATCGCGACGTGGCTTGCGTGGAAGGAGAAGCACGCGCCTCGGCACATCGATATCGACCTCTCGCAGCTCGCGGGGATTCGGAGCACGGCGGCAGAGATTCGGGAGGCGCTGCTGACGGACGAGGAGCGAGAAGATGCCCCGGTCAAATGCAGCCGAGAGGAATCGACCGAGGGGTTCAGCACCATCGTCCCGTGCTCAAACAGTCCTCGTCAATTCGCCGTCGGCGAATTTCCTGCGGAACTGCGCCGGGACGATGGTGCCGAACCCCCGGAAAACGATATTTTGCTCGCCTCCACATGCCCGTCCGCACGGGAAGATATAGTTGTCCCGGAGGATGACGTTGTTGAGGCGGCGTGCGACCTGGGAGGGTCGAGAGACGGGATCGAACTAGCGGGCGTGGATGCCCTTGATACGGGTGGTGTCGATGGGTCGCTGCTCTCTGAGGATGAACGAGGGTATCTGCTGGGGCTGCTTGCAGGAGATGCTGAGGTGCCGTCGGGGGTCTCGGAGGACATGCTCGTCGACGGAATCAACGAAAAGCTGTTCGACGTGGTGGGCGATACGGTCATTGAGTTTGGCGCCGACGGGGCGCAGGTTATCGAAGATTACGCGGACGAGGTTCGAGGGGTGCTGGGATTATGAGTGAACGTACCGATAGCGGGGCGGTAACGAATGCTGGTGTGGTACCGCGTATACCCAAGCGCGTGGCCGCCGTGATCTTGAACTCGCTCAAAGGCGGCGTGGTGCCGCGCATCGGCCTGCCCTACATCACCGTGGGACGCGAGACCGAGATTCGCGCGCTCCTCACGGACCTCTCTCTCATCGCGGACGGCGGTGCAAGCTTCCGCTTCCTGGTGGGACGCTACGGCAGCGGCAAGAGCTTCCTGCTGCAAACGATCCGCACGCACGCCATGGGCGAAGGCTTCGTCGTGGCCGATGCCGACCTCTCCCCCGAGCGGCGCCTGCAAGGCGGCCAGGGTCAGGGGCTCGCAACGTACCGCGAGCTCATCCGCAACCTTTCCACCAAGACGCGGCCAGAAGGCGGAGCGCTCGGCCTCATCCTCGACCGCTGGGTCGCCAGCACAAACCAACCATTGGGGACGGGGGTTATTGGCTGGCGCGACTCATTTGAGACAGGTTTCGATGAGTCATCTGCTGAAGCGACGGGAGCGGAATCGACCGACTCGAATCCCGCCGGCTCGTCCGCAGAGCAAGTTCTCCGCAGCCAGCTCGCACCCCTCGAGGAACTGGTGCACGGATTCGACTTCACCCGCATGCTGCGCATCTACCGCGACGCCAGCATTGAGGGCGACGACGAGCGCAAATCCTGCGCGCTCAAGTGGTTCCGCGGCGAATACCGCACTAAGACGGAAGCGAAAGCGGAGCTCGGCACTTCGACCATCATCGGCGACGACGACTGGTACGACTACGTGAAGCTCTTCGCGGCGTTCCTCACGGGTGCGGGCTACAGGGGACTGCTCGTGCTCATCGACGAGCTCGTGAACTTGTTCAAGATTCCCAACGCCATCACGCGCCAGTACAACTACGAGAAGATCCTCACCATGTACAACGACACGCTGCAAGGCAAAGCGCGGCATCTGGGGATCATCATGGGCGGCACGCCGCAATCTATCGAGGACCGGCGGCGCGGCGTGTTCAGCTACGAGGCGCTCCGCAGCCGCCTCACGCAGGGGCGCTTCGCCACGGAGGGCATGCGCGACATGCTCGCGCCCATCATCCACCTGCATCCCCTCACCTACGAGGAGCTCTTGGTGCTCATCGAGAAGCTGCAGCAGATCCACGCCGGGTACTTCGGCTATGAGCCGCGGCTTTCCACCGAACATTTGGTGGAATTCCTCAAAATCGAATTTGGCCGCGTAGGGGCGGACACGCACCTCACGCCGCGCGAGGTTATCCGCGACTTCATCGAGCTGCTAGACATCGCGTATCAAAACCCGGACACACCGGTGGAAAGGCTGCTGGGCAGCGTGGGCAGCGCGGCGGGCGATGGCGGCACAAGCGTAAACGGCGCTGCCGGTGCGATGCCGGCCAGCACCTCCGCGAGCAGCGGCACCGGCGAACGCTCCCCCGCCGAATTCGCCGAATTCACCATCTAGCGCGTGGGACTCTAAGACCTGGTGTCAGAATCCCACGCGACGACGTCGACGTTTTTCGCCATTTTTCTCCTCGCGAACGGTAAAACTGTCGGAAAATGTCGACGTCGTTTGCCACGACGGAACGTGGGACTCTGAGACCTGGTGTTAAAGTCCCACTTAGGGAAGGAGGGCAGCTATGGGCATCTTCGAACGCTATGCACCGTTCGTGCAAGACTTCATCTACGACCACGCATGGGAGAACCTGCGCGGCATCCAAGTCGCCGCCGGCGAAGCGATCTTCAACACCGATGAAAACGTGCTGCTCACCGCCTCGACCGCCTCGGGCAAGACAGAGGCTGCCTTCTTCCCCATCCTCACAGACCTGTGGGAGAACCCGCCCTCGAGCGTGGGCGCGCTCTACGTGGCGCCGCTCAAAGCCCTCATCAACGACCAGTTCATGCGCCTGAACGACCTCTGCGAAGAGGCCGATATCCCCGTGTGGCACTGGCACGGCGACGTCTCGTCCTCGCATAAGCAGAAGCTGCTGAAACATCCGAGCGGCATCCTGCAGATCACGCCGGAATCACTCGAGGCGCTGCTCATGCACCGGCACATGGCGGTACCGCGCCTCTTTCACGACCTGCGCTTCGTGGTGATCGACGAGGTGCATTCGCTGTTGCGCGGCGACCGCGGCGGGCAGACGCTCTGCCTCATCGAGCGCCTCTCGCGCATGGCGGGCGTGAACCCTCGGCGCATCGGCCTTTCCGCCACCATCGGCGACCCGGAACGCACGGGCGCCTTCCTCTCAAGCGGCACCGGACGCGGCTGCATCATCCCGCGCTTCGAAGAGCCCGGGCGCACGTGGCGGCTCTCGATGGAGCACTTCTACCTAACGGGTCCGCAGGCTGTCGAGCGCGCGGCAACCGAAATGCCCAAGCGCGCAGACGGCGCGGTGGAAGCCGACGTCCTGTCGGTAGAGCGGGTCGAGGACACAGGTGGGACTTTAGCACCTGGTGCCAAAGTCTCATTGCCGGAGGCAGGTGGGACTCTAACACCTGATGCTGAAGTCCCACCCGCCGACACTGGCCTCGCGCCGCGCACCACCGATACCGCACCGGAAAACGCCGACCCCGGCATAGGCTACATCTTCGAGCGCACGCGCGACCACAAGTGCCTCGTCTTCGTAAACTCGCGCGAGGAGGCCGAGGCCGTATGCACGATGCTCCGCAGCTACTGCGAGGCGATGCACGAGCCCGACCGCTTCCTCATCCACCACGGCAACCTCTCTTCGAGTCTGCGCGAGAATGCCGAAGACATCATGCGCGACGACGAGCGGCTCGACACCACCGTCACCACCGCCACGCTCGAGTTGGGCATCGACATTGGACGGCTCGAACGCGCCTTCCAGATCGACGCGCCGTTCACCGTGTCGAGCTTCCTGCAGCGCATGGGCCGCACGGGACGTCGCGGCGCTCCACCGGAGATGCACTTCGTCATGCGCGAGGAGCAGCCGGAGCCGCGTACCACCATGCCGGAAACCATCCCGTGGAAGCTCCTGCAGGGCATCGCCCTCGTGCAGCTCACGCGCGAAGAACACTGGGTGGAGCCGCCGCGTCTCGACCGCCTGCCCTACAGCCTGCTCTACCACCAGACCATGGCGACGCTCGCCTCGTGCGGGGAGCTCTCTCCTGCGGAGCTCGCGCAGCGTGTGCTCACGCTCTCCTACTTCCACCGCGTCTCCGTCGACGACTTCCGCGTGCTCCTGCGCCACCTGCTTGAAACGGAGCAGATCCAATCCACCGAGGGCGGCGGCCTCATCGTGGGGCTCGCGGGCGAACGCATCACGAACTCGTTCAAGTTCTACGCCGTGTTCCAAGAG
>CASFXG010000028.1 GCA_949298635.1 uncultured Coriobacteriaceae bacterium | reverse complement strand
ACCCCTGGGGTAATTTTACATAGCCCCCTGCCGGAAACCCCGGACGTTTCATAGCCCCGCCCTTCCACAGTCTATTGCTCCGAGCTCACGTAGCTCTCGTCGATGGTGATCTTCGTGAACGTTTTCGGGTAGTGGTCGCGCACGATCTCGTCGATGCGCCGTTTGAGCTGGGTATCGCTGAGCTCGAGCCCGTGTGGGCGCACGCAGTCGAAGATGACGTTCGTGTGCGTTGGGCCAGGTACGCAGCGCAGGTCGTGGATGGTGAGTCGCGGGTCGATGATCTTCACCGCCTGGCTGATCCAGTTGCGCATGTCTGCGACGGTGGGGTCGTCCGTTACGATGGGGTCGTAGTGCAGCGTGACGATGAGTCCATCCTGCGTTTTGAAATCTTGCTCGATGTTGTCAATGAGGTCGTGGCTCTCCATGGGATCTGCCTCGGCGGCCATCTCCACGTGCGCGCTCGCGAACTGGCGCCCTGGGCCGTAATCGTGCACCATGAGGTCGTGGGTGCCGAGTACGCCGGGATAGCTCATGATCTTGTCGTGGATATGGCCGACGAGCTCTGCGCTCGGTGCTTGACCGAGGAGCGGGCTGATGGTCTCGCCCAAGAGCTGCACGCCACTCACGCAGATGAAGAGCCCCACCGCGGCACCCGCCCAGCCGTCGAGCTCGACGCCCGTCACCTGTGAGATACAGGCGCAGATGAGCACCGCGCCCGTGCTGATGACGTCGTTGCGCGAGTCCACCGCCGTCGCGGCGAGCGTGTCGGAATCGATGCGCCGGCCGAGCGTACGGTTGAACGCCGCCATCCACAGCTTCACGAGGATGGAGAGTACGAGCACCGCAACGAGCGCGCCCGAGAACTCCGTGGGCTCGGGTGCGAGGATCTTTTGGAAGGACGACCAGGTGAGGTTGATGCCGATGGCGAGTACGAGCGCCGCGACCACGAGCCCGGCGAGGTACTCATAGCGGCCATGTCCATAGGGGTGCTCCGGGTCCGCAGGGCGGCTCGCCAGCTTGAAGCCCAGAAGGCTCACGATGTTCGATGCGGCGTCGGAGAGGTTGTTCACCGCGTCCGCCACGATCGAGACCGAGCCCGAGATGAGGCCGATCGCACCCTTGCCCAGGCACAGCAGGATGTTGCAGATGATTCCCACGATGCCCGCGAACTGGCCGTAGCGCGTGCGCACGGCGGGGTTCGAGGTATCGGAGGCGTCTTTGACGAAATGCCGCACCAGCCAGTCGGTCATCGCGGTGCCACCTTCCAAGATGAAGCCGATGATTCCAAGGCACCCATTGTAGGCCGTTTTCGTTGAAATCCCTAGGGTGATTTCGCGCGTTTCGCCCCTCCGCATTTCCATGACGTCGACCTTTTCCGCCAGAATATGGAATCAAGAGGATGAAAGCGGCGGAATATGTCGACGTGGCGCCTGAGGCCGTGGCGCCTGAGGCCGTACGCCTGAGGCCGTGGCGCTTGAGGCGGGATTCGGGAGAGAGAGGGGCTCTGTTGCGGTTGCGTGTAAGACGGGCACCCGCCGTCTCACTTCGCCACAACATGTTGGTCAAGAGCGAATCTCTGAAGTTTTTTCGTACCCCCTGGCGCGTGCTTTCGCAGAACGTGTGGATTTCTGCGAACGGTTCGGGATGGGGGCCTCGCATTCTTCGCTGGTAGGGAACGCGCGCCCACGCAAGCAGATTCGGGCGGCGACCAAGCGTTAATGTGATTCGGAATCAACACAATTCTCTGAGCTGCAAAAACACAATATGTAGTGTTGTATAGAAATAATTTCACAGAATATGGGGCGATTTCTCGCGTACTATGAAACGGCAGAATTATTTGACAGACGTTCAACAAACGTGAGAGGCACACCATGAAGATCATCAAGCGCAACGGCACCGAAGTCGCTTTCGACATCACCAAGATCGAGAACGCCATTCGTGGCGCTAACGGCGATGTCCAGGAGGCCGACCGCCTTACCGAGCGCCAGGTGGTCTACGCCGCGCAGAACGTCGCGGATGCGTGCGAGAACGCCGGCCACACGGTCTCCGTGGAGGAGATCCAAGACCTCGTGGAAGACGAGCTCATGAAGCTCGATAAGTTCGAGGTTGCGCGCAAGTACATCATCTACCGCTACGTGCAGAGCCTGAAGCGTCAGAAGAACACCACCGACGATAAGATCCTTTCGCTCATCGAGTGCAACAACGAAGAGGTCAAACAGGAGAATTCCAACAAGAACCCCACGGTGAACTCCGTGCAGCGCGACTACATGGCAGGCGAGGTGTCAAAGGACCTCACGCAGCGCGTGCTCTTGCCGGCGGACGTGGTCGAGGCGCACAACGAGGGCATCATCCACTTCCACGATTCGGACTACTTTGCCCAGCACATGCACAACTGCGACCTTGTGAACCTCGAGGACATGCTGCAGAACGGCACCGTCATCTCGGGTACCATGATCGAGCGTCCCCACAGCTTCTCGACCGCGTGCAACATCGCTACGCAGATCATCGCGCAGGTAGCGAGCTGCCAGTACGGTGGCCAGTCCATCTCGCTCACGCACCTGGCGCCCTTCGTCGAGGTGAGCCGGCAGAAGATTCGCCGCCAGGTCGAGCGCGAACTTTCTGAGCTCGGCTTCGAGGCACCCGCGGAGAAGGTTTCCGAGGTCGTCGAGGAGCGCCTGCGTGACGAGATCCGCCGCGGCGTGCAGACCATCCAATACCAGGTCGTGACCCTCATGACGACGAACGGCCAGGCGCCGTTCGTGACGGTGTACATGTGCCTGGGCGAGGCGCGCAACGAGGCCGAGAAGCGCGATCTGGCGCTCATCATCGAGGAGACGCTCCGCCAGCGCTACGAGGGCGTGAAGAACGAGGCGGGCGTGTGGATCACCCCGGCGTTCCCCAAGCTCATCTACGTGCTCGATGAGGATAACGTCTACGAGGGGAGCCCGTACTTCTACCTTACGCAGCTCGCGGCGAAGTGCACCGCCAAGCGCATGGTACCGGATTACATCTCTGCGAAGAAGATGCGCGAGCTCAAGCTTTCGAAGGGCGAGAAGCCGGGCGAAGGCGACGTCTACACCTGCATGGGATGCCGCAGCTTCCTCACGCCAGACCGTTCGGGCAACGGCTTCGACAACGTGGCGCGCGCCAAGAACTACGAGCCGGGCAAGCCGAAGTACTACGGCCGCTTCAACCAGGGTGTCGTGACGATCAACCTCGTGGACGTGGCCTGCTCTTCGGGGCGCGACGAAGAGAAGTTCTGGGAGCTCTTTGACGAGCGCCTCGAGCTCTGCCACAAGGCGCTGCGCTGCCGCCATGAGCGCCTCAAGGGCACGCTTTCCGACGCCGCGCCGATCCTTTGGCAGTACGGTGCGCTCGCACGCCTTAACAAGGGCGAGACCATCGACAAGCTGCTCTATGGCGGCTATTCGACCATCTCGCTCGGCTATGCTGGCCTCTACGAGTGCGTGAAGTACATGAAGGGCGTGAGCCACACCGACGAGCACGGCAAGGATTTCGCACTCGCCGTCATGCAGCGCATGAACGATACGTGCGCCGAGTGGAAGGCTGCCGAGGACATCGACTATTCGCTCTACGGCACGCCGCTCGAGTCCACGACGTACAAGTTCGCGAAGTGCCTGCAGCGCCGCTTCGGCATCATCCCGGGCGTGACGGACAAGGGCTACATCACGAACAGCTACCACGTGCACGTGAGCGAGGAGATTGACGCGTTCGACAAGCTCAAGTTCGAGAGCGAGTTCCAGGCGCTTAGCCCGGGCGGCGCCATCTCCTACGTCGAGGTGCCTAACATGCAGGACAACCTCAAGGCCGTCATCCGCGTCATGCAGTACATCTACGAGAACATCATGTACGCGGAGCTCAACACCAAGAGCGACTACTGCCAGGTGTGCGGCTACGACGGCGAGATCCGCATCGTCGAGGACGACGGCAAGCTCGTGTGGGAGTGTCCGAACTGCGGGAACCGCGACCAGGAGAAGATGAACGTCGCGCGTCGTACCTGCGGATACATCGGAACCCAGTTCTGGAACCAGGGTCGCACGGAGGAGATCCGCGACCGCGTGCTGCACCTGTAAAGACGTCGCCGAAGCAGAGCCTCCGGCTTATCATCCCGTGCTCAAACAGCGCTGGCGTGAACTGCGCGCGTGACGATAAGCCGGAGGCTCTTTCGCAGCACTTCGCGAACTGCGCGCGAAATGCAGCGGCTGTTTGTGGCGAATCTGTCAAGCAGGTGCGACGAGAGGGAATGGTGCGGCAGAAGGCTATGGAGACGAAAGCGCGCGAGAAGGCGATAACGGAGTACTTCTCCATGTGGGTGTCGCGCGATTTTTCGCGGTTTGACGATCTCTTCTCTCCTACGTGCCGCTATGAGGAGTGCTACGGCCCCATCTACGAGGGTTCAGAGGAACTTCATCGGTGGATCGACCATATGCTTGCTATCCAGCGGGTGCTTGCATGGGATATTCAGGACATCGTATACGGCACGGATGGGTGCAGCATGACGGTCACGTGGACGTTTGCCGCAGCTGAAGAGTGCTCGTATGTATTCGATGGTTGCTCGCTCATCCATTTCGATGCCGAAGGTCGTATTGACAGGGTTCGGGAGTTCAGGGCGGATCATGAGCGCTGCTTTCCGCAACGCAGAGCAGGGGAGGAACGGGCGTGAACTACGCTGAGATTAAGTATTCCGATATCGCCAACGGCGAGGGCGTGCGCACGTCGCTGTTCGTCTCTGGGTGTCGTCGCGGGTGTCCGGGGTGCTTCAACTCGGGTGCGTGGAGCTTTGTTGCCGGCGAGCCCTTCACGCGCGAGGTAGAAGATAAGATCATCACGAGCCTCGAGCACCCATTCTGCGACGGGCTCACGGTGCTCGGCGGCGAGCCCATGGAACCCGAGAACCAGCGCGGGCTCGTAGGCTTTCTCGAGCGCGTGCGCGAACGGTTCCCGCGGGGGGAGGGCGCAACGGGCGCTGCCGCGGGCACGTCGGGCGTGGGTGCCAAGACCATCTGGTGCTTCACGGGAGATACACTCGATGAACTCATGCCGGGTGGACGACATCACACCGAGGTGACGGATCGTTTGCTCGCTTGCGTCGATATCCTCGTCGACGGTCCGTGGGTGCAGGAGCTCTACGACATCTCGCTGCGCTTTCGCGGTTCATCGAACGGGGTGCTCGCCCGCCTACCCCGCCCGGCCGGGCCAAGACGAGCCGGAATACACGACGCTTTCAATGAAACCCCGCCATGGGGGAGGGGGGTTTTTGGCTGGTGCCAACTACAACCACCCAATAACCCCCGTCCCCAATGGCGGGATGGGTGCCGGTTCTGTGCTTCGATAGCTTTGCCGTTCCCGCCTTCTGCCCCTAACGTCGCTGGGTTCGCCCTCCGCTATCCAAGAATTCCCGTTTTCACAGCGAAAACCGGGAATAGTGGGATAGCTAGTCTTGAAACAGGCAGCAGCAAAGGCGCACCACTTCTCCATCGCTGGGCGTCGCTTCTCAAACCGTTCGCGGACCATATCGACCGTTCACCCAGCTTAACTAATTTAGGATAACAATATAACAATATCCTAAATCATGTCATATCCCGCAGTGCAGCTGGGTTTGGCCAGCCCTTCCGCACCTTGTGGGACACATGTCGGAAGAAGGGGTGATAACCATGATCACATTGTGGCAAGCTGTGCTGATCGCGCTCGTGGCCGTACTAACCGAGCTCGACGGCAACATCTTCGGCGAGAACAAGATGCGCGAGCCCATCGTAACCGGTTTCCTCGTAGGTCTGATCTTGGGAGACGTCACTAAGGGCCTCATGCTCGGTGCTCAGATGCAGCTCATGTGGATGGGTGCGACTGCGATCGGCCCCACCGCTGGCCTCGACATCGGTACCGGTGGCACCGTGGGCGCTGCCGTTGCCATTGCGACGGGCACCGGTTTGGAGAGCGCTATTATGTTCGGCGTCCCGGTCTCCGTCATCATGCAGTTCGTGAACACCCTGCTCATGGCCGCATACTCTGGCGTCATGCTTGAGGCGGACAAGGCGATCGAAGACCTCAAGCTCGCTCGCCTTGGCGCGCTTCATTGGCTGTGCGTAGTGCTTTCGGCCATTAAGACGTTCGTGCTCATCTTCATGCTCATGTACCTTGGCGGCGACCTCATCGACACCATCGTGAACGGTCTGCCCGCATGGGTGTCCAACGGTCTGAACGGCATCGCCGCGCTCCTGCCGTGCCTCGGCTTCGCCCTGCTTATGAGCATCATCATGGACGGTTCCATGTGGCCGTACTTCATCATCGGCTTCGTTCCCGCTGCGTTCGTGGGCTTCGATATCAACATGGTTGGCATGGCGGCCGTCGCCGTCGCGATCGCTCTGATCATTTGGCAGCTCCGCAGCGAGCAAGCCGCAGCTGCACCGCAGGTTGCTGCTGCAAGTGACGACGAATGGGAGGACTAGCATCATGGCCGATACCATCACCACCAACGGCACCGCTGCCGCTCAGTCCAACATTTCCAAGAGCGACTTCCGTAGTGCGTTCTGGCGCAGCTTCGTGCTTATGGGTTCGTTTAACTACGAACGCATGCAGAGCCTCGGTTTCCTGTATAGCATCCTGAAGCCGCTTAAGAGCATCTACGGAGACGACGAGGAGGGTCTGCGCGCCGCCCTCAAGCGCCATATCGCCGCGTTCAATATGACGTGCGCCCCGTCCACGTTCGTTATGGGCATCTCCATCGCCATGGAGGAGAGCTTCAAGCGCGATCCGCAGCTCGATACGAGCTCCGTCAACGCCATTAAGGTCTCGCTCATGGGGCCGCTTTCCGGCATTGGCGATACGTTCTTCTGGGGCATCTTCCGCGTGTTGGCTTGCTCGCTCGGCGTCGCTTTCGCGCAGCAGGGCAACCCCATTGCTCCGTTCATCCTCCTGCTGGTCTTCAATATCCCCAACGTCCTCGTACGTTGGTTCGGCCTTAAGCTCGGCTACGAGCAGGGAAGCTCGTTCCTGGAGCGCTTGGAAAAGAACGGGCAGATGAAGCTCGTCACCTACTGCGCCGGTATCATCGGTGCCGTGTCCATTGGCACCATGATCGCCATGTGGGTCTCGATTTCTTGCCCCTTGAGCTTCACGATCGGTGAGATGACCATCACCATTCAGGAATACCTCGACCAGCTTTTCCCGAAGTTCTTGCCGCTCGTGTGCACGCTCGCCGTGTACGGCGCCCTCAAGAAGAACGTCAAGGTGCCCATCATCATCGCGGCCATCTGCGTGATCGGCTTCGTGCTTGGCATCACCGGGCTTATCGCGATGTAAGGAGCAGCCATGGCTATCGTAGACGCGCGCATCGACGACCGCTTAGTTCACGGCCAGGTATGCAGCTTTTGGATCCCGAAGTACAACGTCGATCGCATCGTGGTGGTCGATGACGCGGTTGCCAAAGACGATCTGCGCAAATCCATGCTGCGTATGGCCTGCCCGGAGCGCTGCAAGCTTTCGATCTTCGATACGGCAAAGGCGGCCGATAAATTCTCTCGTCATATCGACGAGGGCATCAAGGTCATGATCCTCTGCAACAGCCCGGTTCCCATTTTGCAGATGGCGAAATGCGGCTTCAAAGTGGAGTACGTGACGGTCGGCAACATGTCGGGTCGACCGGGTTCGCAGCAGATTGCCAAGACCGCGTATGCCACGCCCGAAGAGATCGAGGCATTCCGCGAGCTCGCGGCTCAAGGCGTCGAGATATACGACCAGCTGGTGCCGAACGACATTCGCGAGAACATAACGAAGCGCTTCCAGTAGGCCTATCAACACGTCGCCCTGCATGTCGTGCGGGGCGACGTCGCAACGGTACTCATCCTCATGATTGGAGTGGAAACTATGGAGCAGACGGTGCTGGGCAACATCAAGAGCCAGCCTGAGGTGCTTCCGCAGGTATTTGCAAATCGTGATGTGTTCGTTGAGCCGTTCCGTCGCGAAATCGCTGAGCAGGGAATCAAGAAGATCATATTCTTTGGTTCGGGCACCTCGTACAACGTATCGCAGATCGCAGCGTTCTACATGAAGCAGCTCGCGGGAATTGCTGCAGAGGCACAGTATCCCACCGTGTTCAAGAACTACGAACAGGCGGATTGGACGGGTTCGATCGCTCCGGAGCATACGCTGTTCGTGGGTATCAGCCAGTCGGGAACCTCGGTTTCCACGTGCGAGGTCATGGAATACGGCCAGAAGATCGGCTGCCGCACGCTGGTGATTACGGGCGATTTGGAGAGCCGCATCACGCAGTTCGCCAACGTCACGACGCACCTGCTCGTGGGACCCGAGCTAACGCCGCCCGAGACCAAGGGCTACACGGTTTCCGTTCTGAGCGTGTATCTCTGGGCACTCGCCGTCGCCCATGATCGCGGGAAGCTCTCTGCCGAAGATTACCAGGCGGCGCTCGATGAGGCCGAGGCGTTCATGGGTGATTTCCAGAGCGTCATCGACGAGGGCGAGGCATGGTACGACCGCAACAAAGGCTCGATCCTGCAGAGCGACCGTCTGTTTATCTTGGGCTACGGCGTCGATTACGGCTCGATGCTCGAGGCCATGCTCAAGGTGGGCGAAATGCTTCGTATTCCGACGATCGGCTACGAGCTCGAGGAGTTCTCGCACGGTCCCACCATGGGACTTCGTCCTAACCAGACGATCTTCATGATCGGATCGGATGAGGCGGAGTACGAGCGCATGCTCGTGTTCCGTGACGCCTATAAGAAGTACACGCTGCGCGTGCACGTGGTGTCGATGTGCGACATTCCGGACGCCGATGAGCGCGACCTTGTGTTCTCACATCGCGTGAGCAAGTATCTCGCGCCGCTTGCGTACACGGTGCCGTTCCAGTTCGTTGCCGCCAAGGGCGCAAAGGACATCTTTATCGACACCGGCGTGAACCCGTTCCAAGAGCCGCTCGCGCATTACGCCGACGACGAGGAGTAGGGACGGTATATCGATCGGGACGCGAGCGCATCTCCCTTCTCGCCCGCGTATCCGGTAACGCTTCGCATGCGACCCCGCGTTTCCTTCACACGGAAAGGCGGGGTCGCTGCTATCATATCGATGGCTATGCTGTCTAAGCGCCGCTTCTCACGCGGTGTTGCGAACGGAAAACCTCATGGACACTGGATTCATCAAGATTGATCGCTCTTCACCTTTGCCGCTGTATAAACAGCTCGAGGATTGCATCGTGAAGGCTATTGGTGAAGGTGTCTTGAAGACGGGGGACAAGCTGCCCACCGAGGACGAGCTGGCCGAAACGTTCGGTCTTTCGCGCCCTGTCGTTCGGCAAGCGTATGGTGCGCTGGTGGGAGCTCGCCTTGTTTCTCGCGAGCGTGGGCGAGGCAGCTTTGTGCGGGCACCAAGTTCGATCAGGCCACATGCCTCGCTTCTGGGATTTTCCCAAGAGACGCTGCTCACGGGTGGCATTCCGGTAACGCGCGTGCTTTCCTTCGGGCGCGCCGAGCTGCCCGAGAACCTTTCGTCGTGCATTTCCTCGGCATTTTCCGATGCGTTCTTCCTCGAGCGCGTGCGCTACACGAACGGCACGGCGTCGTCTCACCTCAAAACCTGGGTTCCCTACGAGCGTTTTCCGGGAATCGGATCATACGATTTCACAATCGACTCTCTTTACGCCACGCTCTTCAAACTCTACGGCGTACGTCCCACGCGTGCGGTGCGAACTGTGTGGGCGTCTGCTGCCGATGCGCGTACCGCCGAGGCGATGGAACTCGAGCCGGGGTCGCCCGTCATGCGCATGCTCAACATCGTGTACGACGAACAAGATGAGCTTATGGAGGTCGGTATCGAGTTTTACCTGCCCGATGTCCAGAGCTTCACCTTCGAGGTGCATAGCGCCTAATGTAACATTACCCCAGGGGTTTTCGCCATTGGGGACGGGGGTTATTGGCTGGTGGCATCTTCCACCAGCCAATAACCCCCGTCCCCAATGGCAGAAAAGGAGCTTCGATGACGAACGAGGGGTTGCACAAAGACGGCCTTCCCACCATGCCACGCGTCGATGCGGTGTGGGGGAGTGCTCTATACCAGCGGGAATATCAGCGGATCGAAGAGTTCGAGCGAGAGCGCGTCTTTTGCCGGCACGGGCTTCGGCATCTGCTCGATTGCGCCCGCATCATGTGGATCTTAAACCTCGAGCGCGGGCTTGGCCTTGGCCGCGAGGTCGTGTACGCGGCGGCGCTTCTGCACGATATCGGTAAGGCGCAGCAGTACGAGACGGGCGAGCCGCACAATGTAGCGGGGGAGCGGCTTGCTCGGGAAATCTTGCTGGCGCTGCCCACCGCGCATGCGTTCTCGGCTGAAGAAATCGATGCCATCTGCACGGCGATTCGCGGACATCGGCATCTGCGCGAGAATGCCGAGTCTCTTGAGCAGCTGCTCTACCAGGCGGACAAGGCTTCCCGCGCGTGCTTCGCCTGCCCGCCAGAGGTTCGCGCTGCCTGTTCGTGGGGTGACGCGAAGAAGAACCTCGCTATGCGCATCTAGGCCGGTCAGAGGGCTCTCCCAAACCGGGTGCCGTCGCCAGTTCAAAATTTCATGCCAAACCATACAGCTGGAGCGTTGCTGTAGCACCTTATTGTATGGAACGGCATAGAATTTCAACTGATTCGCCGGTGGGACTTTGCAATGTAAAACCCCTGGGGTGTTTTTACATCAGCGAGCCGTTGAAGTAGATGATGAAGGCGATGAGCCCCACGAGCGCTGCCAGCCAGAGCGCGATGCCGAACACCATGAGCGTGATCGCCCAGCGCTTGAACGGGCGGCCTCCCACCATGCCGGCGCCGGCCAACATGCACAAAAAGATCCCGATGCCGAGCGCGATCATACAGCTGCCCTCCGCCGTCGCGAGCAGCGGCAGGTCGGCGGCGGCGACGTTTGCATAGTGGTAGCTGTGAAGCAGCCCCACGTCCCCGGTTGCGATCATGTACACGCCCGGCACGATGCCGAAGAGTGAGCACGCAGCCCCCACGAGTCCCATGACGACGTAGCGCCAGATCGGTTTCATCTTGCCGAAGATACCGGTCGAAGCCTGTCCGGAAGACGTAATGAGTCCGCCGTTGTAGTACACGATGGCTCCGAGCATAAGCGCGAGCCCCAACACGGTAAGTACGATGCCCACGATGGTGAGCGCCCCTTGCGTGTCGAGGCAGACGAGCGCGATGGCGATCCCGAGGACGATCATGCTCGCCCCCTCAGCGCGCGCGAGCGCGGGCAGCTTCTCGGGCGGCGTCGTGGCGTAGTGGTAGCTATGGAGCAGGCGCGGATTGCCCGAGACAATCATATAGATGCCGAGGGCGCCGGTGAGCACCGGCACGATCAAAAGAGCAAGCGAGTCCATGGAAGCCTCCCGGTCAAAGCGGTGTTCGGCGGGTATCGCCAATCGCCGCGCGGCACGTATCCCGCACCGCGTTAGCGAGATTCTAGTCCTGTACCGTCGGGCGTCAAGGGAGTTTTTCGGCAAGCTGGCGCGCATGCTGGGTATAGAAAAAACTGGCACAAAAAGCATCCGCCTCCGCGCTTGTGCAGAACCGCGCAGGGGAGGGGAAGGAGAGAAGAGCAACTATGGATGATGAGAAGAAGGGTTTGCCCGAGGATACATCGCGTGGTGAGGAGACCGGGCTCGCGCATCATGCGAAGGCAGGGCTGCCCATGAGCAGGCGTGAGCTCGCGCTCACGGACCCCGAGCGGCTCGCGCTTGCAGACAAGGTGACGATCGAGGGGCTCGAAGTTTTTGCCAACCATGGCGTCTACGCTGCGGAGCGCGAGCTCGGGCAGAAGTTCGTGGTCTCGGCGGTGCTCTACACGTCGCTTCGGGCTGCGGGGCTGGACGACGATCTCGACCGCTCTGTGGATTACGGCGAGGCGTGCCATCTCATCGACGAGTTTCTCCGTACGCACACGTTCAAGCTCATCGAAGCCGCGGCGGAAGCGCTTGCAGCCGAGCTCCTCAGCCGCTATCCCCAGCTGTTCGGCGTGAAGCTCAGCATCAGGAAGCCATGGGCGCCCATCGGCCTGCCGCTTGCGAGTGCCGGAGTGGAGATCATCCGCACACGCTAGCGCGGGTGGGATTTTGCCACCAGGTCTCTGAGTCCCACGTGCTCTCGACGTCGACATTTTTGGACAGTTTTTCGGGTTTGAGGCTGAAAAGCGGCGGAAAATGTCGACGTCGTCAGAGGGGATGGTGGGCAACCCGCCAAAAAGCTGTCCCAGTTGGGAGTGGGACTTTGAGACCTGGTGTCAGAGTCCCGCTCGGGCGGGGTGGCGCAGCAGACGCGAGAGCTCGCGGTTCGCCGGGCAAAAGCGGTCGAGGAGTGCGTGGAAGCGGGCGTTGTGGCTTGGCTCCAAGAGGTGGCAGAGCTCGTGTGCCACGACGAACTCCAAGCACGTAGGCGGGTATGCGGCGAGGCGCGCGTTCACGCGGATCGCGGCCGTGCGCGGCGTACAGGAACCCCAGCGCGTCTTCATGACCCTCACCTGCCAGCGTGAGGCGCGCACGCCCATCTGAGCCTCGAGGCGCTTTGTTACGGCGGGTAGCGCGCGGGCGACCTCGTCGCGATAGCGTTCAAGGAGGAGCCGTTCGAACGTCGCAGTGTCGAGCTCGCGTATGTCGCCGCTCGGGATATCCTTGCAGCCCGCCCCATCGGAGAAAACCTCACGCACGGGTACATGCTTGCCCCAGAGCGGAATGAGTTCAGGAACGCGGTCGGCTGCTTGCCCACGCGCTTCGCTCAGCGCCTGCTTTCTTGCGACGTGTCGCTCGATCCAGGCGGCATGGCTGTCGAGGAACGCTTGGATGCGCGCGTCCGTCGTCTGTGCCGGCGCGCTCGCCACAACCGTTCCGTCGCCGCGAACCCGCAGGTTGAGGTTCTTCACGCGCTTGCGGGTGACGAGGACGACGTGCTCCGCGCCACCTATGCGGACGGTGAATCGACTTGTGGTTTTCGGCTGTGCGGCACGGTTTGCCACGGGGCTCCTTTCGCTCATCTGATTCAATTCTATCCGTATCGTCTCCGGCAAGTTCGCGGCGGCGCGCACGCGCATGCCTTGGAAGAGAATCGAGGAACCATGTCCAACACCGGAAAGACCCTGCGCGTGCACTATCGCGGCACGCTCGACGACGGCACGCAGTTCGATAGCTCCTACGATCGCGGCGAGACGCTCGAGTTCGTGTGCGGCGCGCACCAGATGATCGCCGGCTTCGATGCCGCGGTCGTCGACATGGAGGTGGGCGAGAAGAAGACCGTCCACATCCCGGCAGCCGAAGCATACGGCGAGCGCCGCGAAGACCTCGTGCTTGAGTTCCCCGCCGCGCAGGTGCCCAACATCGAGCAGATCCACGTGGGCGACAAGCTCTTCCTCACCACGCCCGCCGGCCAGCCGGTGCCCGTGACGGTCGTCGAGGTCTCGCCCGAGGGCGTCAAGCTCGATGCGAACCATGAGCTTGCCAGCAAGGATCTCAACTTCGATATCGAGCTCGTCGAGGTCGTGGAGTAGCTTCTGTCAAAAGGGACTGTCCCCTTTGGCGGGTTAGGCCCTCTGGCGTGCCTGGCAGGCGGGGCAGATGCCCTCGAAGAAGGCGTAGTGCGTGACCTGCGAGAACCCCGTCTCCTCCATGGCGACGGCGTCCGCATGGGCATCGTAGCGGATCTCGACGTCGCGCACCGCGCCGCATGAGGTACAGATGAGGTGTGCATGCTCATCGCGGCGATCGTCGTAGCGATTCCCGCCCGGCGTCTTGAGCGTGCGGATGCATCCCTCGTCCGAGAGCAGGGCGAGGTTGCGGTAGACCGTCCCTCGGCTGAGGTGCTCGTCGTGTTGCCGGGCTTCGACGAAGACCTCGTCGGCGGTGGGGTGAGCGCCGGCGAGCGACTGCACCGCATCGAGCACGAGCCTACGTTGCCTCGTGTTGCGTCGTTGCACGGCCGACACCTCCCTACATAACCCAGCGTGCTTTATAGCATTATTTTACTAACAATTTCCCCTGCACGTCAAAGGCCGTCATGGAAGCCACAAGGTGCCCATCTCGGCTCAGTAGCGCACTTGGAACCCCGCGGCGCCCTCGCACGGAGGGAGGTCGCGCGCCTCGTCGAGCCACATACGGCAGCCCATGCGGTCGTAGGTGGCGTGCATGCTATCGAGATGCTTGATGAGCTGCGCGGGCGTGCCCTGCACATCCATCGATACCGAGCCGTCGCGCAGATTTCTCACCCAACCGGTAAGTCCGAGTTTCTCGGCGGAGCTCAAACACGTCCAGCGAAATCCCACGCCCTGGACGCGCCCGGTGAAGAGCAGGTGGTAGTGGAGCTCCTGCTCGGCATCTTCGGCCGAAAGCTGCTGCTGCAGCTTCTGTATGAGCTCGCGCTCGAGCGGGCTGCGACGCTCGCCGCCCTCGCGCTCGTCCGCGCCGTGCATGAGTTCGAAGATGTTCATCGCGCCTCCTCTTGCCGTTCGCTCCCCAGCGTGCCTTCGAGCCGGCTCGTCGCACGTGGTCGCTAGCGCGCGTCGGCGGGGAAGCGGACGCCCATCTGGCGCCGCGCCTCGTCCATCACGGCGAGCGACGCGAGCGTGACGTCGCGGAAGTGTGCGACCGTGCCGAACGTGCCGGCAGGTACCTCGAGGGCGCTCATGCCGCCGCGTACTGCCTCGACGGCTTCCACGAAATCGGCAAGCTCGAACACCATGGAGTTCTCGACGGCGTCGAGCTGGCGCTCCTCGATCTGGGGCTCGCCCGTCGTCCGCGCCTGCTTCGCCGAGGAACGCGTCACCGTCCCGCGGTACTTGATGCGCAGCCATTCGGGCTCGGAGGTGCCGGCGAACGTGAGCGTCGCCTCCTCGCCTTCGATTTGCGAGGGAAGCACGTCGTTCGAGATTTTCGACCAATGGAGTGTCACGAGCTTGTCAGGGTAGCGCGCGATGATCTCGCCCGCACCGTCGAGCGCGCCATGCGTGAGGTTGCGCGTGCCCTCGTCCAGAAGCACGGGGGCGGCGAGGATCTCCTCCGGTGCGCCGAAGAGCTCGATCATGGGCTCCACCGTGTAGACGCCCATGTCCATGAGCGCGCCGGACGCCATCTCGCAGTCGAAGATGTTCGTGTGGCGTCCCGCGAGGAGTTCGTCGTATCGCGAGGAGTAGCTGCCGAGATGCAGGCTCGCGCGCCGCACGCGGCCGAGCTTCGCCATGGCGTCGCGGCAGGCGACGAACGCGGGGTCGTGGAGCGGCCGCATCGCCTCGAGCGCGACGACGCCCGCCTGCTCTGCTGCTTCGAAGACCCGCCGTGCCTCGGCTTCGTTCGTGGCGAACGATTTCTCGACGAGCACGTGCTTGCCGCCGGCGATGCACGCGAGCGCCTGCTCGGCATGAAGCGCATTCGGGCTACCGATGTAGACGGCGTCGACCTCGCTCGACGCGGCGAGGTCTTCAAGCGCGGTGAACGGGTGCGTGCCGCCGCGCTCGGATGTGAACGCCTGCGCGCGCCCCGCGTCGCGCGAGAGCGTGCCCACGAAGGCGGCGTCCTTGCGCGCGTTGACCTCCTCGATGAAATCGCTTGTGATAGGGCTCGTGCCGATAGTTGCGATGCGTAGCATGGAAGTCTCCCCTCGCTCGGACGCCGACGCGGCGCTAGTCCACGTCGGCGTCCGTGAACCCGGTATCTTCAAGCAGTCTACCCGAATCTGCTGCCGTCGTGGCGAGCTCGTCGCAGCGTTCGTTGAGCGCGTTACCCGCATGCCCGCGGACCCAGATGAAGGTGACGTTGTGCAGGGCCATCGCCTGGAGCAGGCGCTGCCAGAGGTCCACGTTCTTCACGGGCTTCTTCGCCGCCGTCTTCCAACCGCGGCGCTGCCAGCCCTCGATCCAGTGGTCGTTGAACGCCTTCACCACGTACTGGGAATCCGAATGGACGTCGATCGTGCAGGGGCGGTTGAGCGCCTCGAGTGCGGCGATGACCGCCATGAGCTCCATGCGGTTGTTCGTGGTGCGCGCGTATCCGGCGAAAAGCTCGCGGATAAACGTCTCGCCGCGAGCGTTGGTGTAGCTGAGCACGGCGCCGTATCCGCCGTTGCCGGGGTTGCCGCGCGCCGCGCCGTCGGTGTAGATGGTGACTTTCACGCAGGTTCCTTTCGAGAGCTGCTGCCGTACCCATTGTACGGTCTTGTCGGGACATGTTGCGCCTTTGCCGTTCGCTTACACGAGATTTGCGCTTCCCTCATCGCGCGCTCGTACAGTGAAGGCAGACGATGAGGACGTGAAAGGAGCGTCATGAATCAGACGGTGCTGGTGGTGGCAGTGGTCGTGGGCGCGGTTGTCGCCTTCCTCGCTTCCGAGGCGGTGCGCGAACTCGAGCGCCAGTGCGAGCTTTTCGACGAGGTCGCCGAGTAGCGCGTTCGCCGCAACCTGATACAATCCAGCCTGCCCGGTTTCTCTCGCACGATGGAAGCCGAGCAGGCTGGATTCTTATCTGTCGACCTTGTTGAAGGGCGCGACCGCATGCTGCACATCGGATGCCATCTTTCCATTGCCCAAGGCTATGCCGCCATGGGCGAGACGGCGCGCTCCATCGGTGCGGACACGTTCGCGTTCTTCACGCGCAACCCGCGCGGCGGATCGGTGCGCGCCATCGACGCCGAGGATGTCGGTCTCTTGCGCGCAACTATGGAGACTTGCGGTTTCGCGCCGCTCGTGGCGCATGCGCCCTATACGTACAACCCCTGCTCGGCGAGGGATCGGGCGCGCTCGTTCGCGCTTGAGGCCATGCGCGAGGACCTGGAGCGCATGGAGTTGCTGCCCGGTATGTTCTACAACTTCCACCCCGGTGCGCATGTGGGACAGGGTGCAGAGATGGGCATCGAGCTCATCGTCGAGGCGCTGTGTCGCGTGATGTTCGAAGGTCAACGCACATGCGTCTTGCTCGAGACCATGGCGGGCAAGGGTACCGAGGTCGGCGGGCGCTTCGAGGAGCTTTCGGCAATCATCGACCGCGTGTGCGCTGCCCGGCCCGAGCTTTCCGAATGTCTCGGCGTCTGCCTCGATACCTGCCATGTCCACGATGCGGGCTACGACATTGCAGGCGACCTCGACGGCGTGCTCGGAGAATTCGACCGCGTCGTGGGGCTCGAGCGCCTGCGCGCCGTGCATCTCAACGATTCGAAGAACCCGCGCGGCGCGCGTAAGGATCGGCACGCCCGGATCGGCGAGGGCTATCTGGGTTCGGAGGAACTCGGTGGAAGCCTGGCCGTTTTCGAGCGGATCGTTCGGCATCCCGCCCTTTGCGCGCTGCCGTTCATTTTGGAAACGCCCAACGAGCTTTCCGGATATGCCGCCGAGATAACCCTGCTGCGCGGTCTTGCCGCGAAGTGAGCAGGTGGGACTTTGGCACCAGGTCTTTTTGTCCCACTGCCGGTCGGGCGAGTGGGACTCAGAGACCTGGTGCCAGCGTCCCACTTAGCCGATGAGCCCTGCCTGCTTCTTGGCGGTGAGGATGCGGCGGACGCTCTCGTCGATGCGCTCCTCGGTAAGCGAGCCGGCGGAGACGGCGTCGAGGATGGCCTGGTAGGCGAGCTCGATGTCGGCGGACATGAGCAGGAGGTCGCCGCCTGCCTCGAAGAAGCGGAACGCCGCGTCGTCTGCCCAGTAGTACTCGGTGATTGCCCCCATGGCGAACGAGTCCGATATGATGACGCCCTCGAAGCCGAGGTTGCCGCGGAGGACGTCGGTCATCATGACCGAGGAGAGCGACGCGGGAAGGCCGTCGGCGGCGAAGTTCGGCGTCTGGATATGGCCGACCATCACGAACGGGCAGCCGGCCTCGATGGCGGCGCGGAAGGGTGCGAACTCGCAGCTCTCGATCTCCTCACGGCTGCGTTCCGCCGTGACGGCGCCGGTGTGCGAGTCGCCCGCGGTGTCACCGTGTCCGGGGAAGTGTTTCACGCAGGGCAGGGTGCCCGCTTCGAGCATCGCCTCGACCTCGGCGGCAACCATCTCGGCCACGAGCTCGGGGTCGCTGCCGAACGAGCGCTGGCCGATCGCGGTGTTGTTCGGGTTCGTGAGGACGTCCGCATCGGGGGCGAAATCGAGGTTGAAGCCGATCTCGTGCAGGTAGGTTCCGATGACGCGGCCGACCTCCGCCGCTTCCGCGGGGTCTCCCGTGGCGCCGATCTCGGCCATATTCGGGAAGCGCTCAACGTCGAAGAGGCCGGAGTTCGCCACGCGCGCCACGAGCGGGCCGCCCTCCTCGTCGATGCCGAGGAACGGCGGGATGCCGGCGCCCGCCTCGCGTGCGAGTTCGACCGTGCCCTCAAGAAGGCTCACGACCTGCTCGGCGCTCGAGAGGTTCTTGGCGAAGTAGATGAGGCCGCCGACCGGGATCTTCGAGAGGGCCTCGCGCGTCATGTTGCCCGCGACGGTTGCGACCTCCGCGCCGGTGAGCTGCTCAGGTGTGACCATGAAGAGCTGGCCGACTTTCTGCTCGAGTGTCATCGAGGCCATGAGCTCCTCGACTGGATCGGGTTCGGGCTCCGGTTGCACTTCCGTTTCGGGCTCCTGCTCGGCGGGGTGGTCAGAGATGGTCACGCGCTCGTCGTCATCCGTCGACGCACCCGGCATGTCGCAGGCGGCGAGGCCGAGCATCGAGGCGGTGGCGCAGCCTGCGGCGGCAAGCGCGCTGCGGCGGGAGATGGAAGGGCGGTTCATGGTACGAATCCCTTTCAGTCGCGAGGTCATGGAAAAAGCGCGCCGGCACGAGCGAACCTGCCGACGCGCTTTCTAACCTGTAAGGGTAGCGTATCTACAGCGCGCTCAGGTAGATGGCGCGCGCATCCTCAATTGTAAGTTGCTTGAAGCTGCCGAAGACCTCGCCCTTGTTGATCTTGAGGCCGACGAGCAACTGGTCGATATCCGTCTCCTCTACGCCGAGCTCGCCGAGCGTGCGCGGCATGCCGAGCGATACGAAGAACTCCTGCAGCTCGTCGATGGTTGCGGTGACGGCGTCGCACACCGCCTCCTCGGTATCGTCGATCGCCTCGATGTCGAACACGCCCTTCGCGAAATCGAGGAAGCGCTCGGGGTGCTCGCGCCACACATAGCGCATCCAGGCGGGGAATACGACTGCGAGGCCGGCGCCGTGCGTGATCGAGGTGTCGAGTGCGGAAAGCTCGTGCTCCAGGCCGTGGCACGACCAGTCGCCGTCGCGGCCGCCGGGGACGTTCGTGCCGCAGCCGGCCAGGCCGTTGTGGGCGAGGGTGCCTGCCCACATGATGTTGGCGCGGGCGTCGTAGTCCTCAGGATGTTCGAGCACGCGGGGCGCGGCGTCCATCACGGCGCGGATGATCCCGCAGGCGATGTTATCGGTCACGGGGGCCGCGGGCTCGCCCGAGAAGAAGCGCTCCATGATGTGCGCGATCATATCGGTTACGCCGGCGGCCGTCTGGTAGGGCGGCAACGTGAACGTGAGCGCGGGATCCATGATGGCGAGCACGGGGCGGTTGAGGTCGGTGTTGAGGCCGCTCTTGAGGTGTTCGGCATCGTTGCTAATGACGGCGGAGTTCGATGCTTCGGATCCCGAGGCGGGGATGGTGGGCACCGCGACGACGGGGATGCGCTTCGCCGGCGTGGCGCGCTTCGCGAAGAAGTCCCACACGTCGCCGTCATAGCAGACACCGAGGGCGATGGCCTTCGCGGCGTCCATGGCCGACCCGCCGCCTACGGGCAGGACCACGTCGACACGCTCCGCGCGGGCGAGTTCGATGCCCTCGCGGACGGAAGTGATTTCGGGGTTGGGGCGCACGCCGCCGAGTCCCGCATGGGCGATGCCATGGACGTCGAGCGACGCTTTCACGCGGTCGAGCGTGCCGGTGCGCAGGACTGATCCGCCGCCGTAGACGATGAGGGCGCGCGTGAAGCCGAGCGCCGCCAGCTCCTCGCCGGTGCGGTCGATGGCGCCGCGCCCGAAGACGATCTTGGTGGGGGAGTAGAAGGTGAAGTCGTTCACAGCCGTCTCCTTTTCTTGGGTTGATCGGGAGCCGCGCGTGGGTTCCCCGCGCCATCGTAGCACGCTTCGGCCGAGCGGGCGGCACCGCACACGAGTTTCCCGCGATGTAATCGTCCGTGGGGTATGCTGGCACCCCGTCCAACACGCCTTAGGGCGGATCGGATAAGGAACAACCGTTTCGTCCTCGTTCCTTTCGCCCGCAGCGCGCCCGCGCATGAGCTATCATCGACGGCGTGCGTGAAACCGTATGCGTTGGAGGCAACCCTATGCAGAGCGTTAAGCTGATCTTGAGCGATATCGACGGGACCATCATGCCGCGTGGCCGCGACCATGTTTCCGAGCGCACGCGTCGCGCCTTCCATGCCGCGCTCGACGCGGGTCTTGCCATCGGCGTGGCGAGCGGGCGCGCTGTTTCGCAGATTCCGCCGTTCTTTTCCGGCGATGCGGCGTGCTGTGCGACGTGCATCACGACGAACGGCCTCGCGATCTACCATGCGGGCGAGCGCGTGGCCTATGGGCTGCCCGACCGCGCCGCGCTCGAGCGTCTGATCGAGGTGCTCGCCGACGTGCCGCGTTCCGGCTTCACGGCTTTTGAGGACACGCAGCCCTACCTCTGCGCGGGCACGCGCGAGGACATGGCCGGCGTGGTGTCCGCCTACGCTGAGGCGGCGCTTCCTTGCGACGGCTTGCCCGCGTTCGAGATCCAGAAGGCGAATGTCTTCATCGACGGCGATATGGCGGAGACTGTCGCGCTGTGCGACCGCCTGAACGATACATTCGAAGAGCTCGATTTCGATGTTCCCATGCGCGGTTTTCTGAATATCATGCCTGCGGGCTGGAACAAGGGCGCCGCGGTGCGGAGGCTCTGCGAGCACCTGGGCATCTCGACCGATGAGGTCGTGGTGTTTGGCGACGCGGGAAACGACCTCGCGATGTTCGAGGTCGCCGGGCACCCGGTCGCCGTCGCCGGGGCGACGCCCGAGGCGGCCGCTGCGGCTCGCTGGCATATCGGGCGCTGCGAAGACGATGCCGTCGCGCAGGCGATCGAGGTGCTCGCGGCAGGGGACTGGCCGTTTGAGGCGTAAGCACCATCCAGCCCCTCAGGCTTGAACGATCTCGAGCGAGCGGATGCTGTCGAGCGGTATCTTCGTCTTCACGACCATGAGTTCCCGCTCGACGATGTCGACGCGCGCCACGCAGCCGGTGAGCGTCACGTAGGCGTTCTCGTCGTAGTAGACCACGCGCACCATCTGGCCGCGCCGCACGCGAAGCATCACCTGCGAGAGCGCGAGCGCCTCCTCATCGGTGAGCTCGTGCTTGGGTTCGGGCACGCGCTCCTGCTTGCGGATGAGCTCGTAGTAGCCGCGCAGGGCTGCGAAGGGCATGAACTGCGCCGCGCGGTCCGCGCGCATGCCGCCGTCTGCCCGCAGCTGCGGAGTCTCGCCTCTGCGCTCGTTAGGCATGGTGCCCACCTACCTGTTCGTTGCGTTCGCGCGCGGTGGCCTTCTCGGTGAGGCTCGTGCCGCGCAAGAGGGCGTTCTTGCCGAACTTGCCTTTCACGGCGAGGACGGCTTGCTGAAGATCGCGTTCGCGACCTTCGGCTGCGGTATCGGTGAAGAGGTCGACGGTGGCGAATTCCTCGGGCATGAGGTTGCCGAGCCCCACGGAGATGCGCCGGATGAGTCGCGTGCGATCGACCGATTCGTCCCAGAGCGCATCGAAGGCTCCCATGAGTTTGCGGTAGGAATTCGTGCGGAAGGGAAGCTTGCGCGAGCCGCCTGCCCGCTCGCCGCTTCGTCTGCCGCCCACGCGCCGCGTGCCGTGCTCGCCGGTGAAGAGCGTGCCCGCCTCCGCCTCTGCTGCGGGCCGCGCCGGTTTTGTCTCTGTGCCTGCGCCGTCTGCCGCGGCCGCTCCGCGCGTGTATTCATAGCCCACAGAAAGCGAGATGTGCTCGCAGACCTCGTGCCGCTCCACGAGCTCGAGCGCGGACGCATCGACCATCTCCTTCAAGATCGTGTGCGCGTCCTCGAACGTGTAGCCCTCTGGGAGCACCTGACCATTCACGTACGAGGAGGCCGCGGGTTTATAAGCTTGGATTTCGGCGATGGTGGTGGGTTCGCGCCCGAAGGCGTGGTCGATGAGGTATTCGGCGTTCACACCGAACTCGCGGTAGAGGATCTGCTCGTCGAGCGCGGCGACGCCCATGAGGTCGCGCACGCCGTACTTCTCGAGCCGCGCGGCAATGCCCGGCCCTATGCCCCAGATATCCGTGATGGGGCGGTGTGGCCAGATCTTTCGGCGAAACGTTTCCTCGTCGAGTACGCCGATGCCGTCCTGCTCGTGCTTGGCGGTGATATCGAGGGCGACCTTCGCGAGGAAGAGGTTCGGGCCTATGCCCGCCGTCGCGGTGATGTGCGTGCGCTCCAAAACCGCCCCGCGCAGCCGCTCGGCGAAGGTGCGCGCGTCGATACCGTAGAGCTTGAGGTAGGGCGTGGCGTCGATGAAGCACTCGTCGATGGAGTAGGGATGGATGTCCTGCGGGCTCACGTATTCAAGGTAGATGCCGTAGATCTGGGCAGAAACCTCCATGTAATGGCGCATGCGCGGGCGCGCCTTGATATAGCGGATGCTTGGCGGGATGTCGAACACGCGGCAGCGGTTGCGCACGCCGAGCGCCTTCATGGCGGGGGTTACGGCGAGGCAGATGGTGCTTGCGCCGCGAGCTGGGTCGGCCACGACGAGGTTCGTGGTGAAGGGATCGAGGCCGCGGTCGGCGCACTCGACGCTCGCGTAGAAGGTTTTAAGGTCGATGCACAGGTACGTGCGCTCGGTCGCCTCCGCCATGTCGCCTCCCTCCCGCGGTGGTTCGCCGGAATCGATATTTCGATAGGGTCAGTATACCTCAAAATATCGAACATGTGTTTGTATTTTTGATGGGTGTGTGCTATGCTGAAAACACTTAGATGACGGCAGCGTCGCGGTATGCGCGGGCATATGGAACGGGGTGGGAAGATGGCGATTTCTTGGAGCGGTTTCGAAGGGCGTTCAGGCATGGCGCCCGCAGTTCAGGTGGAGGATGCGCCCGCTACACGGGCGGCTGATGTCGCGGCGCTGGGCATGGCGCTGCCTGCGTCCATCGCGCGCTGCAAAGAGGCGGGCTATCTTGAAGAGGCGGCTCGGTTATGCCGCGACCTGCTCGAACGCGATCACGCATCGCCGCTCGCGCCCCGGTTGCGCCTCGAATGGCACCGACTTGCGCGGCTCGCGGCCGAGTACTGCATGCCGCTCGACAAAGCCGTGGCGGAGCTTGTCGCCGCCGGTGCAGGGGTAACGGATGAAGACGTTCGTGACCTCGTGGCGAAGGGTCGCATTGACATGCGCTTCATAGCGGGCAAGCCCTACACGCTCTTCTATTTCCTCGACACGCTGCGCATCTACGCGGCGGAGGTTCCGGGTCTTGTGTCTGCCGACGCCGCGGATGGGGACGCGCTCGCGCCGCGGCGGGCGATTCGCGATGAGATGCGGCGCGCGGGCGGGGCCGTCCGCGACATCACAGTTCGCGCCACCCTTGCGGTTCATGATGTGAATCCCACCGACGATGTGCGCATCTGGTTGCCGGTCGCGGCGGAAGCGCCGCAGCAGTCGCGTATCGAGGTGCTCGAGGCGTCTCCCGACGGCCGGCTTGCCGCTGCGGATGCTCCCGCCCGCAGCATGTTCTGGCGGTTTTCGGGCACAGGGAGCCGCAGCGTCACGTTCCGCTATCGCATCGACGCCCCGTATACCGATCTGTGGACGACCGAGGGCGTCGCTGCCGCGTGCGAGCGCGCGCAGACGGCGGTCTGCGAGCCGCCCGTCGAGGCCGATTACGCGGAAGAGGCACCGCATATCGTGTTCACCCCGCTTGTGCGCGAGGTTGCCCGTGCGGTTCGCGAGGCGGCGCGCGACGACTCGCCCCTCGGGCTCGCCCGCGCGGCCTATAACTACGTGACGACGCACGTCTCGTATCGCTATCAACCGTCCTACATCCAGCTCGATGTAATTCCGGATTACTGTCTCGCGACGGGATACGGCGACTGCGGCGTGATGGCGCTCACCTTCATCACGCTCTGTCGCTGCTTGGGAGTTGCGGCACGGTGGCAAAGCGGCCTCTATGCGGCACCCGACTGCATCTCCCCGCACGACTGGGCTCTATTCTACACGCCGGAGACGGGTTGGCTGTGGGCGGACTGCTCGTTCGGGATCGGCGCGCATCGCGTGCGTGACGAGGAGCTCAGGCGCTTCTATTTTGGCAACCTCGATCCGTGGCGCACGGTGTTCAACCGGGCATTCGCCGCGCCGCTTGACCCGGCGGAGGAGGCTGTCCGCCGTGATCCCTTCGATAACCAGACGGGAGAGGTGGTTGTGAACGGCCGCAGCCTCGATGAGGGCGAATTCACACATACGCTGGAGCTGCTCGATATCGTGGAGGTTCCCTCCGCGTAGCCTTGCTCCATCGGGCATCCGTCCACGCGACCGATTTCGCGTGCGACCGCATCTGCCGCAACGAACGCGGTAAAATAAATTCATCCGTGTGCGTGATGCGCGCGGAGAGCATTTGGCACTGAGCTAGGAGGCAACATGTCCACCATTCCCGCGCCGATCGACGCTACCCAAACCCCTGCATGGAAGGCGTTGCAGGCTCATCACGACCGTTTGGTAGAGGAGGGGATCAGCCTCAAGGACTGGTTCGCTGCGGATGCCGACCGCGTTGAGAAGTTCAGCTTCGATGCAGGTGACTTGCATTTCGATCTCTCGCGCGACCTCATCACCGACGAGACGGTCAAGCTCCTGTGCGACCTCGGCCGTGCCGTGGGCGTCGAAGCGCGGCGCGAGGCCATGTTCTCGGGCGAGCACATCAACACCACCGAGGACCGTGCCGTGCTGCACACGGCGCTCCGTCGTCCGAAGGAGCAGGCGGGCACGCTCGTCGTCGACGGCCAGGATGTCGTGGCGGACGTCCACGAGGTCTTGGTTCGCATGTACGCCTTCGCGGAGCGCGTGCGCTCGGGTGAGTGGCGCGGCGTTTCCGGCAAGAAGATCGAGCACGTCGTCTCCGTGGGTATCGGTGGCTCCGACTTGGGCCCCGTCATGGCGTACGAGGCGCTCAAGGTTTACGCGGATGCGGGGATCGACTGCCGCTACATCTCGAATATCGATCCGAACGACGCGGCCGAGAAGCTTCGCGGCCTCGATCCGGAGACCACGCTCGTGATTATCGTCTCAAAGACGTTCACCACGCTCGAGACGCTCACGAACGCGCGCGAAGTGCGCACGTGGATGCTCGATGCCTTGAAGGAGGCCGGTGCGATCGACGGCTCCGATGAGAGCTGTGCCGAGGCGACGCGCAAGCACTTCGTCGCGGTTTCAACGGCGCTCGACCTTGTTGCGGAGTTCGGCATCGACCCGGAGAACGCGTTCGGCTTCTGGAACTGGGTGGGCGGCCGCTATTCCGTGGACTCCGCAGTGGGGCTTTCGCTCATCGTGGCCTTGGGACCCGAGCGCTTCCAGGAGTTCCTCGCGGGCTTCCGCGCCATCGACGAGTATTTCCAGAGCACACCGCTCGAGGAGAACGTCGTCGCGCTCATGGGTCTCATGAATGTGTGGTACGTGAACTTCTTCGGCGCGGAGAGCCATGCCGTGCTGCCCTATAACCAGTACCTGCACCGCTTCCCCGCATACCTGCAGCAGCTCACCATGGAGTCGAACGGCAAGGGTGTTCGTTGGGATGGTTCCGCAGTGACGTCGCCCACTGGCGAGATTTTCTGGGGAGAGCCGGGTACGAACGGTCAGCATGCGTTCTACCAGCTCATCCACCAGGGTACACGCATGGTGCCGGCAGATTTCATCGCCTTCGCGAACACGCCACATCCGGTGGAGGATTCCGGCCAGGATGTTCACGAGCTTTTCCTGGGCAACTTCCTCGCGCAGACGAAGGCGCTCGCCTTTGGCAAGACGGCAGACGAGGTGCGCGCCGAGGGGACGCCGGAGGAGATTGTCCCGGCACGCGTGTTCACGGGCAATCGTCCCACGACCACGATTTTCGGCGACACGCTCACCCCGTTCGCGCTCGGCGAGCTCATTGCGGTCTATGAGCACATCACGTTCGTCCAAGGCACGGTATGGGGCATCGACTCCTACGATCAGTGGGGCGTCGAGCTCGGCAAGCAGCTCGCCAAGCAGATTACGCCGGCCTTCCATGACGACGCCGCCCTCGAGCAGCAGGATCCGGCGACTCAGGCGCTCATCCGCTACTATCGGGAGCATCGTCGCTAAGCTATGACCAAGAACGATCTAGGTAGCGCATCCGCTCCGCAGGAGCCTGAGGGTTTCTTCGGGGCGGATGCTCCCGTCGATATTGAAGACCGTGCTCCGGGCGCGCGCCTTCGCGGAGCCGGTGCCCGCTCACCGCTGTTTTGGAAGCTCATGCTCGCCGCGATGGCGGTCATGTGGGGGTATTCGTTCTTCGTTATGAAGGACGTGCTCGATACCGTGCCGACCTTTACCCTTCTGGCATGACGCTTCCTCGCATCGGCGCTTATCATGCTCGCGTTGTTCCGCAAGCGCATCGTCCGGCACTTCAACGCGCGAAACGTCACCGTAGGCGTTGCCATGGGAGTGTCGCTCGGCCTCGCATACGCGTTCCAGACGCTCGGCCTCGTCGAGACGACGGCTGGCAAGAGCGCGTTTCTCACGGGGACGTACTGCATCCTCGTGCCGTTCATAAGCTACTTCATGGCACGCGAGCCGCTCACGTGCTTCAACCTCGGGGCGGCTGCCCTCTGCTTGGCGGGCATCGCGCTCGTGGCACTCGACAGCCTTGTCATTAATCGCGGCGACGCGCTCACGCTTGTCGGCGCCGTGTTCTTCGCGCTTCAGATCGCCACGGCGGCGCGGTATGGCCGCGAGCTCGACGTCAACGTCATCACATTCTGGATGTTTCTTACCGTCGGTGTGATGGATGCCGTCGCGGCGCTTGTCGTCGAGCCGCCGATTACCTCGATCGCTTGGTCGCCCGTGGTCATTGCAACCATCGCGTTCCTCGCGGTTTTCTGCACATGCATCGGCATGCTCGTCCAAAACCTCGCGCTTGCGCACGTCCCGCCGGCGACTGGGTCGCTCCTGCTTTCGCTCGAGTCTCCCTCAGGTGTGCTGTTTTCTGTGCTGCTTGCAAGCGAGGTGCTCACGGGCGGGCTCGTTGCGGGGTTTGCGCTCATCTTCTGCTCCATCGTGCTTTCCGAGACGCACCTCTCGTTCCTGCGCCCGCTCTTGCTGCGCCCCGCTCGTCGCAGGTAGGTCGCGTAGCGTCTCCGGCGTTCGGCTTGCGCTGAGGCCGTTTACCGAGTGGAGCGCTTTTGGTATGCACAAGATGCGTATACTATGACGTGTCAAGACAACATATAACGTATTCGAAAGGTGCCGTCATGCCCTCGGAACTCGATCACGCATCGCAAGAACCCCTATACCTTCAGGTCATTGAAGACATCCGTCGCGATATCGCCTCGGGTTTGTACCGAGCGGGGGAGAAGATTCCCTCTGAGCTTGAGCTCGGCGACATCTACCGCGTGAGCCGCATCACCGTGCGCAACGCCGTGAAGGTGCTTGAGAAGGAAGGTTTACTCGTCAAGCGCCAGGGGAAGGGTACCTTCGTGACGGCTGAGGCGGAGCACAAGGCTCCGTTCGAAAACGATGACATCGTTCGCAGCTTTACAAAGACCTGTGAGAACAACGGCGTCGTCCCGGGCGCGCGGCTCGTAGCGTGCGAACGTACCTTGCTCCCGCTCGATCGTCCCGGTTTCTTCGGAGGCGCGGATAACGGAGCCGCGATCCGTGTCATTCGCGTGCGCACGGCCGACGGCGTGCCCCTGATGGTTGAGGACAACCTCTTCGACCCGGTGAAATACCGCTTCCTGCTCGATGAGCATCTTGAAGACTGCTCCATCTTCGAGGTCATTGAACAAAAGACCGGGCTCGTGCCGCGCAACAGCACCGATTGCATCTTAAGTATGGAGCGTGCGACACCACAGCTCGCTGAATTGCTCGATGTTGCGGAGAACGAGCCGCTGTTCACGGTGAGCGGTGAGTACTCCGATCAATACGGCGAGCCCATGTTCCTCGGACTTCAGCATGTAGTAGGGAAGCACTACAGCTTCCGCCTCTAGACCCAACCACACGTCACTTTGGGGACGGGGTCAAAAGTGTTAATTTCAACACTTTTGACCCCGTCCCCAAAGTGTTGTATGGGGCGGGGAAGTTTGAACGAGTTGTGATGAAAAGATATAACGTTATATAACGTCTATACGTTTACCGTCAAAATCCTACCACTCACCGCTGTCCTATAACGTCATATAACCAATTTGGTATCTTGTCATCAGCGGAACCGCGTGCGACGCGGAGCGAGGGAGAAGGCCCGCGCCGCAGGCGAACCCGCACTGCCTTATCGCATGACGACACGAGAAAGGAATGCTCATGGCAGAGACGGAGAAGGTCGAGATCATGAACTTCGACCAGGAGGGCTACCTCGAGGACGGCAAGGCGCTCGTTGAGACCGGCAAGAAGATGGCCGCCATCGCCGACCAGATTGCCGACGAGGGCTACGACGCGATCTTCCTCATGGGCGTGGGCGGCACCATGACCGAGAAGTCCGTCGTGCTCACCGCCTCCGAGTCCGGCACCACGCCGGAGGTCCTCGAGGCCGTGAAGAAGATGAAGGAGATGGGCATCCGCGTCATCGCCATGACGAGCCCCGATGGCCCCATCGGCCAGGCCGTCGGCGCCGAGGGCTGCGTCAAGATGGCCAGCGACCACGGCTCGGGCGGCTGCGAGAAGGGCTACTACCTCGCCGACTGCTTCGGCCTGCGCCTCCTCTATCGTCGCGGCTGCTTCCCCAAGTACGACAAGTTCATCGAGCAGACCGCCGACATCTGGAAGGACCTCCTCGACATCCGCAAGAAGTTCGAGCCCAAGGCCGAGGAGCTCGCCAAGAGGTACGCGCTCGCGCCCTACACGATGTTCGTCGGCTCCGGCGCGCTCTGGGGCGAGACGATCCTCTTCGCCATGTGCATCCTCGAGGAGATGCAGTGGAAGCGCACCCGCTACATCACGTCG
>CASFXG010000027.1 GCA_949298635.1 uncultured Coriobacteriaceae bacterium | reverse complement strand
GGCCACGGCGTCGGCGCAGCCGCCCTTGCCGCGGGCGCGCAGGAGCTGCTCGAGGGCGGTGTCGGGCTGGAAGTAGCTGAGGAGCTCCGGCTTGTTCGGGCTCGTCACGATGATGGCGTCCGTGACCTCCTCGGGCTCGAGCGCCTCCTCCACGACGTACTGGATGACCGGCTTGTCGAGGACGGGCAGCATCTCCTTGGGCGTGCACTTCGTCGCGGGCAGGAAGCGGGTCCCCAGGCCCGCGGCGGGGATGATGGCCTTCATGTCATTCCTTTCGGGTGGCAGAACGCGCGGTAGCATACTCGTCCCGCGCGGTGCAAAGCTTGGCCTATGAGCAGCATAGTAGCGCTGTCCGCAGCAGATTCCCGCGTGTTCAAGCAATCTACAGAGCAGTCAAGGCGAAGCGGTCGCTACCGCGACATGATAAAATCCAGCTTGGCTGGTTTTTTCACCTGAATGGACGGACATGAAGCGCATCCTGCTCATCGCAACCGGCGGAACCATCGCGTCTGCGGAAGACGGCCGGGGGCTCTCCCCCGCGCTCTCGGGCGAAGAGCTCGCCGCCTGCGTGCCGGAGGTACGCGGCCTCTGCGACCTCGATACGCTGCAGCTCATGAACATAGACAGCACGAACATGCGCCCTGCAGACTGGCTGCGCATCGCGCGGGCAATCGCCGATCGATACGCGGATTTCGACGGCTTCCTCGTGCTACATGGCACGGACACCATGGCCTACACCGCCGCAGCGCTCTCCTACTTCATCCCCGCGAGCGCGAAGCCCATCGTGCTCACCGGTTCGCAGCGCCCCATGACGAGCTCCTTCACCGATGCGAAGCTCAACCTCTACCAAAGTCTCCTCTACGCAATCGACGACCTGTCGTGTGACGTCTCCATCGTGTTCGGGGGCATCGCCATCGCGGGCACGCGCGCCCGCAAGCAGCGCACCATGAGCGCGAATGCGTTTACCAGCGTAAACTTCCCGCCGCTCGCCTACATCCGCAACGACCGCATCGTGCGGGCGGGCGCCTGGGGCTCCGGCGTACCTGCGCGTGCAGACGAGCCCACGCCCAGCACCGAGCCCGACGCTGGCAACATTTCCGCTCCCGCCCATTTCGACCACATCGACGAACGCGTCGCCGTGCTCAAGCTCACACCTGGCTTAAACCCCGAGCTCTTCGCAGCGCTCAAGCCCGCCTACGACGCGCTCGTACTCGAGATCTACGGACTCGGCGGCATTCCAGACTATGGTGCCGACGAACCCTCGTTCAAGCAGGCAATCTTTGATTGGGTGGGCTCGGGACGCGCGATCGTGCTCACCACGCAGGTTCCCGAAGAAGGTCTCGACCTGGGCGTGTACGAAGTCGGCCGAGCCTACGCGGAACATCCCGGCATCCTGCGCGGCGGCGACATGACCACGGAGGCGATCGTCGCCAAGATGATGTGGGCGCTCGCCCAAACGCGCGACGCCCGCGAACTCGCCCGCCTGTTCTACCAGCCCGTCAACCACGACCGTTTGGCGGAATAGGAGCTACCGCAGAAGCTCGGCCGCATCGATTCCCAAACTCTGCGCGAGCCGGTCGAGCTGCTTCACCGAGATATTCGCCTCGCCAGCCTCGATTTTGTTGAGATACGGCCGGCTCAACCCGGCCATCAGGCAAAACTCAACCTTCGAAAGATGCTGCGCCTCGCGCAGGCTGCGCACGTTCCGGCCAATTGTCTGTTCAATCTTCTCGCTCATGGCACGAGTGTGCGAAAGACGCCGCCATGATGCGTAAACTATAGTTTACGTTCGATGCAATTTGCACACCTAGCGTGCTCAAAGCGAGATTGGCTGCTCATGGACGACGCGAGAAAACCGGAGTTCACCCTCGTGCACAATGCCATGTCGAACATCCGGCGCGAACCATGGCACCTCGTCGTCATCGACCTCGACGATCCCGCTGGCGGAGGGCCGCGCATAACGAATGCAGAACGAAAGGCGCTGGATGTCGTGGCCCGCCGCCTGGACATCGCCATCGCGACGTCCTATGAACCGGATGAGCTTCTGCGACACCTCGAGTGCCAGGGCATGACCGAGGCGCAGCTCGCCGACTTCGACGTCATCTCACTCGACGCAAGCGCGTTACCCGGCGCGCCCGCTCGCCCCACCGACGAGCTCGCGCGCATCTGCCGAAAGCATGGCGCCACGTTCCGCTCGACCGCCGTCATCGCCGCGTGTCCGAACGATACGCCGCTTGCGCTCGAAGCGGGGACGGTTCTCGCGCTCGCGGGAGCGGGCCGCGCGTGCGAGGACATCGCCGCACGCGTCTTTCCCCCGCGCGCAGCGGGCGGCCTTACGCTTGCGTTGTTCGCGCTCTTAGGACGGGAATGACGCCGTGGCTCCCGCTCGTCCGGCGCGCTAGAACCCGAAGCTGATGCCCGTTCCGGTATAGGCGGAATACAGTAGGTAGATGGTGCAGGCCGTGAGCAGCACGCCGATCACCACGCCGTTGCGCACGCCACGGCGGTACACGAGCTCCTCGGCGACGCGGGAATCGCGATTCGCATTCGCGGAACGGCGCGCGTTGATGAGCGTGGCGATCGCCAGGAGCATGCTCACCACGGGAACCCAGAAGAGCTCGTAGCGGCTGCCGAAACGCGTGGCCTCGCCGGCGCTGTTGAACGCCATGGCTACGGAATCCGGCAACTGAGGCACCACGAAGAAGGTGATGATCAGCGGCAGCACGCCCACCACTATGAGCGCGATCGTAAGGTACCCGTTAACTCGACCGTATTGGAACATTGCAATCAACCTATCTGCTCGATGCCGAAACCCGCGTGCCTACACGTTGAAGCGGAAGTGCACCACGTCGCCGTCGGCCATGACGTATTCCTTACCCTCCATGCGGAGCTTGCCTGCGGCCTTCGCCCCCTGCTCGCCCCCAAGTTCGATGTAATCATCGTACGCGATGACCTCGGCTTTGATGAAGCCGCGCTCGAAATCGGAGTGGATGACGCCGGCAGCCTGCGGGGCGGTCGCGCCCTGGCGCACCGTCCATGCCTTGACCTCCATCTCGCCCGCCGTGAAGAACGACTGCAAGCCCAGCAGCTTGTACGCCGCCTGCGCGAGCACGTCGAGTCCGGGCTGCTCGAGACCGAGCGAGGCGAGGTATTCCGCCGCCTCTTCGGCGTCGAGCTCGGAAAGCTCTGCCTCGATCTTCGCGCAGATGGGAATCGGCTGAACGCCATCGATGGGCTCGAGCTCCTGCCCGAGCATGTCCTCGTCGACGTTCGCCACGTAGAGCATGGGCTTCATGGTGAGCAGGAAGAGCCCCTTGGCGGCGGTGCGCTCCTCCGGCGTCATGTCGAGCGTCGCGGCGCGGTTGCCTTCGTTGAGCCAGTCGGAAAGACGACGTGCGATCTCGAGCTTGGGCGCGAGCTCCTTATCGCGTTTCGCGTCCTTCTCGAGCTTGGGCAGCTGCTTTTCGAGCGTTTGGATATCGGCGAGGATGAGCTCAGTCATGATGGTGTCGGCGTCTGCCGCAGGGTCGACGAACTCGCCCACGCGACCCACCTCGCGCATGACGTTGGGATCTTTGAAATAGCGCACGACCTCGCAGATCGCATCCGTCTCGCGGATGTTCGCGAGGAACTGGTTGCCCAGACCCTCGCCCTGGTTCGCGCCCTTCACGAGGCCGGCGATGTCCACGAACTCGACCGTCGCGGGCACGATGCGGCCGGGATGCACGATATCTGCGAGCTTGCCCAAGCGGTTATCCGGTACGTCGACGATGCCCACGTTGGGATCGATGGTGGCGAAGGGATAGTTGGCAGCAAGGCCACCCTTCTTGGTGAGGGCGGTGAAGAGCGTCGACTTACCTACATTGGGCAGACCGACGATACCGATGGACAGAGCCACGAGGCACTTCCTCTCTTGGCGCGCCCGATACTCGGGCGCGAATTCGTTCGAACCCGTTTATTGTACGCGAGAAGCCGCACGACCTACAAACCGCGAGCGTTTGAACGCCCGACGAAGGCGCGCGCGCCCCAAAATGGCCAAAAACAAAAGTTTTGTGACACCGATTCTGCGAAAAGGGCGGTGCGGTTCGCCCACCGCCCAGATAAGCGAGGCGTGTACCAGGCAGCTGGATACATCGCACCACCATTTTGCCTGGATTGCTGTCAAAAATCGCGATTCTTGACCACAAACGCATCCGAGGGGAATCAATGCGGTCGCAATAGAGGGCGCCTCCGGGCGATCGGCGGCGTCCCGGCGCTAATCCGCGAGCTTTTCCACACGATCGAGGACGGCGTCGAGCTTCTTTTTCGCCTCGGCCTTCATCTTCTCCGCCTCTTCATGCGCCTTCGCGGCCTCGGCGGCCTTCTGCTCCGCTTCGGGATCGGGAAGCACGAGCGCCGCGGCATCATGCTCGACCATCTTGAGCGCGCCCGGCTGGCACACCTCGACGCACAGGCCGCACCCGGTGCAGTACGTAGGCTCCACGGTAAAGTTTCCCGAACCCACGAGGTCGCACGCGCGCAGCGGGCACATCTCGACGCAATCGCCGCACATCGTGCACTTCTCGAAATCGCACTCGGGCGTACTTACCTGTACGTTCGGCGCGAGCTCGGGATGCGTCTGTAGCGTTGAGAGCAACAGCTGTCGGCTCTGCGTGAGCACACGGCGACGCTTGAGCGAGTTCGCGCCCGTCGCGGCGGAAAGCGAGCGCTCGAGCGCGGAAAGCTTCTTGGTGTGCTCTTTGAGGCGCTGCGAGACGGTAGTCACCGCCGCGGCCGCAGGATTGAACTTCGCCATGGCAAGGCCAGTGGTCTGCTTGATCTTGTCGAAGTACTCCTTGCGCTCGAACTCGCGACGCTTCGTGCAAGTAAGCGCCTTTGCATCCACCTCAAGCCCCATGCCGCGTCCAGACCACTCCTCCGCGGTGGCGATGGCTTCGCCGAGCATCTCCTCGCCGCAGGCGTTACGACACGCGGTGCAGATATCGAGCGGCAGGTACACGCTCACGTTGGGATAGTCCATGAGGATCGCGAGCCAGGTCTCGGGCGTGACGTCGCCCACGCACGCGAGCACGACTTCGTTCTCGCGCGGAACCCGCTTCAACGCACGCGTGCAGGTCACATAGGCCGTCTCGTAGGCCGTCGCGGCGGCAGCCACCGCGTCGTAGATGCGCTTGGGGCGCTTCTGGGGCGAGTAAATCGCCTCCGTGGGACATACCGGCGCGCAAAGCCCGCATTTGCGGCAGGTATCAAGGATATCAATGCCGCCATCTTCGATCTCGATCGCGTTCACCGGGCACGCCTTCACGCACGCGTGGCACGAGCTCTTCTCCGAACGGCAAGCGAGGCACGGCACGGTGTTTGCGCGCGGCTTCTCCTTGTAATCCGCCGGGTTCCACTCCTTGGGCTCCGCTTCGGGGTTGCCCAAGAAGGCATTCGTAAGATCGCTGAACGGCTCGGTGAGGCCGCTCAAGCCTTTGGTGATGTCGATGAGGTCGTCGAACATATCGCGCTGCTGCGCCATGATGTGCCTCCCCTGCAAGGACGCGCGCGGCGCCCCGTCGATTGCGACCCTTCGGCCTAGCGGCGAATGTATCGTGCAACGCTGCCGAACCGTATTATTGTACGGCACAATGCATGTTCCCAGGCGGCAACATCTTCAACGAACGGTGTCACGCAGAAAACGCCGAGCTTGAAGGACGACTTCACCCGCCTTTGCGCAAACTTTTCAATTTGCCGACCGTTTTGTCCTCCCGGCGCTGCATAATGGATGCAGCCTGTTGGGGGAGAAATCCATGTCAAGGCTGTCCCGCAGGTGCTGCAGGCGGGGCAGACGGAAAGGAACGCACTATGTTTTGCCCGAAATGCGGTACTCAGAACGCCGACGGCGCCCAGTTCTGCGCCTCGTGCGGCGCGCCCATCCAGCAGCCCGCCAACAACCCCACGCCCGGACCTGTTCCCGGCCCGGTTCCGACGCCCTCGCCTGTGAACGGCGGCGTGTCGCAGCTCAACTCGCTTGCCGGCAATCTCGGCGGCATCCTTCCGCTTGCGCGCATCATCGCCGGCGCTGTGATGATCATCTGCTTCTTCCTGCCGCTCTACGGCCTCGCGGGGATCATCAACGTGAGCGCCATGCAGATGACCTTTGGCATCGACGTCTACGGATCGCACCTCGATGGATCGTTCGAGAACGTCCTGTTCCTTGTCGCCGGCATCCTCGTGCTCGTGGCCGCTTTTGCCCTCAAGGGTAAGGCCAGTGACATCCTCACCATCGTGGGCGGCGCGCTCGCCTTCATCCTCGTGATCGCTGTTGCAAGCACCGCGAACAGCCAGATGGGCGGTTATCTCACCGTGGACTACGCCATCGGCGCCTGGCTCTACATCCTTGCCGGCATCGTCTGCATCGCCATCGGCGTGCTGCAGCTGTTCGCCGCACGCAAGTAGCGCACGCCTCGTCAAACCGGCGGCAAGATGCCGCCCTTGCACGACGTCGACGTTTTACGCCAAAATCTCCTCTCTCAACAGAGCGAACCGGCGAAAAACGTCGACGTCGTCATATGAAGCGATGATGCGAGACCGGGCATCGCGCGATCGCGTTGATGAGAACCTGGGTTCAGGACGCAAGGTATCACGATACACGATAGGTTGAACCGCTACCGCACGAGGCGATCGCACGGTATAGTTTGCGTGTATGTGCCACTTCGAACACGGAGAACATCATGGATATCAAGGCCATCATCGACCAGGTTGTCGAGCACATCGGCAACGCCCCCGAAGCCATCAAGGACCTGCTCGCGGATCCGGCGGGCGCCATCGAGAACATCACCGGCCATCGCCTCGAGGGCGACGACCTCTCCGGCGTGCTCGACGGTCTTAAGGAGCATGTCACCGGCGGCGGCATCAAGCTGCCCGAGGGTTTCGATCTGGGCGCGCTTGGCGACCTTGCCGGCAAGGTCGACCTCGGCGGCATCACCGAGGGTCTCGGCGATATGCTCGGCGGTCTATTCGGCAAGAAATAGCTTGCCCTGCCGCAGCATTCGACAAGCAGCATCCAATCGTCTCGGGGCGGCTCTTCGGAGCCGCCCTTTTACGCAAACTTTTCATTTCAGAGCTTTAATTGTCACCATGGAACGGCATAATGGGGCTGTAGGGGGAATCCACGGCAGAGGCTGCCCCCGCGCATGTCGCTGCGGGGCGGACGGAAAGGAATGCATCATGTTTTGTCCCAAGTGCGGCGCCCAGAACGAGGACGGCGCCCAGGTCTGCGCCTCGTGCGGCGCGCCCATCCAGCAGCCCAGCACTCCGGCACCCGGTCAGGTACCCGGCCCCGTGCCCACGCAAAGCTCCGGCTCCTCATTCACGCCTTCTCCTATCAGCAGCGGCTCCTCGCTCGGCTCGCTTGCAGGCAGCCTGGGCGGCATCCTCCCGCTCGCGCGCATCATCGTCGGCGCGGTGCTCGTCATCTGCTTCTTCCTGCCGATGTACGGCCTGTATGGCATCGTTGACGTCAGCCCCATGCAGATGACGTTTGGCATCGACGTCTTCGGCCAGCACGTCGACGGCTCGATCAAGAACCTCTACTACCTCATCCCGGGCATCGTAACGCTCGCCGCCACCTTCCTGTACCAGGGACGCGAGGCGAACATCGCCCCGCTCCTCGCCGGCGTGCTCGGCCTCATCTTCATCTTCATGACGATGGAAGACGGCGTCAGCATCCTGTTCGGTGGTTGGCTCTTCATCATCGCCTGCATCGTGGGCATTGCGATTGGCGCGCTCCAGACGTTCGCAGGGCGGAAGTAAGGCTCGCTGACGTAGACTGGCAGATACTTTCGCTAGCATGATACACAACCGGCGATTTCAAAAGCGGGGACAGCCGAAGTTCGGTTGTCCCCGCTCTGCTTGTCTCATAAGCCGAAAGCGCTCGTGAGTGAAAAACGTAGAAAGCTTCAATAAGAGAATTCTGAACGACTCTTATTGAAGCTTTCTACGACTTTTGCTCAATTAGGCGCGTGGCACGGCCGGAACCCACATCGGGACGGCCGGGTCGCTCGGGAGGAGCCGCGCCGCGAGCGGCCGCGACTCTTCCAGCTGGACAAAAAGCACACCTTATGTCCTATAAGCGACGCCTGCGCCCGTACGCGCCTCGCTTGCAGCAACGGCGACAAACGCGCGTGCAGCTTAGTAGAGCTTCGCGCCCGCAGGAATGCTGTCGTCCACGATGAGGACGTTCAGGCGCTCCTCGGCCTCGTCGCCCTCGCCCTCGGCGTGCACGGCGCTGATGATCATGCCGCAGGAATCGATGCCCATCATCTTGCGCGGGGGCAGGTTCGTGATGGCGACGAGGGTCTTGCCCACGAGCTCCTCCGGCTCGTAGTAGTCGTGGATGCCGGAGAGGATCACGCGGTCCTCGCCCGAGCCGTCGTCCAGCGTGAAGGCGAGGAGCTTCTTGCTCTTCTTCACCGCCTCGCACGCCTTCACCTTCACCGCGCGGAAGTCGGAGCGGCTGAACGTGTCGAAGTCGACGAAGTCCTCGAAGAGCGGCTCGATCTGCACCTTGCTATAGTCGATCGTGGGCTTCTTGGGCTCCACGAAGGGGCTCGCCGCACCCGCAGCCTGCTCGGCGGACGCAGCTTCCTGCGCAGCCTTCGCCGCAGCGGCGCCGCTCGTGCTCCCCTTCTCGGGACGCATGTGCGGGAAGAGTAGCACGTCGCGAATGCTCGCGGAGTTCGTGAGCAGCATGACCACGCGGTCGATGCCGATGCCGATGCCACCGGCCGGCGGCATGCCGTACTCGAGCGCGCGCACGTAGTCCTCGTCGTACTCCATGGCCTCGTCGTCGCCGCCGGCCTTCTCCTCCATCTGCTTGGCGAAGCGCTCGGCCTGGTCGACGGGGTCGTTGAGCTCGGAGAAGGCGTTCGCGTACTCATGCCCGGCAATGACCAGCTCGAAGCGGTGCGTGAGGCGCGGATCGTCCTCGAAGCGCTTGGCGAGCGGGCTCACCTCGACGGGGTAGTCGACCACGAATGTGGGGTTCACGATGGAATCCTCGCCGCGCTCGTCATAGATCTCGGCGATGAGCTTGCCGGCTCCCCACTCGGGCTTGACCTCGATGCCGCATTCGGCGGCGGCGGCGCGCAGCTCCTCGATGGGCGTATCGAGCGTGAGTTCCCTGCCCATGACCTCGGAAACGATCTCGGTCATGGGGCGGCTCGGCCAGGTGCCGGAAAGGTCGATCGTCTGCCCCTGATACTCAATCTGCTCGCCTGCGCCGATGGCCTTGGCGGCAGCCTTGATGACGCCCTCGGCGAGCTCCTTCATGCCCTCGAGGTCGCTGTAGGCGCGGTACGCCTCCATGGTGGTGAACTCGGGATTATGTGTCTGGTCCATGCCCTCGTTGCGGAAGATGCGGCCGATCTCGAACACGCGCTCGTAGCCGCCCACGAGCAGGCGCTTCAGGTGCAGCTCGGTCGCGATACGCAGGTAGCACTCCTGGTTGAGTGCGTTGAAGTGCGTGATAAACGGCTTCGCCGTGGCGCCGCCCTGGATGGTCTGCAGGATCGGCGTCTCGACCTCCATGTAGGCGTTGTCCTCCATGTAGCGGCGGAAGGCCGAGATGATCTGCGAGCGCTTGCGGAACGTGTCGCGCACGTCGTCGTTCATAATGAGGTCCACGTAGCGCTGGCGATAGCGGGTCTCCTTGTCGGAAAGGCCGTGGAACTTCTCGGGCAGCGGGCGCACGGCCTTAGAAAGCAGCGTGAGCTTGGTGGGTGCCACGGAAAGCTGGCCACGCTTCGTGCGCACGACCTTGCCCGTCACGCCCACGATGTCACCCAGGTCGAGCTCGCCCAGGAGCGCCCAGTCCGCTTCGTTCATGTCGTTCACGCGGCAGAAGAGCTGGATCTCGGCCGTCGTATCGCGCACCACCACGAAGGCGATCTTGCCCTGGCCGCGCTTCGCCATGATGCGGCCGCCGATGCTCACCACGTCTTCCGTGTCCTCACCAGCGGCAAGCCCGGCGTACTTCGCCTCGATATCGGCAACGTAGTCGGTCACCTCGGAGTGCTCCGGGTACGCCTCGCCGCCGGCGGCGAGGATCGCAGCACGCTTCGCCAGGCGATGGGCGCGCTCGTCGTTCAGCGTCGAGACCGCATCTGCCGCGGCCGTCTGCTGTGCCTGCTCTTGCTGCTCTGCCATCATCTGCTCCTTGCTCGAATCGCAGGGTGATCCCGCAAACGCTTGAGCGGCGGGATCGGAACTAGAATCGAAAAAGCTCCCTGGGCCGAGACCCGGGGAGCTCCTAACCACGCGACGCGCTCGACCCGGGGTCTAGCGCGAGATCTTCGTGATGGTGTACGTGCGCGTCTTGCCAGAGGGAAGCTGGACCTCGACGGTCTCGCCCTCGGCGTGGTTGATGATCGCGCGGCCGATGGGCGACTCGTTGGAGATGCGGTGACGCAGCGAATCGGTCTCGGTGCTACCCACGATCGTGACCTCGGTCACTTCGCCGTTCTCGTCCACGAGCTCGACAACACAACCGAGCGACACGGTGAAGGTGTGGCCGGTATCCTCCGCATCCTTAGCGTTCGCGAGGATGGCGCGGATCTCGTTAATGCGAGCGGCGTTCTTCGCCTGCTCCTCGCGGGCGTCGTCGTACTCGGAGTTCTCGGAAAGGTCGCCGAAGTCGCGCGCGGCCTTGATGCGCTCGACGATCTCCTTGGCGAGGTCGCCCTCGCGATACGCGAGCTCTTCCTCGAGCTTCTGACGACCTTCGGCGGTAAGTACAATCTCATTCGTTTCCATTGAGCAGGCTCCTTGCATCTATGCTAGCTCGATGTGCGTACACATAATAACGGCCGACGCCCCGTTCGGGTAGCCGGCCGCAAACGTTCTATAGGAAGAACAAAGCTACTCCGAAATGGGGCTTTCGTCTTCGGACTCTTCCTTCTTCTTCTTGGCCTCGGCAAGCTTCTCCTCGAGCTCGCGGATCTCGCGATCCTCCTCACTCTCCTCGGCGGGAGCGGACTCCTCGTCGCCCTTGCCGGACATACCTTCGCGAAGACCCTTCACCGTGGCACCCAGCGACTTGCCGAGCTGCGGAAGCGCCTTGGGTCCGAAGATGAGCAGGGCGATGATCAGAATGACGATCCACTCAAAGCCTTTAGGCATAGTATTCCTCCAATACTGGAAAACGAGCTCGGTTGAGTATACCGCGAGGGTGCCTGCCAAACAACCTATTCATAGCATAAGCGCGATTGTGCGGAGCGGAAGAATTCGCAGGAGGATGCCCATGAGCTGGAGTCATAAGAGGCCAGGGGATGTAAACGTTTCGTAAAACCCCAAAGCCCCAGGTTCATCCCCACTTGAGGTCTTGGTATGCCGAATGATCATCGCCAATACCAAAACAGGCCAGAGCGGATACCCACTCTGGCCTGCGTGTTTGCAATGGTCGGGTTGACTGGATTTGAAGAACCAGCGACCCCCGCGTCCCGAACGCGGTGCTCTACCAAACTGAGCCACAACCCGAAGCAGATAGCTATACTAGCAGAACGTTTCGAACAATGCTAGCTCTCGATTACCGTTGCTCCCGACTTTTCCATGGTTGCCGCATATGCCCACCATTCGCGCTCCTCCTGCGCCCGTTTCGCAATCGCGCGGGCACGCTCGAGCGAATCGCAGAGCGCGAACGAACACGCCCCCGAACCCGACATCAGCGCAGCACGAACACCCTGCTGCTCGCGCAACCACGCCAACACGTCATTAATCTGCGGCTCGAGCGCGCACGACGCAGGCGCGAGGTTATTCGCGATGCTCGCGCAAACAGCATCGCCATCATGGTTTCGCAACGCCTCGATCATAGGATCCAACGGCGGCAACGGACACGGCTCCTCATCGAAGCGCGCGTAGGCGGCTCCGGCGCTCACGCCGGCGTCCTGCGGCTTCACGAGTACGACCGGCATACCCTCGAACGGCTCGAAGCGCTCCCGCAGGCAATCGCCCGCACCATCGAGATATGCGAGCGGGCCATGCAAGAAGAAGGGGACGTCGGCACCGATGCTGCGCGCGACCCTATCCACCCGCTCATCGTGCACGTCGATTCCCCACAGCTTGCACAAGCCCACGAGCACCGCCGCGGCATCTGCGGAAGGGCCGCCGAGCCCCGCCTGCAGCGGAATGCGCTTTTCGATCGAGATATGCGCACGCGGCTCGAGGCCGAATGCACGCGCCAGCTCAACAGCCGCGCGATATGCGGTATTCCGCTCCATGGGAACGTCTACGGCGGGTTCGGTGAGCACCACGAGCTCGTTCGCCGGTTCGATGCGCAGGGTATCGGCCAAATCGAGCGCCGCCATCACGGAGTCGACGCGATGGTAGCCGCGTTCGTCTTTTTCGGTATGGATACCGAGGTAGAGATTGATCTTCGACGGAGCGGAAACGACGATGGGGACGTCGGTGCTAGTTTTCATCGGCCTGGTCGACGGCGGGCGTGAAAATGTGCTCGCCCGTCTCGGGATCAAAGAGCTCGACCGTGCCCGTGAGCACGTCGACGTACTGGTAGCTTTGACGCGAGGTGCGGCCGCGGCGCTCGGTCACCTCGACGACGAACACCGCAGGATGCACGGACTTGACAACGCCCATGCGCTCGATGACGCGCGTGCGTCCCATGTTCGCCTTGACCTTCACGCGCTGGTCGACCATGCCGCCCAGCAGCTCCTGGATCTCTTCGACTTTATTGACTTCAGCCTCTGCCATGAATCGTGCCTCCCACGGGGGTACAAACAGTGAGCGTACCCCCAAGATAGTCAAACGAAGCGAGTATAGCAGCCTTGGAAGCAAAATGCGAACGCAATGTACCCCGGGGATGAAGCTGACCCGATGGGGGATGCGCCAGCCAAGGGGGACGGGGGATATTGGCCGGGCGGCCGGGCGTAAAATTACCCCAGGGGTTTTTTGACATATGTTGTCAACATGTTTGCCGAGCTGCTTGCCTGGCATATGTCAAAAACCCCTGGGGTAATTTTACGCCCGGCCGCCCGGCCAATATCCCCCGTCCCCCTTGGCTGGCGCCCTGCACGCGTTAGAGCTCGTCGGTATCGAGTACGATGGTGAAGGGGCCGTCGTTCACCAGCTCAACCTTCATATCTGCAGCGAATGTGCCCGTCGCCACGCGAGGCACATCCTGACGCGCGAGCGAGACGAAGTACTCGTACAGGGCGTTCGCGTGCGCGGGATCGCCTGCCGCCGTAAACGAGGGACGGCGACCGCGGCGGCAGTCTGCATACAGCGTGAACTGGGAGACCACGAGCACATCCCCGCCCACGTCGTCGATCGAGCGATTCGTCTTGCCGCCCTCGTCCTCCATGATGCGCAGGGCGAAGATCTTCTGCCAGAGGCGCTCGGCCTCCGCTTGGGTATCCGCCGCCCCCACGCCGAGCAGGATGAGGTAACCTGCACCGATGCGCGCGGTCTCGACGCCGTCGATCGTCACGCTCGCGCACTGCACGCGCTGGATGACCGCCCTCATCGCGCGGAGCCTTCCATATCGGCATCGTCCGGCACGGCGCACGCAACCGGCGCAGCGCTCTCACCCGTCGTCGCACCCGCCTCGAGCTTCGAGCACAGATCCTGCAGCGCATGGAACCGATGGCTGATCGCGTTCTTCTCCTGAGGTTCGAGCTCGGCCATCGTCTTGCCCGGCGTATCGTTGGGCAGAAAGAGTGGGTCGTACCCGAAGCCGTGGTCGCCGCGGCCTTCGTGCCCGATCATGCCCTCGCAGAAACCCTCGCCCATGGTCACAAGGCCGCTCGGCTCGATAAAGGCGATGGCGCTCGCAAACCGTGCCGTGCGCCCGGCGTCCTCGACACCTTCGAGCTTGGCGAGCAGCTTCGCGTTGTTTGCTGCATCGTCGCCGTGTACGCCGGCGTAGCGCGCCGAATACACGCCCGGCTCGCCGTCGAGCGCATCGACCATAAGACCGGAATCGTCCGCGACGGCAGCGAAGCCCGTCTCGGCAACGGCGGCTTCCGCCTTGATGATGGCGTTCTGGACAAACGTCGTGCCCGTTTCCTCGGGGTCGTCGAAATCGCCGAGCTGCCCGATTGCAACGAACCTCGTTCCCGGCAGCGCCACGCCCAGAATCTCCTCAATCTCTACGAGCTTGTGCGCATTGCCGGTCGCGACCACCACGGTGTGCGCGTGGTCGAGCGTCGTGGGATCGATTTTTTCCAGTGCCATATGTGCCTCCGTATTGTCGGCTCGAGCTATCAGATACAGGCGGGATCCCGCACACTAGTCGCGAAACGCCGTGACCTCGTTTTGCAGGTCGATGAGCTTCTTGATGCCGGCATCGCCCAGGTCGAGCAGGCGCGAGAGCCGCGCGCGGTCGAACGGCGTGCGCTCGCCCGTGCCCTGGATCTCGACGATCTCGCCCGTATCCGTCGCCACGAGGTTCATGTCGATCTCTGCCCGCGAGTCCTCACGGTAATCGAGGTCCAGCAGCTCGCAGCCATCGACCACGCCCATCGAAACGGCGGCAACCTGGCCGGTGAGCGGAAGGCGCGCGATCTTGCCTGCCTCGACCCATGCCATGAGGGCGTCATGCAGCGCCACCCAGGCTCCCGTCACGCTTGCAGTGCGCGTGCCGCCATCGGCTTGGATCACGTCGCAGTCGACCGTCACCGTGAACTCGCCGAGGGCGCGCAGGTTCGTAACAGTGCGCAAACTTCGTCCGATGAGCCGCTCGATCTCCATGGAACGCCCCTTGCGGTTAGCGCGCTCACGGGAGCTGCGGCGGTTCGTCGCCGCCGGCAGCATCGCGTATTCAGCCGTGACCCAGCCCGCACGGCTCGCCTTGCGCCAACCCGGGACGCCTTCCTCGATCGTCGCCGCGCACAGCACGCGCGTGTTGCCGAACTCCACCAAGCACGACCCGAGCGCGTTGCCCATGACGTCGCGCGTGAGCGCCACGTGGCGCATCTCGTTCGCCGCGCGGCCGTCCGAGCGGTCGATCTCCATATAGTCCATGATGCTCCTTATCATGTGTCTGTGCGGTGCCGATACATCCCAGGCTGGCATCATCCAGTCTGGCAGGTTTTATCAATCCAGCGCTTCCAGCTCATCGATGCCCACGTGCTCGATGCTGCGCAGGGGCCTGCCGAAGATGAAGCTTCCCGCCGCAGCGAATTCCGCGATGTTATCCGAGGTCGTGGCGAAGCGGTGTTCGGGTACCGCAGCCTCGCCGGCAAGCTGCCCGCGACGACCCAGGATGTCCGTAAGTTCGCGCGTCGTCTCCTCCGCAGAAGACACCACGCGCACCTCCTTCCCCAGCGCCTCGCGGATCGGTCGCGCGAGCAGCGGGAAATGCGTGCAGCCCAAAACGACGGTGTCGACGTCCGTCATGGTGATGGGAGAGAGCGTGCGCGCCACCTCGTCGCGAATCTCGCGCGTGTCGAAGATGTCGCCGTCTTCGAGCCAACGCTCCTGCAGATGCGCCCCCGTCGCAAGCTCGCGCTCGACGATCTCTACGAAGCTCGGTGCCGGGCAGCCGAATACCTCGACGCTCGCGTCGAGATTGTGGATGGCGCGCGTGTAGGCACCCGTGCGCACGGTGAGCGGCGTGGCAAGCACACCGACCTTGCGCGTGCGTGTGGTATTGATCGCCGCGCGGGCACCCGGCGCGATCACACCGATTACCGGCACCGTGAGCGTCTGCTGCGCGACCGAGAGCGCGGCGGCGGTGGCGGTGTTGCACGCAATCACGATGATCTTGACATCGTGCGCCTCGAGCCATCGACCTGCTTCGAGCGCGAAGGCGCGCACCTCGTCCTCGGTGCGGACGCCGTAGGGGCAACGCTTCGTATCGCCGACGTAGTAGATCGATTCGTGCGGCAACGTGGTCGCGATGGAGCGCGCCACGGTAAGACCGCCCAAGCCGGAATCGAAGACGCCGATGGGTCGTGCGTCGTGCGCGGCGGGTGGGGTGTCCGCGGGCGTCGCGAGCGAGTTTAACGGCTTCACAGAAGAGGCGTTCGACATACGCTACCGCCCGATCGCTTCGAGCAGGCTGCGCATGCCCGCGACCCACGCATCGACCGTGCGCCCGGGTGCGACGAAGGCGTTGTCGTGCGTAGCGAGGAACTCCTCCGCGCCGGGATCTTTCAGCCCGTTCTCCACCATGATGAAGAGACCCGTGTAGTCCGCCATGAGGAAGTCCGAGGCGGCGTCGCCGACACCGAGCGTTTCCTCGCGCGGGATGTCCGCGATCTCGCAGAACCGCTCGATGCCGCGGCCCTTGTTGAGACCCTTCGGCATGACGTTGAACGCGCGGCCGCGCACACCTTCCGGCAGCTCGAGCGTGGTGGGGGCGGAAATGTAGTTCAGGAAGCCGTTATCTGCCCAATCGAGTGCCATGCCGGACGCGTCAAGCAGCGCAATGGCCTCCTCGTCCGGAATCTCGCCACGCAGGCCGATCGTAACCTCGCGGTGCTTGTAGCCGGCAGACATATCGTTGTGGTATTCGAGCATGCCCGGATAGCGCGTGATGAACGCCTCGCAGAGCCCCGTCTGCTCGATGACCTCGTGCGGCGTGAGGCCACAGGACGGATCGTATTCCGTCTCTGCCGTGAAATACTCCCAGGTATCGTGCGAGAGGTCGGTCATCACAATGCCGCCCATCTCGCTGATGAACGCGTTCAGACCAAGGAGGCGGGTATCTTCGCGCATCATCGCGCGATTGCGGCCGGAGGTGGGGACGACGGCGACACCAGCTTGCTTGAGCTCGATGAGGGTCTGCACGAAGTCGAGGCTCGGCTCCCCCGCAGCGTTCGCGAGCACCGTCGAGTTCGGCCCCATCATGGTTCCATCGAGATCGGTGAACACATAGCGCACGCGGGCAAGACGCTCGCGCAGCTCGCCGGTCGGCACCTCGGGCAGATACGGGATATCCATGATTCCTCCGCGACATCGTTTGCACGTGCCTTTATCATAGCCGCGCTATGAGCGCACGAAGCCGCGCCGGACGCGAACGCACCGCTTTTCCGCATGGGCGGGGCAGAGACTGAAGCGAAGCTGGAGCAGCCAGTCGTCCATTCGCATGCACTGCTTCATGCACAAACCTGGCAGTTTTGTTCACGAAGCGCTCTCGAGCGACGCGCTCGTGCGTAAAGTTGGCATATTATTTCACGAAGCACCTTCGAGAAGCGCGCTCGCGCGGCGGTACCGCTCCGCGCCCTCCCGGGCTCGAGTCCCCGCAACGAGCCCAAACAAAAGGCGGCACCGTCGCCGATGCCGCCCCATATTCCCTGGTGGGCGATGAGGGACTCCGCGCGGCTGCGCCGCGCGCCCCGCTTCGGCCGCTGCGCGGCCTCGCGCGCTCCGCGCCCTTGCGGGTTCGAGTCCCCGCAACGAGCCCAAACAAAAGGCGGCACCGTCGCCGGCGCCGCCCCATATTCCCTGGTGGGCGATGAGGGACTCGAACCCCCAGCCTTGTGCGTGTAAAGCACCTGCGCTAACCATTGCGCCAATCGCCCGTGGTGCATGAGTATAGCCGAAAACCGCCGATGGCGGCAACGACATGCTATAGCACGCCTTCAAGCACGCGTATGAGCGCGTCGACGTCTTCGTTCGTGCAGATGAGCGGCGGCAGGAACCGCAACGTGTGCGCACCCGTCGCGTTGATGACCGCACCAGCCTCGAGCACCCGTGCCACCACGTCGTGCGCGTCGCCCGCCGCTTCGTCCAAATCGCAGCCGCGCATGAGTCCAGCACCGCGCACTTCGGTCACGTGCGGCAACGTCGCCAGGCGCTCGGCCAGATACGCCCCCACCTCGCGGGCACGCTCTGCATACCCGCCGAGCACGAGCTCGCAAAGCACCGCCTCCGCCGCGGCGACGGCAAGGCAGCTCCCACCGAATGTCGTGCCGTGATCACCCGGCCGGAACACGCCCGCGATCTCTGCCCGCGCCACGCACGCACCCATGGGAACGCCGCCGGCGATACCCTTCGCCAAGCTCATGATATCCGCCTCGACGCCCGTAAGCTGGATAGCGAACGGCGCGCCGCAGCGGAAGATGCCCGCCTGTACCTCGTCGGAGATGAGCACGCCGCCCACGCCGTGTACGAGGTCGGCAGCCGCCTGCACGAACGCCGCGTCGAGCGGGTGCACGCCGCTCTCGCCTTGAATGGGTTCGATCATGACAGCGCAAATCTCGCTGCCCAGTGCATCGAAAATCTGGCGCAGTTCGTCCACATCGTTCGGCGTGCAGGCCACGAACCCGCCGGGCAGCGGGCGGAACGAATCCTGCAGACGGTCTTGCATCGTCGCGGCGAGCGTCTCGAGCGTTCGGCCATGGAAGCCGCCGCGCAGGCACACGATTGTGTTGCCGCCGTTGCCCGCGCGCTTGGCAAAGAGCCGCGCGAGCTTCATGGAACACTCGTTGGCCTCGGCACCGGAATTCGCAAAGAACGTCTGCCAGACCTCTTCTCCCGCTGCTGGTTTCGCTGCCGCGGTAAGCTCCGCCTCGTCCCCTCCGCGTATCGCCTGCGCCAGCCTACACGCGCCGGCGACATCGTTGTTCGCGAGCTTCGAAAGCAGCGCGGCGACCGCCCCGCGATGCTCAACGTAAAAGTAATTCGATACGTGCAAGAGCTTCGGCACCTGTGCCTCAAGGGCCTGCATGAGCGCCGGGCGCCCGTGCCCGAGCGAGCACACGCCGATTCCCGCCAGGAAGTCGAGGTACTCGCGGCCTTCGCTATCGGTGAGGCGCATGCCGTCGCCGTGCACGAACTCCACGGAGCTCCTGCCGAACGTCGGCATCACATATGTGGCATCCAGCGCCTGTTCCATCTCTAATGACATGTCATCCTCTCCTTTTATCTGAAACGTGAGACATTGGCACCAGGTCTCAATGTCCCACTGCATTCTCACGTGAGACAAAAAGACCCGGTGTCAAAGTCTCACTCGAGGTCATCGTCTTCCACCAGACGCGAGGCGAACGCGCCCACGGGGTGCGGGTGCTGGTCGAACTCATAGGATTCGAGCGTCGAATGCATCACGGTGCCCACGCCCGTCGAGGTGAAGAGCTCTACGAGCAGCGAGTGCGGCGCGGTGCCGTTGATGATGTGCGCGCGGTACACGCCGCCGCGAAGCGCCGTCACGCAGGCTTCGAGCTTGGGAATCATACCCTTCGAAACCTCGCCCGCCGCGATCATCTGCTCGGTCTCCTCGAGCGTGAGGTTCGAGATGAGCGAGGTCTTATCGGAGAAATCCTCGTAGAGGCCGTCGACATCGGTGAGGAAGATCGCCTTGTGCGCGTGGATCGCGGCGGCGATGTGCCCGGCAGCGAGGTCGGCGTTCACATTGAGGAACCCGCCGTCCGTGCCCTGCGCGACCGTCGCGACTACGGGAATGTAGTCGTTGTCGAGCAGCGTCTCGAGGTAGTCCGTGTTCACCTGACAGACCTTGCCCACGCAGCCGAGCTCGGGATCGAGCTGCTCGGCGATGAGCGTGCCGCCATCGCTGCCCGAGACGCCCACGGCCACGGCACCGTGCTTGTTGAGCGCCGCGACGAGTTCCTGGTTCACTTTGCCCACGAGCACCTGCCGCACGATCTCCATGGTCTCGGGCGTCGTCACCCGCTGGCCGCCCTTGAATTCCACAGGCAGGTCGTAGTGGCTCAGCGCCTCGTTGATGGCCGCGCCGCCGCCATGTACGATCACGACGCGCGCGCCGATGATCTTGAGCAACAGGATGTCGCCCATGACCTTCTCGCGCAGATCCGCATCGACCATCGCCGCGCCGCCGTATTTGATGACGACGGTCTTGCCGGTGATGTTCTTGACCCACGGCAGCGTCTCGTAGAGCTGGCGCCCGAGCTGCTCGTTCGTGAGCGAGGGGGCGAGGTCGCGTGCGTACTTCATAACCATTCCTCCAAAAAATGCGATGCGGAGCTGCTCGTTCGCAACGCCTGTCCCATATGTCATGACATTGGGGACTGTCCCCAATGTCATGGCGGGGAGCGCTACGAGCGATAGTCCGCGTTGATCGAGATGTAGTCGTGCGTAAGGTCGCACGTCCAAACCGTCGTCGCACATGAGCCCGCGCCGAGGTCGACCGAGATGACGATCTCCGGTGCCTCGAAGCGGCGCAGCGCCTCGTCCTCGTCGAACGGCACGGCGAGGCCGGCGCGGCACACGGGAAGCTCCATGATGTCGATGTCGACAGCGTGCTGATCGAAGGCCACGCCGCATTTTCCCAGCGCCGCCGCGATGCGCCCCCAGTTGCAGTCGTGCCCCGCGATGGCGGTCTTCACGAGCGGCGAGTTCGCCACAGAACGGGCACAGGTGTCTGCATCCTCGGGCGTCGCCGCGCCGGAGACGTTCACGGTCACGAGCTTCGACGCGCCCTCACCATCTGCGGCGATACCGCGCGCGAGGGTTTCGCATACCACGTAGAGCGCGTGCTCGAGCTCGAGGTAGGCCTCCGTTCCCTCGGCAATCGGAGCCACGCCTGCCGCCGCCGCGCCCGAAGCGAGCATGATGCACGTATCGTTCGTCGACGTGTCGGAGTCGACGGTCACCTTGTTGAAGGTTCGGTTCACCACGCCCGAAAGGAGCGCATGCAATGCCTCCGGCGCGACGGGGGCGTCGGTCGTGATGACGGCAATCATCGTGGCCATGTTCGGCATGATCATGCCGGAGCCCTTCACGCAACCACCCACCGTGAAGGTGCATCCCACGTACTCGAGGTCGCCCGATTCGTACGCAACCGCGTATTCCTTGGGATGCGTGTCGGTCGTCATGATTGCCTGCGCGGCGCTCGCTCCCCCGTCGCGCGAAAGCGCGTCGATTGCCCGGGGGATACCCGTTTCGAAGTGCTCGACGTCGAGCTGCACGCCAATCACGCCCGTCGAGGCGATGAGCACCTCGTCAGTCTCGCAACCAAGAAGCTGTGCGGCGATCTCACTGGTGTAGCGAGCGGCCTCGAGCCCGGGCTCGCCGGTCGCGGCGTTCGCGTTACCCGAATTCGCGACCACCGCGCGCGCCAGGCCGTACCCCTTGTTGCCGAGGTGCTCGCGCGAAACCGTCACCGGCGCCGCGCAGAAGCGGTTCTTGGTAAAGACGCCGGCAGCGGGGCACGGCTCATCTGCCACCACGAGCGCGAGGTCGCCGCGGTCGGGGTTCTTGCGAAAGCCTGCGTGGACGCCTGTGGCACGAAAACCCGCCGCACTCGTGACGCCGCCTGCGGGAATCGCGCGAAGTTGCTCATCGAACTCTTCAACATTCATTTTCTTGCATCTCACAATCTTGTAGAGTCGAACAGCGAACGCGTCACTTTGTGGACGGGTACCTTCGTGTCGTTTTTAACACTTTGGGGACGGGTACGTTTGTGTCGAAAACGACACGAAGGTACCCGTCCCCAAAGTGACGCCCCCCAAAGCGATGCGCTCGCCCGAACGTAACGGGTTATACGGGCAGGGCGAGCAGGGGCAACCCTCGTCGCTCATCGAGCCCGAATACGATGTTCGCGCACTGCACCGCCTGGCCGGCGGCACCCTTACACAGGTTGTCGATCGCTGCGATCGCGATGAGCGCGCCGGCCTCGGAATTCACTGCAAGCCCGATCTGGCAGGCATTGCTCCCAACGACAGATGAGGTCTTCGGCGTCTGCCCGGCATCGAGCACGCGCGCAAACGGGGAGCCCGCATAGAAATCGCGGTAGTATGCAACAGCCTCCTCGGCGCTCAACCCGCGCAGATCGTCCGCAAGCGGCAACGTCACCGTAGAAAGCAGCCCGCGGCGAAGCGGCGCCAGATGCGGCGTGAACACGATACGGCCAGGAAGCTCCAGAATCTGCTCGATCTCGGGCGTGTGGCGGTGACGGCAGACGTTGTATGCCTCAACGTTTTCATCTGCGCTGCAATAATGCGTGCGCGCCGAGGGCGTCTTGCCCGCACCCGTGACGCCCGAGATGGCATCGACGACCACAGGACCTGTCGGCGCCGTCCAGCCAGCGCGAATCGCAGGCGCCGCAGCAAGCGAAGTCGCCGTGGGGAAGCACCCAGCGCAGGCAACAAGCACGGCGTCTCCCGCGGCATGCCGATCGGCGAGGCGTGCGAGGTCTTCGGCAAACAGCTCAGGCAGGCCGAACGCGCGTGCCTGGAGGAGCTCGGGCGAGGTGTGCGCCGCACCGTACCAGCGCTCGTATACCGCCGGATCATTCAAACGATAGTCCGCCGAAAGATCCACGACCGTCACGTCCGCGGCAAGCAGCTCGGGCACGACGGCGAGCGCCGCGGTGTGCGGCACGGCGAGAAACACGACATCGCAGGCGGCGAGCGTCGGGTCGTCATGCGCGGAGAACACAAGATCGCTCACGCCCGCAAACGAGGGGTACACGCTTGCCAGCGACTGGCCGGCATCGGCGTTCGACGTGATTACCTTGAGCTCGAAATCTGGATGAGACAAGAGCAGACGGACGAGCTCGACCCCGGCATAGCCGGCCGCCCCTACAATTCCTGCAGCATAACCCATACGCGTCGTCTCCCAAGCACGCTTCGCGCGCGACGTTCGAGAGGCGCGCATCCTATTCGTAACGCCTTGAAAGGGTAGCACAGCCTACACATGAAATCGAATTTTTGATAGGTAACCATTCACATTTTTGCAGAATGGTTACAGCTCGCAGCGCGGCCTGCCACCTGAAGCGGGTGCGCTCGCCATCGACCGAGTGAGGAGCGCGCCCGGCCGAACCTCTACTCAGCGCGCCGTTTGCGCCCACCCGAAACGAACTGCATGGACGAAGCCTTATGCGAGGAAAGCCGTCATCTCGTCCAGCAAACGCGACGCCTCCTGACGGCCCTGGATGTAGAGCTCGAGCAGCTTGGCGGGATCCCGTTCGATATGCCCAACCTCGACTTTGTGCGGCGGCGCGACCACAAACGCCCGACCCGTGCGCTCATATGCCCAGATATGCTCGCGCTGCTCGTTGTAGCGCTCATGGCGCGTCTCGAGCGCATCGAGCAGGTACGGGTAGGTAGCGTAGCGCACGCGCGCGGCGGGCATGAGCTCGTAGGGCTCCTTCTCGTAGCCGCGATGCTGCGTGAGCACCACGATGGCACGGTCGAAGCCCTCATCTTCCAGCACGTGTTCGACCGGCACCGAGTCCGCGACGCCGCCGTCGAGATACAAGCTGCCGCCCACCTCAACCGGCTGCGTCACGAGGGGAAGCGACGTCGTGGCGCGCACCGCGTCGATGTCGAGCGCGGCGTCGCGCACCTCAAGGTATTCGGCCGTTCCGAACATCGCGTTCGTCACCGTGGCGAACAGGCGCATGGGATTTGCACTGAATGCGGCACTATCGAAGGGGTCGATGCGATCTTGCACCTCGTTGAGCAAAAAGTCGTACCCCACGATGCTCCCGGTTGTGGCCAGCGAGCGCGTGGAGATGTAGCGAGGGTCGTTGCAGAAGGTGAGGTTGATGCGGTTCGCGCGACCGATCTGCCGCGATTTGTAGTTGAGGCCACAAAGGGTACCGGCGGAAACACCATAGCACGTGGGAACTTCAACGCCATGTTCGAGCATGACATCGAGCACGCCCGCCGTGAACTGGGAACGGAAGCTGCCGCCTTCCAGAATGAGCGCGACCTTTCCCGTGTTGTCCATACTGCCCTGCGCGTTGTGCATGCTCGTCTTCCTTTCGTCGCGACGTTCGAGTCATTCTACCCACACGGCGGAAATTGAACCATGACGGCACGTACCCTTGTAGTGGCGCCGCGTACGTGCTATGCTGCGATATCCACCGCATGGTGGCGTACTTTGACAGGTCGAGTTCGGTAGATGCAATAACGTTTAATTACCCCAGGGGTTTTTAACATCTGCGCCCTACCGACCCAGACCGCCTTCGGGGGCGACTGGTTTCGACACGATAGCTCTGAGAGAGGAAGCAGGCCGTGGTCTCCTCGCCACGCTAAACAGGGGTACTGTCAAATTGAATTGACAAGAATTCTTCTTATGAGCCCCAGCTGGCTCTTGCCGCTTAATTTATAGCAGGCACGCCAATCCCGGGAGTTCCCCGCCCCGGGTGCGGTGTCATTTGAGGGGAATGCTCCTACGCACGTAATCGGTATGGCGTAGGCTAAGACCGAACCGGTTGGGACGGCGCGAGCGTGTCGCTGCGCGCACGACGTCCGAGATGAAACCAGCGACTGAGCCTGGAGATGCCGATCAGGGGGCTTTCGTGGACCGGAGTTCGATTCTCCGCGCCTCCACCATCATTTCCAATGCGGACAAAGACGAGCAACAGCCCTTGTCCGCATTTCTTTTAGCCGTGCGCAGAGAATCGAACTCCGAGCGGGGCGCTGAGCTGAACAAAGCGCGTGAGCGTCTTTGCCAGCACAGCGCGCAAGGCGGCACCAGCCGCCGCAGCGGGCGCGGATTCGCGCAGCGAATACGCGGGATTCTCCGCGCCTCCACCACCTATTTCATGCGGGCTATGGCACAAGCTGCCGCGCCCGCATTTCTTTTACGCATCACTTCCGTGCGGCGCGCTCGGTGCGCAACAACGCGTCCACCAGCTCGTTGTCCTCCACAGAAGGCGAGCCCAACGGCAGGCCGCACGCCTCGAAGAAGTGGCTGCCCGCGAACTGCCGGGCGCGGAACGAGTTGTGCTCGCCGTCGTCTAGGTAGCGCACGCGGCTGCGGCAATCCGTCGTCCCGCAGAAGAGCGGGCCGTGGTTCTGCACGTAGCGCAGATACACCGAATCATCCGACCACAACAGCACACCCGCCATGTTCTCGAGCTCGTATGCCGTGGCATACCGCTGCCAGGCAGTCCCGCGCTCGCGCACATAGCGATCGAGAATCGATGCCATGCGCGTCACGCGCCGCAGCGTATCGGGAGCAGAGATGAGCGCGACGCTCAAGGGGAGGCGATCGGTCGCCGCGGCATCGCTGCGGCTCCGCGGAGAGCCGCCACCCAGCGGAGCACCGCCGCGCCGCGCGCCCGCAACGCTGCTACCGGATACCTCGGCATCCGCCCCTGCTGCCCCGCAGAGCTCACGAAGGCGTCGTATCGCCTCGGCCGACTCGTCGCCTGCCAGCACCACAGCGGGCACCGTGAGCTTCATGGATTCATCGGGAAAGAGTTCGATCGAGGAATGCGGCACCATATCGTCGAGGGCGATCGACGCGCGGAAGATGAGCGAGTCGTGCGCATGCTGCACATGGCAGTCGAGCCCCTGCATGGCGAAGCTGCGCACCATGGAATCTGCCCGCTCGTTGATGACGTCGCGGCTGGGAACCTCGGCCACGCGCGGGCCCATACGGTAGAAGTACAGGTCGAAGAGCGGCACCTGCACGCCATAGAACACGGTGCGGCGGCAGAATTCCGAGATACGCGCTGCCGACCGCGTCGCTTTGTCATAGAGCTCGACAAGCATCGAACCCGTCGCCGGGCCAGACGTCGACCCTTCGCGCACTTCGACAACGCCGTCTGCGACATAGGGCGGAAACGTCCCCTCCTCTACCTGCACGACGATCACGCCTTGCTCGGCATCTGCCGGATCGGCGATGAAGCGCACATCGAACGGCGGGGCGGGCGAGATGTGGCGGCGGCACAGCTCGCCGATGATCTGGCTGTAATCTGCCGCCAGACGCGGAACCGGGCAGATGCGGGATCCGTCGTCCGAGATGCCGATCACGAGCCATCCGCCGCGCGAGTTGGCGAACGACGCGATGATTTTCGGCACCTTGGCGCGCACGCTCGCCGAAAACTCCTGCTTGAACTCAAGGACATAGCCTTCATCGAGGTCGGAAAGCTGGGCAAGATCCGTGTACGTCACCGTCGCCAGACCCTTGGGAGCGCCCTGTTCGTCTCGAAACGGACTGAACATCGCGCCGCCTCCTCTCGATGGTAGCCGGGAGCTTGGGGATGCCTAGCCCCCGGCGATGTTAAAACCCCCTGGGGTTATTTTACATGGGATGCTTTCATTAGCTCAGCGCGGCGCGAAGGAGCTCGTTGAAGAGCTTGGGATTGCCCTGTCCGCGGCTCGCCTTCATGCACTGCCCCACCAGGAAGCCGAGCACCTTTTGGTTGCCGTCACGGTACTGTTGCGCTTGGTCGGGGCACCGCTCGAGCACTTCGTCCACGATGGGCTGGAGCGCTCCGGCGTCGCTCACCTGGCGCATACCGCGCTCGTCGACGATCTTCTCGGGATCTTCGCCCGTCTTAGCCATGGCCTCGAAGACCTCGTGCCCTTGGTTCGAGCTGATGGCATCACTCGCGAGAAGCTTGGCCAAGCTCGCGACGTGCGCCGGCGCGAGCTCGCTTTCGCTAAGCGCGACGCCCGCCCCGCGCAGGTACGCGGGAAGCTCGTTCACCACGAGGTTTGCCACGATCTGCGCCTCCTTGCCGGCAAGCCCCGCCGCAGCCTCCTCGAAGAATTCCGCCACCTCGGGGTCGCCCGCGATCTGCTCTGCATCGGCGCGTTTGATGCCGAAATCGCACTCATAGCGGTCGCGCTTCGCATCGGGCAGCTCGGGCAGCTCAGCGCGGCAGTGGTCGATGAACGCGTCCGTGAGGTCGAAGGGCGCCAGGTCGGGATCGGGGAAGAAGCGGTAGTCATCCGCCGTCTCCTTCACACGCATCACCACGGTGCGCTTGCGGCTCGGCTCCCAATGGCGCGTCTCCTGGTAAATCTCACCGCCGGCTTCGAGCACCTCGGCTTGGCGACAGATCTCGTACGCCAAGCCGTCGTGCAGCGCTTTGAAGGAGTTCAGGTTCTTGAGCTCGGTCTTCGTGCCCAGCTCGCTCGACCCGCGCCGACGCAGGCTCACGTTGCCGTCGCAGCGCATGGAGCCCTTCTCCATGGAGCAGTCGGAGATGCCGAGCGTGATGAAGATGCGACGCAGCTTCTCCATGAAGAGGCGTGCTTCCTCGGGCGTGCGCAGATCGGGCTCGGTGACGAGCTCGATAAGCGGCGTGCCGCAGCGGTTGTAGTCGATGAGCGACTCCGCCGCGCCGCCGATGCGGCCTTCCTCGCCGCCCACATGCACCATCTTGGCAGCGTCCTCCTCCATGTGGATGCGCAGGATCCGGATGGGCACGGTATAGGAACCGTCCTCGTGGCGTTCCGGCAGCGCGAGCGAGGCCGTATCGTAGCCCGAAAGCCCGGCGAGCGCGCCAGCCTGCGCCTCGTCGCCCTCGCCTTCAACGCCTGTCCCTTTTGTCATGACATTGGGGACTGTCCCCAATGTCAGGCCTTCGGGGAGGTCGCGCACCATGCTGGCGGAAAGGCCAACGGCACCGGCCGAGGCGCTCGCGAGGCTCTCGGCCTCTGCTTCACCGAACGCGCACTCCGGACGCTCGGCGGCGCCGCGCCCCGTCACCTCGAGGTCGAGCCTGCCATGCATGGCGAACGCCACCGGGCCCTGCGTGGTCTGGAAGTTCTTCGCCATATCCGGATAAAAGTAATGCTTGCGGTAGAACATCGAATGCTTCTGAATCTCGCAGTTCGTGGCGAGACCGGCCTTCACGATGTACTCGATCGCGCGCTTGTTCGGCACCGGCAGCGCACCGGGAAGTCCCAGGCACACGGGGCAGACGTTGGTATTCGGCTCGTCGTCGTGGCTGAGCTTGCAGCCGCAGAACATCTTCGTCTCGAGCGTCGTGAGCTCGGTGTGGATCTCGAGACCGATCACGGCCTCCCAGTCCTTCAGAACCTCGGAAAGCTCCTTCATGCGAGCTCACCTCCCTTCCCGGCAAGCGCGGGAGCCACGGGCGCTCCCGCAACCGCCGCGACATCGTCCGTGCGGCACGCACCCCAAGCCTCGGCGCACACACGCTCGAGCGCGGCACCGAACGTCACAAGGCGCTCGTCCGCGAACGCAGGCGCCACGAGCTGAGCGCCAACCGGCAAACCGGAATCTTCGCCCAGCCCCACGGGCACCGTCACGCCACCGTTGCCGGCGATGTTGATCGAGATGGTGTACATGTCGGAAAGGTACATCTGCGTGGGGTCGGAAATCTCGCCATGGCGGAATGCCGTTTGCGGCGCAGCAGGCATGAGCAGCACGTCTGCCTGCTCAAACGCGCGCGCGTAGTCTTCCGTGATGAGCGTGCGCGCCTTCTGGGCGGCGTAGTAATACTTGTCGTAGACACCGCTCGACAGCAGATAAGCGCCGAGCATCTGGCGGCGCTTCGCCTCCGCACCGAAGCCATGCGCGCGGGAAAGCGCGCTTTGCGCCGCAAGCGTGGCGCAGTTGGGCTCCTGGTATCCATAGCGAATGCCGTCGAAGCGCGCCAGGTTGCTGAACGCCTCGGCGGGACCGATCACGTAGTACGCCGCGATCGCCGCGTCGAGATGCGGAAGTTCGACCTCCACGAGCGTCGCACCCGCAGCTTCAAGAGCCGCCGCCGCGCGCTTGATCGCGTTGCGAACCTCGGGCGTAAGACCCTCGGCGTCCATGAACGCGGGGATGATGCCCACGCGTTTCCCCTCGATGCCGGCGCGAGCCGCAGCTGCGAACTGGGGCGCGACATCTTGGGACGTGGAGTCGTACTGGTCATGTCCGCCCGCTACCAGGGCGTCCATGGCAAGCGCGACGTCTTCGACCGTGCGGCCGAAGGGGCCAACCTGGTCGAGCGAGCTGCCGAACGCTACCACACCGTAACGCGATACCGTCCCATACGTGGGTTTGAGGCCAACAACGCCGCAGAACGATGCCGGTTGGCGGATTGATCCGCCTGTATCCGAGCCAAGCGCCAGCGGAACCATGCCCGCTGCGACGGCGGCAGCAGACCCGCCCGAAGAGCCGCCGGGCACGCGCGCCACGTCCCACGGGTTGTTCGTGGGATGGAACGCGGAGGAATCCGTCGAAGAACCGAACGCGAACTCGTCCATGTTCGCCTTGCCAACCGGAATGCAACCGGCTGCGAGCATGCGACTCACGCAGGTAGCGGTATACGGCGACTCATACGCTTCGAGCATGCGGGAGGCGCAGGTGGTGCATGTTCCCTTGAGGTTCATGTTGTCCTTGACGGCAAACGGCACGCCGGCGAGCGGCGGCAGCTCCTCGCCAGATGCGCGCGCCGCATCGACGCGCTCAGCCGCAGAAAGCGCAAGCTCGGGCGTAACCTGCAAAAACGCCTGAACCTCAGGCTCGCGCGCCGCAATGGCATCGAGCGCGGAGCGGGTGATTTCCACAGCAGAGAACGCACCGTCCGCAATGCCTGCAGCGATCTGGCGCGCGGTCATGGTATCGACATTCAGCATCGCCTACTCCTCCTCTCCCAAGATCGAGGGCACGCGGAAGCTGCGGTCACGCGAACTGCCGGCGTTGCCAAGCGCCTCGTCGATAGTAAAGGCGCGGTCGGCATCGACGGCGTCATCGCGCATCACGTTCGAGAGGCTACCAATGGGATGGAACGTAGGATCCACATCGGGGAGGTTGTAGGCAAGGATGGGCTCGAGCATGTCGACAGCGTCGTTCAGATAGACCGTCATCTCGGCGAGCTCATCGCCCTCAAGTGCGATGCGAGCATAGTCCGCGATGCCGCGCACATCATCTTCAGTGAGTGCCATGGGCGCTCCTTCCGGTTCGTCAATCTGAATCATTATACGCGGCAGGCTGAACATCGAGCGAGCGCGGCGGCCCCTTGGCGTGGAAACGAAACACAGGCATGCGGAAATGCATTCAAACCGCCAGAAGCGCTTCATGGCCAAAAACGAAAGTGTTGTGACACTCATCCTGCGGAAAGGGCGGTGCGGTTCCTCCATAGCTGGGATAACCGGGCCGTCTATCTTGGCGGTGGCCGAAGCGCACCCCTGTTTTCCAAGATAGAGTGTCACAACACTTTCGTTTTTGGCCACAACTAGGTGATGCACCGCACGATGAAGCGCTTCCGCCCGCGCCGCGGCACCGTTAACGCGGGGAAGCCCCGGCGGCCTCTCCCGGTCGATTCCGCAGCTGCGAGGCAACGCCTCACAGCGAGGGCAAACGAAGGAGGACCGTCGGGGCTTCCCGGGGAGATGCGTACGCGCAGGAACGCTACTTGGTCGCTGCGAGAATCTGATCCACGATTCCCTTTGCGTTCATAAGCCCGAAGTCGGGTGCAGAGATGACGAGCACCGGCTTATCGCCCGCCATGCCCTTGACCTCAGCTTCGGCAAAACGAATCTGGGGGCCAAGCAGAATGACGTCGGCGTCGTCGATGCTATCGCGAATCTCGGCCTTCGGCACGGCAGTGCACGTGAGGTCGATGCCGCGCGCCTGGGCTTCCTCGGTAATCTTGATAACGAGGATTCCGGTGCTCATACCGGCGTTGCATGCAAGGATGACGTTCATACCTTATGCCTCCTGAGTCTCGGTAGCGGCGTCGGCGAGCTGCTCCTCAGCGATCTTCTTCTTTTCATATGCCTTGAAGAACGGCAGATAGATAAGAACGTCGATCACGATGAGGCCAACGCAGAGCACAACCGCCTTCCAGTCCATCGTGGAAAGGATCGCCGCGATGGGGCAGAACATGTTCCAGCTGGGATACACGAAGCAGCGTCCCACGATGCCGAGCGCCATGGCGGCATAGGCAACCACGCCGTTCAGCACCGGGCAAATCACGAACGGAAGGAAGAGCGTGGGGTTGAACATGATGGGCATACCGAAGATGATGGGCTCGTTGATGTTGAAGAACGCGGGGACGATTCCCAGCTTGCCCACGGTGCGCAGCTGCTTGGACTTGCTGAAGAGCGCGCAGAAGGCGAGGCCGAACGTTGCGCCAGAGCCACCGATCATCATGAATGTCCACCAGAACGGCTCGACAAGAATATTCGGCAGATCGGTCACCGCGGTACCGGCAGCGTAAGCAGCCATGTTGGCAGCAAGGCTCGGGGTAAGAAACGCGAAGAGCGGCGAAGTGATGACGGAGTCGTGAATGCCGAACCACCACAGAACCATGACGATCGTCGCAAGCACGAACACGCCGGGACCGGAATCGAGCACGCCCACGAGCGGCGCCATGACGAGCGAGATGAGGCTGGGGAACGGGGCGCCCGTGAGGTTGATCACCACGCCAGAGAGCACGCCGAACACCACGAGCACGATGGCGGCAGGCACGAGGTTGCCGATGGAGTCGGAAAGCGCAGGCGGAATACCCTGGCCAGACAGGTCGATGTAACCGATCTTGCGGTCGGAGAGGAAGCGGTAGAACTCAACCGAGAGGAACGAGATGAGGATGGCGGCGAAAAGGCCGGTGCCTCCGAAGTATTCCGTGGAAAGCGAGCCCTCGATGTCGATGGCAGCCATCTCGAGGAAGGCGGCGACGCCAAGCGCCACGGGAAGGAACGACGTCATCTTATAGTGGCGGGCGAGGAAGAACGAAAGGCCGATCGCCGCCCAGATGGAAAGGACGCCCATGGTGGCGTTGTTCACAATGGTGAGCGGAAGCATGGTGACGTCGGCAAGCGCCTGCCAGCCCTGGAAGAAGGCCTGGCCGAAACCCGGCTCCATGGTGGTGTAATCCACCGGCGGAGAGGTAATGATCAGCGCGAAACTGCCGATCGTCATGAACGGGACGAGCGTAAGGAACGCGTTTTGGATCGCCACGACGTAGCGGTTCATGCCGAGGGCATTCGCAATGGGGGCGATATGCTTCTCAATAAAGGCCGCAATCTTTTCCATGGCTACTCCTCCTTTTGGTTTTGCTGTGCGATCATGTCGCGATACCAGTAGTAGCTGTCTTTGGGATACCGGCGGTTATCATCGTCGTAATCCACATACACCAGGCCATAGCGCTTCTTGTAGCCGTTGATCCAGCTATAGAGATCCATCGTCGACCACACGAAATAGCCGCGTACATCCACCCCCTCTTTCTGGGCCCGCTGCATCCACTCAACGAATCCGGCAAGGAACTCAACACGGTAGGGGTCGTGAATCTTGCCGTCTTCGAATGTGTCGTAATAGCCAATACCGTTTTCCGTGATGACGAACGGCGTGTTGGGGTACAGGCGGTGAAGCTCGAGGAGCAGGTTGTAGATCGACTTGGGATACAGCTCCATATCCCAATCGTTCTTAGGCACGGAGTCGTCGCTATCGAGCTCGAACCAGCCCTTGACGCGCGTAACGACCTTGTCGTCCTTCTTACCGGTGTTGCTCGCATGGAACATGGTCTCGCCCGGCCCCGCAGGCTTCACGAGCTCGCGCGAATAGGCATTGACGCCTAGGTAATCGACTGTTCCAGCACGGAAAATCTCCGCGTCGCCGGGAAGCGCGTAAGAAAGGTCGTACCCTTCCTCGCGCAGAAGCTCGACGAAGTCCTGCGGCATCTCGCCAAGGACGCACACGTCGTTCACGCTGCGGTTATAGAACAGGTCGGCACGACGCGCCGCCTCGCGATAATCGTCATTGTCAACGAGCGTCTCGATGGAATAGGAGTCGCTCACAAGGCCGATCTTGCCCGGGTATCCGCCCTCGCGGTACGCGCGCACGGCAAGCGCGCTACCAAGCAGCTGGTGGTACATGGCGCGCCATTTGCGCTCAAGGTCCTGAACGTTCGGTGGGTAGTTTCCATTCGCATAGCAGCAAAGCGTGTCGTACGTGGGCTCATTGATGGTCGCCCACCACTTCACGCGGTCACCGAAGCGCTCGAAGCACACCTTGGCATATTCCGCAAACGCCTCGGCATTGGCACGGTTCTCCCAACCGCCCTGCTCGAACAGGACGTTCGGCATGTCATAGTGGTAGAGCGTCACGAGCGGCTCGATACCGCGCTCAAGGCAGGCATCGATCACGCGGTTGTAGTACGCGACGCCCTGCTCGCTCACCTCGCCCACGCCGTTGGGGATGATGCGCGTCCACGCGATGGAGAAACGATACGCGTTCTGGTTGCCCGCAGCCATCATGTCGAGGTCTTCCTCGAAGCGATGATAGTGGTCGCACGAAACATCGCCCGTGACCGGATTCACGTTGTTCTTCTCGCTGTGACAGAACACGTCCCAATTGGACATGCCCTTATCACCCTCGTTCCACGCGCCCTCGCACTGGTAGGCGGCGGTTGCGCTGCCCCACATGAAGTCGCTCATTTTGCCCTCAGCTCCTTGTATACCTCGATGAGCTCCTGCGCCATGCGGCCGAACATGATCGTGGTCATGAGATGGTCTTGCCCGTGGACGAGCATGAGGCTGAACGGCAGCTCTTCGCCACGCGCCTCCTCTGAAAGCATCTGGGTTTGGGCGTTGTGCGCCTCGATGAGGCACGCCTCGCCTTCTTGGAGTTCGCGGTCCGCTTCATCGAACAAGCCTTCGCGCGCCCGGTTAACAGCCTCGTAATAATGCGCGAACGCATCGCCCGCATGTCCCACGATCTGGAACGACGTAAGCTGCACCTCTTCCTTGTTCATATCCGCAAACACCTCCTCGCAGGTTAGAACCGTTACTTGCGTGTCACTGTACGAGTTTTGCGCACCGTGATTCCAACCGCCTTGTGCGGGGTACCCCGCAAAGATTGCTTTGAAGGCTCATGCAGTTCCCTGAATACTTGGGTTTATTCGTTTCCAAACCCCGCATATTCGACCCTGCAGAGAGGAGGAGCCGTGCTCAACAATCGCCAGACGCGCATCCTTGCAGCGCTCACCAATGCAAAGGGACCTATAACCGGCGGTGAGCTCGCGGTCATGCTCGGCGTCTCCCTCCGCACCGTTCAAGGCGACATCGCGGGCATCAACCGTGCTCACGCCCTCGTTCGCAGCAGCAACCGCGGCTATACGGTCGATCGCGAGGCGCTCGAGGCACTCGACGATGAACGTGATTTGACGCCCGATTCCTCAATCGCGCACAGCGCTTTGCAGATTCTCGTTTTCGAAGGACGCCAGCGCATCGACGACCTCTCGGAAGAACTCTACGTAAGCACGCCCACCCTCGAGCGCCATCTCCGCGCGCTCGCGCCCATGCTCTCCACCTGCGGGCTTGCGCTCGAACGCAAGGGCGGATGGGTCTCGCTCGAAGGAAGCGAGGGTGGAAAACGCCAGCTCATAGGCAATCTGGTGACACGCGAAACCGCTGGCACGCCCACCTCGGCAAATGCCGCGGCAACGATTTTCGAAAGCATGGATCGCGAGGTGGTGCTCTCTATCGTGGAGAGTACGGTCGCATCGTTTGGGTACCGTATCCGCCCCGGGTTTGAATCGAACCTCATGGGCAGCATCACGATTGCCCTCTATCGCATGCGCACGAGCTCGTTCATGCCCGAAGCGGTGGAATCGACTGACGATAGCCGCATCGAATATCGCATTGCGAAGGAGCTCTGCCGAAGATACTCGGTGCATTTCAATATCGCCCCAAGCCGTTCGGACTTGGTGTATCTAGCGCATCTGTTCCGCGGCCAGATCGAACAGGTCGAACAAGACGATGCCGATGCGACCCCGCATATGGGGATGACCGAATTCGTGCAAGAGGTCGAGGGCATCGTGAACGAGGTGCTCGAGTTCTTCGCCCTGCATGTGAGCTCGACGCAATCGCTCTATAACTTCGCCATGCATGTGGATGCTCTTTTGTACCGCACGCTGGATACCCAGATTCAAAGCGTCGAGGTACTTGAGAACGTCAAGCGGCATATGCCGTTCGTCTACGAAATCGCGCTTCTTGTCGCCAAGCGGGTCGAAGAGCATTTCAACATCAAGATCTCCGACGGTGAGGTTGGCTTCATCTGCATCCACATGGGCATGATTCTTCGAAGCACCATGGACGAGGAGCGCGTAGGGATTGGGCTTGCCTGCCAAGATTACCAAGGCATCTCGGAGCGCATCAGCGAGAACATCCTCGACCGCTACTCCGAAGCGGCGACCATCTACAAGCTCGACATGCCTGTTCAAGCCGAAGATGTCGTGCGCCTACCCATCGATATGGTTGTAAGCACGCAGCGGCTTCAAGGCCTGCCCGTGCGAACGGTCGAGGTATCGCCCTTCCTCTCAACGTCCGATCTTATGGAGATCGAGGACGCCGTGAGCACTTGCTTCAAGCGCAAACAGGGCGAGCGCATGCGCCGTTTGGTGCGCGACCATCTTGACGAGCGGCTGTTCTTCAAAACGGATACGTTCGCCACAAAGCACGACGCCATCACGTTTCTTGGTAGCAAGCTGCTTGAATATGGCGTGGTGAACGAATCTTTCACCGATTCCGTCCTGCAGCGCGAAGCGATTTCGTCCACCTGCTTCTTCGAGCTCTTCGCCATCCCCCATGGCATCGAAATGGACTCGAAGCGCACCATGATGGCGATCCTCCTGAGCGACCGGGGCATCATATGGGACGACGTCCCCATACATATCGTGCTCATGATCGCCGTCAACCGCGAAGACAGAAAAGAATTCGTCGAACTCTACAACGCCATGGTGAAATCGCTTTGCGACAGCCATCAGGTCGCCCGCGTCATGCGCGCAACCTCGCTTTCGGAGTTCATTGATGCTCTCAGCGAGCCCTGATCGCCACCTGCTGAACGCGCCGTAGGCTCTTTGTGGCCAAAAACGAAAGTGTTGTGACACTCATCCTGCGGAAAGGGCGGTGCGGGCCCCCATAGCTGGGATAACCGGGCGGCCTATCTGGGCGGTGGGCGAAGCGCACCCCCGTTTCCCGAGAGGAAGTGTCACCAACCTTTCGTTTTTGGCCAAAACCAGAGAAGGCGCTGGGCAACCACAGCGAGCAGCAGCCACCGGAGCCGACTCAACCCTCTCCCACGCCCGCGCCGAGCGAAGCGATGGCGCCCAAGGCCGCCTCCGACCCCACATCCCCCGCATCGCAGCAGCCCCGTAAACGCAGGGAAGCCCCAGCGGCTTCTCCTGAGCGATTCCGCAGCTGCAAGGCGAAGCCTTGCAGCGAGGACAAGCGAAGGAGAACCGCCGGGGCTTCCCGGTCAGTCAACTACGAGCGCGCGGCTTAGAAGTCCACGTCAACGTCGTTGTAGACGCACTCGAGGAGCTTCTCCCTCTCCTCGGGGGTCGGGGTGCGCGGGTTGGAGCCGGTGCAGGCGTCGCCGAT
>CASFXG010000026.1 GCA_949298635.1 uncultured Coriobacteriaceae bacterium | reverse complement strand
ACCGTGTTCACGAGCTTCCCGACAACGAATCTGTCCGCGGAATGATCTTCAAGGTCAAGCACCTTGTTGAGATTGTAGAGGAGTAGCAATGCAGCTTCATGACCTCACCCCCGCGCCGGGGTCGACCCACAGGCGCAAGCGCATCGGCCGCGGTAACTCCTCCGGCCATGGCACCACGGCCGGTCGCGGCCAGAAGGGCCAGCTTTCCCGCTCCGGTGGCGGCAAGGGCTCGGGCTTCGAGGGCGGCCAGACGCCGCTCGCGATGCGTCTGCCCAAGCTCCCGGGTTTCCGTAACCCCCGCCGCATCGAGTTCGCGGCCGTGAACATCGCCCGCCTGGACGAGAAGTTCGAGGACGGTGCCGTGATCGACGGTGCCGCGCTCAAGGCCGCCGGCATCATCAAGAAGGAGTTCCAGCCCGTGAAGGTTCTTGCTGAGGGCGAGACCACCAAGAAGTTCACGGTGCGCGTCGACAAGGTCTCGGCTGCCGCCAAGGCCAAGATCGAGGCGGCTGGCGGAAAGGTCGAGCTCCCGTGCTAACTGGCCTGAAGAACGCGTTCCGTGTCAAAGACCTCCGGGATAAGATTCTCTTCACCATAGCGATGCTCGTGCTGTACCGTCTTGGTGCACACGTTCCCGTGCCCGGCGTCCCCTTCCAGGGGATGACGGGCCTTTTCCCCACCGAGGGCGCTATGGGGTTGCTGACGCTGTTTTCCGGCGGCGCGCTGAGCTATGTGTCGGTGTTCTCGCTCGGCATCATGCCCTACATCACGAGCTCCATCATCATGCAGCTCCTGCAGAGCGTGATTCCGAGCCTGCACGAGCTTGCCCGTGAGGGCGAGGTCGGCCAGCAGAAGATCACCCAGTATTCTCGCTACCTCACGCTCGGCCTTTCCATCCTGAACGCGATCGGTTACCTGTTCCTGTTCAAGAGCTACGGCATCAGCTTCGCGAACGCCGATGCTCCCGAGATCATCTTCGACATCATGGTCGTGGGCACGCTCACCGCGGGCTCCATGCTCATCATGTGGATCGGCGAGCTCATTACCCAGCGTGGCATTGGCAACGGCATGTCGCTCATCATCTTCGCGAACATCATGTCCGGGCTCCCGCAGGCGATCTTCGCCTCGCTCGATGGCGACGTCATGGGCATCGTCGTGACGGTCGTCGCCGTCGTGGTCGTGCTCGTCGTGATTCCGTTCATCGTGTTCCTCGAGCGCGGCCAGCGCCGCATTCCGGTGAGCTACGCCAAGCGCGTGGTGGGTCGCCGCATCATGGGCGGCCAGTCCACCTACCTTCCCATCAAGGTGAACACCGCCGGCGTCGTGCCGATCATCTTCGCGAGCGCCCTGCTGTACCTGCCGGCGCAGCTCGCGGTGTTCTTCCCTGGCGTCGACTGGGTGATGGCCGTGGCCAACGCGCTCTCCGCGGGTTGGATCAACTGGATCCTCAACGTGATCCTCATCGTGTTCTTCGCGTACTTCTACACCTCCATGGTGTTCAACCCGGACGAGACGGCCGACCAGCTCAAGCGCCAGGGCGGCTTCATCCCCGGTGTGCGCCCCGGCCGCGCGACCGCTGCCTACATCAAGAACGCGCTCAACAAGATCACCCTTCCGAGTGCTGTGTTCCTCGCGCTCATCGCCATCGTGCCTTCGATCGTCTTCGCGGCGACGGGCAACCAGCTCATCCAATCATTCGGTGGCACTTCGGTGCTCATCATGGTTGGCGTGGTGCTCGACACCGTCGATAAGCTCGAGGGTCAGTTGAAGACCTACAACTACGACGGGTTCTTCAAGTAAGGGTCTGCGAAAGCCTTCGCGTGCATGCGCGGGGGCTTTCACTCGTAAGACGGGAAAGGAGACCTCCTATGAATATCGTTCTCTTGGGAGCGCCCGGTGCCGGTAAGGGCACCATGGCCCAGAAGCTCGTCGCCGATTACGGCGTGGCGCACATCTCCACGGGCGACCTGCTCCGTGCCGCCGTGAAGGGTGGCACCGAGCTCGGCGTCCAGGCCAAGAAGTACATGGATGCCGGTGAGCTCGTGCCCGACCAGCTCGTCATCGACCTGGTGAAGGAGCGCCTTGCCGCCGATGACGCTCAGAAGGGCTTCATCCTGGACGGCTTCCCGCGCAACACTGTGCAGGCCGTGACGCTCGACTCCGAGCTTTCCTCGCTCGGCCGCTCAATCGACGCCGCGCTCCTCATCGACGTGGCTCCCACGGTCATCATCGAGCGCCTCTCCGCGCGTCGCACTTGCCGTGCCTGCGGCTACACCGGTACCGCGAGCGATACCATGTGCCCCACCTGCGGCGGCGAGATGTACCAGCGCGACGACGACAAGCCCGAGACGATTCAGAACCGTCTCGACGTGTACGAGAAGTCCACGAGCCCGCTCGTCGAGTACTACCGCGGTCAGGGTCTGCTCAAGTCCGTTGACGGCGCGCGCTCGATCGACGAGGTCTATGCGGACGTCAAGGAAGCGCTTGGTCTATGATCAAGATCAAGTCTCCTCTAGAAATTGAAGAGATGAAGAAGGCTGGAGCGCTGTGGAGCGCTGTCTAAGATGGCGCTCCGCCACGTTGGAGCCATGGTGCGCCCCGGCGTCTCCACCTTCGAGCTCGACCAGCTGGCCGAGCAGATCATCCGCATGCATGGCGGCACGCCCGCCTTCAAGGGATACGGCGGATTCCCCGGCTCGATCTGCGCGTCGCTGAACGACGCCGTGGTGCACGGCATCCCCAACCCCGATGTGATCCTGCGCGATGGTGACATCATCTCCATCGACACGGGCGCTATCGTCGACGGCTGGGTGGGCGACAACGCTTGGACGTTTTACGTGGGCACCCCTGCACCCGAGGTGCAGGCGCTCTGCGAGGTGACGCGTGACTGCCTGGTCGCGGGCATCGAGCAGGCTGTGCCCGGTAATCGCATCGGCGACATCGGGCACGCGATTCAGTCGCTTGCCGAAAGCCATGGTTACGGCGTGCTCCGCGAGTACGTCGGCCACGGCGTCGGCCGCGTGATGCACGAGGAGCCCAACGTCCCCAACTACGGCAAGAAGGGACGCGGCGTGCGCCTCGAGGCCGGCATGGTCATCGCCATCGAACCCATGATCACGCTCGGTACGCACCGGGTGAGTACGGGTGCCGACGGCTGGATCGTCACGACGAACGACCATCTGCCTGCCGCCCACTATGAGAACACCATCGCCATCACGAATGACGGCCCGGTGATCCTCACCGCCGACGCGCAAGGTGCGTGGTGCTCGCTGCAGGGCGGAGTCATGTAGCGACGCTTGCTCAACCTGTAGGAGGGGCTGGGCGGGCTCTCGTATATCATCCCGTGTTCAGACAGCGCTTCGCGAACTGCGCGCGGGACGATATACGAGACCCCGCCCAGCTTTTTTGTTGGGTTTGAGTTCGATGTCCCAAAATGCACCTGTCCCTTTTTGGGACAAGCATGTCCCAAAAAGGGACAGGTGCATTTTGGGACATCCCGCCAGCGCTGAACTCGAGCCGGATGTTCCGCAAGGTCGGCGCGGGCGGACGGGCCATATCGTCCCGGCGCAGTTCGCGTCAGCGCTGTCTGAGCACGGGACAATATGGCCCGTCCGCCCGCGCAGGCTGCGGCGTAGGATCGATGTGAAAAACACATGAACGACACAGAAGTTGTTGTATCATAAGTCGCTGCTGTCATCATTCGAGAGAAAGATGTGCTTGTGAAGAAGGAAGACGCAATCGAACTCGAGGGTACGGTCACCGAGCCGCTGCCCAACGCGATGTTCCGTGTCGATCTGGGTAATGGTCATACGGTGCTCTGCTCGATCTCGGGCAAGATCCGCATGAACTATATCCGCATCCTTCCCGGTGACAAGGTTGTCGTCGAGCTTTCGCCGTACGACCTCACCCGCGGACGCATCACCTATCGCTATAAGTAGGCAGCGCCCTGGGGTGGGTCGCCCCGCGCAGCGTTCGGCATGCTCAACCGTGCGCCTGCGCAACCAGCCTTGGTAATTCACGTCTGCGGCTGGACGAGTAGATAGTAGGTTTGTAGTTTGAGCACTACCGAAAGGAAGAACGATGAAGGTACGTCCTTCGGTCAAGAAGATGTGCGATAAGTGCAAGATCATCAGGCGCCACGGAAAGGTCCTCGTCATCTGCGAGAACCCGCGCCACAAGCAGCGTCAGGGTTAAGAGAGGAGAACTACATTGGCCCGTATCAGTGGTGTCGATCTGCCGCGCGAGAAGCGCATCGAGATCGGTCTGACCTACATTTACGGCATCGGCCGCACCACGGCGTCTAAGATCTGCGCCGAGACCAACATCAACCCGGATACCCGCGTCAAGGACCTCACCGACGAAGAGGTCGACGTCATCCGCAAGTACATCGACGAGCAGCACCTCATGATCGAGGGTGACCTGCGTCGTGAGCGTAACCAGAACGTCAAGCGCCTTATGGACATCGGTTGCTACCGTGGCCTGCGCCACCGCAAGGGCCTTCCGGTCCGCGGCCAGCGCACGCACACCAACGCTCGTACCCGCAAGGGTCCGAAGCGTCAGATCGGTGCCAAGAAGAAGAAGTAGGGAGCGCTTAACCAATGGCTACTGCAAAGAACAAGCGCGGCGCCGTTACTCGTGTGAAGCGCGCCGACCGCAAGAACATCTCCGTGGGGCAGGCTCACATCCGCTCCACCTTCAACAACACGATCATCTCGATCACCGATCCGCAGGGCAACGTCATTGCCTGGAAGTCGGCTGGCCAGGTGGGCTTCAAGGGTTCGCGTAAGAGCACCCCGTTCGCTGCCCAGATGGCTGCCGAGGCCTGCGCCAAGGCCGCCATGGAGCACGGCATGCACAAGGTCGCCGTGTTCGTGAAGGGCCCGGGCTCCGGTCGCGAGACCGCCATCCGCTCGCTTCAGGCCGCCGGCCTCGAGGTCACGAGCATCCAGGACAAGACCCCCATCCCGCACAACGGCTGCCGCCCCAAGAAGCGTCGCCGCGTGTAACATCGAAAGGATCGCATTACCATGGCAATCGACAGGACTCCTGTTCTTAAGCGCTGCCGCCAGCTCGGGATCGATCCCGTTGAGCTCGGCTATAGCAGCAAGAAGGAATCGAAGCGTCAGCCCCGCCGCCGTCGCAAGGAATCTGAGTACGGCATGCAGCTGCGCGAGAAGCAGAAGGCGAAGTTCATCTACGGCGTGCTGGAGAAGCAGTTCCGTCGCTACTATGAGCGCGCTCGCAAGATGAACGGCATCACCGGCGAGAACCTCATGGTGCTCCTCGAGAGCCGCCTCGACAACGTCGTGTTCCGTCTCGGCTTCGCACGCACTCGTCGCGAGGCCCGTCAGACGGTTACGCACGGTCACTTCACGGTGAACGGCCGCCGCGTCGACATCCCCAGCTACCTCGTCAAGCCCGGCGACGTCATCGCCGTGGGCGAGAAGTACCGTGACCTCCTCCCCATCAAGGAGGCCCTCATCCAGTCCGAGCGCTTCGAGGTGCCCGGCTGGCTCGAGGTCGATATCGAGAAGCTCTCTGGTAACGTGCTCTCGCTGCCCGCGCGTGAGCAGATCAGCACCGATATCCAAGAGCAGCTCATCGTCGAGCTCTACTCGAAGTAGTCCAATTTGGGCTGCTGAGGCTGGAGGTTAATACATGTCAGAATTCATTAGGCCTCAGGTTCAGGTCGAAGAGATCAACGAGACGTCGGCGCGCGTGTCCGCCGAGCCGCTCGAGCGCGGCTACGGCGACACCCTCGGCAACTCGCTTCGTCGCGTCCTGCTGTCCTCGCTCGAGGGCGCTGCCGTCGAGGCGATCAAGATCGATGGCGTCCAGCACGAGTTCATGACCATCCCCAACATGGTGGAGGATGTCACCGACATCGTCCTCAACGTGAAGGGTTTGGTGTTCCGTGCCAACGGGACGTCTGCCGACGAGGGCACCGCGACCATCTCGATCGATGGTCCGTGCGAGGTCACCGGCGCGGATTTCTTCATCCCGTCTGAGTTCGAGCTCGTCAACCCCGAGCAGCATATCGCGACCCTCAACGAGGGCGGTCATCTCACGATGAGCATGCGCATCGGTCACGGCCGCGGCTATGTGTCCTACGAGGGCAACAAGCGCGACAACGATCCGATCGGCTACATCCACGTGGACTCGCTCTTCTCGCCGGTGCGCCGCTGCGCCAAGCTCGTCGAGGCTTGCCGCGTCGGCCAGCACACCGACTACGACCGCCTCGTGCTCGAGATCGAGACCAACGGCGCTATCACGCCGCGCGAGGCCGTGGTGCAGGCTGCCAACATCATCAACCAGCACATGGCCGCGTTCATGAACCTCGCCGAGACCCCCGAGGTCGAGGAGGAGGCTTCGATCTTCGCCCCCGAGGTCACGAACGACAACGCCGAGCTCGATAAGCAGATCGAGGATCTCGATCTCTCGGTTCGCTCCTACAATTGCCTGAAGCGCGCGAGCATCCACTCCGTGCGCCAGCTTGTGGAGTTCTCCGAGAACGATCTTCTGAACATCCGCAACTTCGGCGTGAAGTCGATCGAGGAAGTCAAGGACAAGCTTGAGTCGATGGGCCTGAGCCTGAAGGCTTAAGCGGCCAGCATATAGAGGAGAAACGAGACCATGCGTCACAACAAGAAGAAAGGCCTGAAGCTCGGTACCGATGCGAGCCACACCAAGGCCATGAAGAAGAGCCTTGCCCAGGCGCTGTTCACCTATGACCGCATCAAGACCACCGAGACCCGCGCGAAGGCGCTCCGCAGCTTCGCCGAGCCCATCATCACGTGGGCCAAGAAGGGCGACCTGCATTCCCGCCGCCTCGCCATCGCCAAGCTCGGCGATAAGGATCTCGTGGCCGAGATCTTCGACAAGGCCGCGCAGGGTATGTGGGCGGACCGCAACGGCGGCTACACCCGTATCATGAAGCTCGGCCCCCGCAAGGGCGATAACGCTCGGATGGTCATCATCGAGATCGTGTCCGAGCCTTGCACTCCCAAGGTCAAGAAGGCTGCTGCCGCGCCCGTGAAGCCGGTCGCGCCGAAGAAGGTCGAGGAGGCCGAGGAGGAGGCACCCGCCGAGGAGGCCGTCGAGACCGCTGAGGTCGAGGCTCCCGAGGCTGAGGTTGCCGAGGAGGCTCCCGTCGAGGAGAAGGACGCCGAGTAAGCTCGCGTCATCGTGCATGTTGAAAGGCCCTGCCCTGTGGTGGGGCCTTTTTTCGTAGGTGATATGGGGGAGGTGCAGGCGCGTGCTCCAGGTTCGCAATGCAACGGTACGGTTAATCGATGCAGAAGGCACGGGGCGGGCGACCGCGCCTCGCTATGCCCTCGATCGCGTGTGCTGTCGAATCGCTCCAGGCGAGCTTGTGGGCTTTGTCGGCCTGAACGGTTCGGGCAAATCCACGCTCGCACGCCTTATGTGCGGCGCTCAGACGCCCGATGAGGGGCTTGTGAGCGTAGATGGCGTAACGAGTGCCAGTGCAGACGGACAGCGCCGCATTCGGCGTCTCGTTGGCCGCCTTGGGCAGGCGCCCGCCGACCAGATCATATCGACCATCGTTGCGGACGAGGTCGCCTTCGGTTTGGAAAACCTCGGCCTCGAAGAAGCGGAGATCCGCGACCGTACGCAGCGTGCGCTGGCAGCGGTGGGGCTCACGGGCTTCGAGGGTCGCGCCATCGCGGGGCTTTCCGGCGGCGAGCAGCAGCGCCTCGCGCTCGCGTCCGTACTCGCGATGGAGCCCGCCTATTTGGTACTCGACGAGCCTACGTCGCAGCTCGATTCATCGGCACGCGGGGCGTTTCGCGCGCTCGTGCGGCGGATTGCCCACTCGGGAGCGGGCGTGGCGCTCATCACGCACGACCCGCTCGAGGCGCTCATGTGCGATCGCGTGTACTGCCTGCGCGGCGGGCGCATTGCGTGGGAAGCGACGCCTACCGAGCTCCTAGCGCTTGAAGACCATCGCCTTGCAGACGTATTGCCCCATGCTGCCTATGTGGACGCCCTGCGTGCCGCCTGCGCGGGTGGTTACGATATGAAACAGGGTGTCGAGCCGCATGCACTCACCTCGTGGCTCGTTGAAGAGTGCGACGCGGACGGCGCGGGTGCGGAGACGCTTCGCGCTCTCGTTCAGGTAATGCATACACGTAGCGGGGAATCGGATGTCGAGCCTTCCGCGGGGTCTCGCACTGCGCGGGATATTAACGCTTCCGCAAAGGGGCAAACGGGAATACGCATTGCACGGGCGTGCGTCTCGCGTGGCGGCTCAGAGGTGCTGCACGACGTTTCGCTTGCCGTCCCCGCGGGCAGCGTGACCCTTGTTGCGGGAGCGTCGGGGGCGGGAAAGACGACCCTTGCCTGCGCTGTTGCGGGGTTGGTCGATGTACAGGCGGGGACAATCGTTGTCAACGGGGAGGCACCTGCGCCCGGCAGGGTAGCGATCGCGTTCCAGGATCCGGAGGATCAGCTCTTTTTGGAAACGGTTGGGGCAGAGCTCGCCTTCGCTCCGCGAAACCTCGACTTTGATGAGGCGCGCGTGCAGGAAGAAGTTGCACGTGCTGCCGGCCTCCTGGGTATCGAGGAGCTCCTCGAGCGCGATCCCTTCGCGCTTTCAGGAGGGCAGGCGCGTCGCGTTGCGCTCGCGAGCATCCTCACGGCCGCTCCGCGCGCGTTCGTGCTCGATGAACCAACCGCTGGGCTCGATGCACCGGGTAGGAGCGCGCTACATCGCCTGGTGCGCAACCTCGCTGCCTCTGGTATGCCGATTATCGTCATCAGCCACGACCTCGAGGAATGGTTGGATACGTGCGACCGGGTTGCGCTCATGCGCGCGGGGTCTATCGTCTGGGAGGGCGACCCCACGAGTCTCGAAGAGGATTTTTCCGCCTTTGAGCGTGCGGGAATCGATCCTCCAGAGTCGTATGAGCTTGCTCGGGCGTGCAAGGAGCTTCTGCGGGCTCCACGTGAAGGAACGGCCGACGACGCGGCGGCTGTGCCGCCCAGGACATCGGCAGCGCGAGCGCCGAGCGTCGCCACGCCCGTACGGGAGAGCGCACCGGTCTCCACGCCGCTTGCCACGCTCGATGCGCGCGTGAAGGTCATCCTCCTTTTGGTTGCGACTATCGCCGTCTTCGCCTCCGGTGCTCCCTGGGCGCTTGCGGTGGGGCTCCTCTGTGCGCTCGCCGTCGCGCGCCTTTCCGGGATGCATGCAAGCGCGACGCTGCATTCCCTGAAGCCCATGCTTGTGCTCTTCTCCATCGTCGTCGCGGTGAACTTCGTCTCGCTCGATGGCACGGCAGAGATCATGGTGGCGGCGCCTGTTGGTTTTAGCCCGGCCGGTGCGGTGCGCGCCGCTGCAGCTATCGCACGCATCGTCGCCCTTGTGCTGCTCGCACTCTCGGTGAGCGCTTCGACCACGCCCACCCAGCTTGCCGATGCCTTTGTCCGCCTCATGGCGCCGCTCACGACCCTCGGCGTGCCTGTGGGTGATATCGGGCTCACGCTCTCGATGGCGCTCAGGTTCATTCCGCTTGTATCGAGTGAGGCCGAACGCATCCGGCGTGCGCAGGCAGCACGCGGCGTCGACTTCGAGGGCGGCGGTGTCATGCGACGCGTGCGGGCATGGGCGTTCGTCATCACGCCGCTCGTCGTGGGGCTTTTTCGGCGGGCGGATCGCATCGCGCAATCTATGGATGCCCGCTGTTTCGAGCCCGAAGTGCGCCGTGCTCGGCCGCGCGCACTCGCAGCTCGCGACGTGTGCGTGCTTGTAGCAGGGATATGCGCTATGGTGGTGCTCGTCGTGGCATCGCAGGTATGGTAGCAACCTCGATATGAAGGGGCATGATATGGAACAGCTCGAGCAGGCGGGTACCCCTCAGGCGACCATCGTGCTCAGGCTTGCCTATGCAGGCGGGCAGTACAGCGGGTTCGCAGAGCAGCCGCAGGCGGGCGTGCGCACGGTGGCTGGTGAGCTCAGGCGCGCGCTGGAGACCTTTTTGCGCCGTGAGGTGGAGCTCACCTGCGCCGGGCGGACCGATGCCGGCGTCCATGCGCTCAGCCAGTACGTGAGTTTTTCCGCACGGGACGAGGAGCTCGGCATCGCGGCAAGGCGTTGGCTGCGTGCCATGGACGCCCTCTTACCGCGCAGCATTGCCGTGCAAGAGGTCTTTCACGCGCCGGAGGGCTTCTCCGCGCGCTTCGATGCACTTGCGCGGACGTATGTCTATCGTATAGCAGATCGCCCGAACCGCCCCGTGCTTACACGCGACCGCGTGTGGTGGCTGCGCTATCCGCTCGATGACGCTGCTATGGCGCGCGCTGCCGCATGCCTTGTGGGCGAGCACGATTTCAAGAGCTTCTGCAAGGCGTCTTCCGCAGAAGGTAAGCCGACCTGTCGAAACGTTATGAACGTCGGTTTCGAACGGGGTTGCGAGCTCGGTGAGGACGTGCTCTCGTTCACCATCACGGGCAACGCCTTCCTCCATTCGATGGTGCGCACCATCGTGGGCACACTTGTCGAGGTGGGCTCGCATCGCCGCGATGAATCGTGGGTCGCGGAAGCGCTCGCCGCGTGCGACCGCGCTGCTGCAGGCCCCACGGCACCGGCAGACGGCCTCGTGTTCGCAGGCGTTGCGTATCCGGACGGCCTGCTCACCCCGCTTCCCATCTAACGTGTGATGTCGCCTGCCTCATGCGAAGACCGCCCGCCTTGCGAAGAGCCCGTCTTGTGCTGGGAACGTGCAGAACATTTGAACAAGACGTGCAGGTGAACCCTCGGAAATCCGGGGCAGAGCGCCGGTGCTACCATGGTGGGAGAACGAAGCGTTCCAAAGGCGAGAGGAGGCGGACGTGGTACGCCGTGCCGTGCGGAGACCGTTTGCAACGGTCGTCCTTGTTGTGCGCGATGCCGAAACACATATCGTCCGCGCCCTCGAGAGCGTACTCAACCAGGATTTCGATGACATCCAGGTTGTGGTAAGCGACCGCGCCTCGCATGACCGCACGTGTTCCATGTGCCGAAATATCGCCGAGCGCGATATTCGCCTCGATGTGGTGGAAAACGATTCCAGCGATTTCTCCCAAGCCTTCGATGCCGCAATCGCGGCCGCGCGCGGCAAATACGTGCTACCGATGGCTCAGGATGACTGGCTTGCCCCAGGGTCGCTCGCCAAGCTCGCCGATGCCGTAAAATCGCACGACCTGCAGCTTGCCATCATGGCGCTCTCGCTCGACGAGCAGGTCGGTACCGGCGAGCGCGCCTCGCATGTCCTGCGGTTCTCCGTTGAGCCTACAGATTCCGCTGCTGCGTTTCGCGACGAGACGCCGCTGTTCGTGCGCGAGGGCGTGCTTGGATTTCTCAAGGCGAAGCTCTTCGATCGCGATCGCATCGACGAGCTGGGACTCCGCATGAGCCTGCAGGGAAGCCAGACGGCCTTCCTCATGTCCTATATTGAGAGCGTCACGTGTGCTGGTTGCGTCGAGGAGGCGCTTTACCATGTCACGCTCGGCGAGGCGGGACAGGCGGAGACGACGACCTATCTGGAGCACGAGCGCGACCATGAGCGCATGCTGGAGCTGGCGTCCGCGTGGCACCGCGAGCATGACGGCGAGCTTATGCGCGCCATCCATCAGCTGCATATGCGCCAGGTCATCGCGAGCATCGAGCAGGTGTGCGCCCTCAGGGGCATCTCGTCGATCGAGCGCTCGGAGCGCGTGCGCGATATCGTCGAGGCACCGAGTACACGTGCCTCGATTGAAGTTTTGGGCGAGACAAGCCGCGAGTTCGGGTTCATGTATGCATCCATCGTTCGCAAAAATGTCGCGGGCTGCTGCTTGAGCGCTCGCTTCGCACAACTTGCCCGTATATCGCGTCTGCCCATCGCGCACGGTGGGGTCGATCTCGTCGCGCTGGCTTAATGCGGCATCTCGTGGTTTTCCCACACAAATTCTCATATTCTGCCTGAGCTATGCTTCCAAATGATTACAAAATGAGAGCCCGCCGCAGATTTCTGTAAACTAGCGATATGCATAACCACGTCTCTGTGAAGGATGGGCGATATGGCTAAGAAGCGCAGCAGCCGGCAAGAGGCGATTCGCGAGATCGTTCGCAATAAGAACGTGCGCACGCAGCGCATGCTCGTCGATGAGCTTAAAGCTTATGGGTTCGATTGCACACAGGCGACTATCTCACGCGATATTGCCGATATGGGTCTGCGCAAGCTGCCCGAGGGCATCTACGTGCTCGCTGAGGATCTGCATCTGCAGCGCATGGTCTCCGAGCTCGTCGTCGAGGTTGTGCGCACCGGCAATCAGGTGCTCGTGAAGGCGCAGCCTGGCACCGCTTCGGGTATCGCCGCCGCCATCGATGCAGCCGAGCTGCCCGCGGTGCTTGGGTCGCTCGCAGGCAACGATACGATTCTCGTCATCGCGCGAACCGAAGAGGACGGGGAGCGTTTCGAGGCGCTCATCTCGAAGCTTTGCGGGGCGCAGCGCTAGCGTTCGCATCACGAAATCACGCTGTGACAAATCGCCCTCGGGATTTCCCTATGGTTCGGTGGGGCAATCCCGAGGGCGATTGTTGGTATGAAAGCGCCCGGACACCGCAGGTCTTGCGATGCCCGGGCGCTCGTGCTGCCGGTGTGTGGATTCGGTGCAAGATAGGCCGATGCCCGTGGCTTATCCCTCGCCGTCTGGGCTCGGATTCGGGCTCGGGTCTGGGCTCGGATCCGGACTCGGGTCTGGGCTCGGATCCGGACTCGGGTCTGGACTCGGGTCTGGGCTCGGGTCCGGATCGGTTTCCGGCGACTCCTGCGAGGGCGGGGTCGAAGGCGTGGGCGACTCGGGCGTGGTCGTTTCGGGTGTCTCCTCGGTCTCGGGTGTCTCGGTGCTCTCCGGGGTCTCCGCCTCGGTGCTGCCGTCGAGCTTCTCGCCATCTACCTCCCAGTAGGAGTTATCGCGGTACGCGGGTGTCTCTCCCGTGGGGAACTCCTCGCGAGGCACACCCTCGAGGATCGCGTTGAAGAAGTTGCGCGCGATGGGCTGGGGCAGGTCGCTCGTCGATGCCGCGCGACCCCAGATACGGACGGTGTTCGTGCCGCCCGAGGTGTAGCCCGTCCACACTGCGACCGAATACTGCGGCGTGTATCCGCAGAACCACAGGTCGCCGTAGTTCTCGGTCGTGCCCGTCTTGCCCGCGAAGGGCTGGTTCACGGAGAGGCGCGCCGTGGTGGCGGTGCCCCTGGAGATGACGCCTTCAAGGATGTCTGTCACCACCATAGCCTCGCCGGTCTCGAGCACGCGTTCGGGATCGTCTTCGTGCTGGTAGATGACTTCGCCATCGCGGTTCAAGATCTCGGTGATGGCCACGGCATCGCGATGGAGGCCGCCGGAGGCGAGCGTCGAGAACGCTTCTGCCATCTGCAGGGTGGAGAGTTCCTCGGTGCCGAGCGTGAGGGAGGAGTAGGGACTCATCTCGTTATCGATGCCCAGCTGGTGACACATGTCAATGACATTCTGGACGCCCACCGCCTTGGCGACGCGTACGTAGCCGGTGTTCGACGAAAGCTCGGTCGCGCGGGCGAGCGAGATGTACCCGTACTGCGCATTGCCGATGTTTTGCACACGGTACGTGCCGTTGTCGAACGTCTGCGGCGAGGTGCAGTTAATGATGATGTTCGGGTTCATGCCTTGGTCGATTGCCGTGGTAAGCGTGAACGCTTTGAACGAGGAACCCGTTTGGCGCTGCGTGATGGCGTGGTTGGTGTGCTGATCGTCGGCGTAGTAGTCGCGGCCACCCACCATGCCTACGATGTAGCCGGTGTCGTTGTCGATGACGGTCATGCCGGCCTGGAGGTCCTCGTTATCGACTTCCTCGAGGCGCTCGACGACTGCGGTTTCGGCAGCCTGCTGCACATCGGGCTGGATGGTGGTCTTCACCGTGAGGCCGCCCGAGAAGATCTGGTTGTAGTCGAACTCGTTTGAGAGGAGGTCGCGCACATAGTCGACGAAGTAGGGGTAGGCGTAGATGTCGACGCCCGTGCCGGAGGTCTCGGAGAGCTTGAGCTCGATGGGCTCCGCCTGGGCTGCGTCATGCTCCTCTTGGGAGATGTAGCCGTTTCTGAGCATGCGGTCGAGCACCGTGTTGCGGCGCTGGAGGGCGTAGTCGGGGTTGACCGTGGGGTCGTACTGCGAGGGCGCGTTCGGCAGACCCACGAGCATCGCCGCCTCGGCGAGTGTGAGGTCGGTGGCGCTCTTGGAGAAGTAGACGTTCGCTGCCGCCTCGATGCCGTAGGCGCCATGGCCGTAGTAGATGGCGTTGAGGTACATGTTCAAGATCTCATCTTTGGAGTAGATCTCTTCCATCTTCACGGCGAGGTAGATTTCGCGAACCTTGCGCTGGAGCGTCACGTCGAACTGTTCGTCCGAGAGGATCGTGTTGCGCACGAGCTGCTGGGTGATGGTCGAGGCACCCTCGGAGCCGCCCGTGAGTTGCACCCATGCGGCGCGCATGATGCCCACGAGGTCGAAGCCGCCGTGCTCGTAGAAGCGCTCGTCCTCGGTGGCGACGGTGCCGTCGATCACGTAGTCCGAGATCTGGTCGAGCGTGACCGTGGTGCGGTTCTGCGTGTAGAAGCTCGCGATCTCGTTGCCTTCGGCGTCGAGGATCGTGGTGGGCTCGCTCGAGAGGTACAAGTCGGTATCGGTGTAGTCGGGCAGGTCCTGGAGCCATGTGTCCACGACGCCGATCATGCCGACACCGAAGGCGACGCTCGCGAGGAGCATGAAGCCGAAGAACGAACCGATGATGATGGGTGCGATATGCGTTTTCGCACGAAGATGGCGATTCCGCTGACGAGGACCCATGTCGACCTCCTGGTATTCTGCGACCTGTCGACGCGCGGCATGCGCCGACAAATGTTCGTCATACATACACTTCACCACAGTACCGCAACAAAGCCGTTTGGAGTATTAGGTATTCTTATTAGTGCCAAATTCCAGACCGCCTGCATACGGCGCGTTGTGTATGCGGGCAGCGATTGGGGTCGATGGGTGCCCGCGGGGCGCGGGGCTGCATGAAAGGTTGCCATGAGCGAAAACGTTGAACACGCGTTCGCGCAGGACGATACGGGGGAAGTTCCCGAGGTGATGGATGGATCGGAGGCTTCGCGGCGCGGCGTGCGCGCATGGTTGCGTGCGCTTGACCCCATCTGCGCGCTCGCGCTTGCGCTCGCGCTGCTTTTCGCCCTCGCGCTCGCGCCTATGCTCGCCATCTCCCGCTACGACCACAGCTATGCCGATGACTGGCATTACGGGGTCGATGCCCATGCGGCGCTCGAGGCGGGCGAGGGTGCGGTCGGCGTCCTTTCTGCCGCGGTGGAAGAGGCGATCGATACCTACGACTCGTGGCAGGGCACGTACTCCGCCATCGTGCTCATGGCGCTACAGCCGGGCGTGTTCGGTGAGGAGCTGTACGGGCTCGGGGCCGTGGGAATCATGGCGGCGCTCGTGCTTGCCACGGGGTATGCGGTTGCAGTCGCCGTGCGCGACGTGTGCGGCGCCGGCCGTGTGGAGTGGCTGTGCGTGACGCTCGCCGCGCTGCTGCTCCAAACGCAGCTGCTGCCGAGCCCCGTCGAGGGCATCTGGTGGTACAACTCAGCTATCTATTACACCTTCTACCATGCGCTTCTGCTTGTCGGTGCGGGGCTTTCCGTGCGCCTTCTGCGAGGGCGGACGCACCGTGGGACCTTGAGCGGTGCGGGCACTGCCGCCCGGGCCTCCGTGCTCGTGTTGCTCGCGTTCGTGATCGGCGGCGGAAACTACGTGACGGGGCTCGTCGCAGTCGTGGCGCTCGCGGCTACCGTGGTGGCGGCGCTTGCGCGCAGGCGGCGCTCGGCGTGGCTTCTGGTGCCAGCGCTCATCGTTCTCGCCGTTGGGTTTGCCTGCTCGATGGCCGCGCCGGGCAACGCCGCGCGCCAGGCGAGCCAATTCCCGGGCGATAACCTCGGTGTGGTGATGACGCTTCTGCGCAGCGGGTTTGCCGGATTCGAGTACGCGGTGCTGTGGATGAACGGCTTCATGGTGCTTTTCCTCGCGCTGCTCGTTCCGGTGTTCGTGCGTATCGCGCGGCGCTCGACATGCTCGTTTGCGTTGCCCGCCGTTCCCGCGCTCGCGGTGCTCCTGCTGTTCATGGCAAGCTTCACGCCCACGTTCTTCTCCATGGGGTACGTGGGGCCGGGTCGTGTGCAGAACATCCGCTACGACTACTTCGTGCTCGCGGTGTTTCTGTGCGTGGGCTGGCTCGTGGGCTGGCTCGTGCGCCGCGCGGAGCACGCTGGGGTGCTGCCCGCGTGTGCGGCTCGGCGCCATCCCGGGCTCGACGAGGTTTCGTTGGCACCCGTGGGCGTTCCGGCGCATCGCCTACAGCGTGGGCGGGGCACGGGGATCGCGTATCGGCGTGCGGCCGCGGTATATCTCGGCTGCGGCCTGCTCGTGCTCGTTGCGGCGGTTGGTGCACTTGCGATCGACGAGCGGCATCGCGACGACCTCGTATCGCTTTCGGCGGCGAGTTCCCTGGTCTCGGGTGAGGCGCAGGAGTACGACGAACAGGTGCGCGCACGGCTTGCGCAGCTCGAGACGAGCGAGGAAGCGGATGTGTACGTCGCCTATTACACGGTGGGGCCGAAGGTGCTCTTCATGGGCGACGTCCACGACAATATGGATAACTACATCAACTTCCGACTCGCCCAGTGGTACGGCAAGGACTCCGTCATCGGCTACCATAGTACCCTCGGCTAGCACCGTGTTGTCGCTTTGGGAGGCGTCACTTTGGGGACGGGTACGTTTGTGTCGTTTTTGACACTTTGGGGACGGGTATCTTTGTGTCAAAAACGACACAAACGTACCCGTCCCCAAAGTGACGCCCCCAAAGTGACGTCTCAAAGTAGGGGCACGGGCGGGCAAACTCGGCTACACTAGATAGTTACTGTGAACAGAGCACCGCCCGCGTGGGCGAGGGTGCTAGGGATATTCAGGAGGGTGAGCTATGCTCCCAGTCGATGAACAAATGCGCATCATTACCTCGGGCGTGGCGCAGATCGTGCCGGAGGCGGATCTTCGCAAGAAGCTTGAGCGGGGCGTGCCGCTCAACATTAAGCTCGGCGTCGATCCCACGAGCCCCGACCTGCATCTGGGTCACGCGGTCCCGCTACGCAAGATGCGCCAGTTCCAGGATCTTGGCCATAAGGTGACGCTCATCATCGGCAACGGCACGGCGATGATCGGCGACCCGTCCGGTAAGAACACCACGCGCCCGCAGCTCACGCAGGAGGAGGTCGAGGCGAACGCCGCCACCTACGTGTCGCAGGCCATGAAGATCCTCGACCCCGAGAAGACGACCATCGTCCACAACGGCGATTGGATCCTCTCGCTCGACTTGAAGGGCATGCTCGAGCTCTGCAGCAAGTTCACCGTCGCGCGCATTTTGGAGCGCGACGACTTCACGAAGCGCTACCAGTCGCAGACGCCCATTGCGCTCCACGAGTTCCTCTATCCCGTGATGCAGGCGTACGATTCGACGGTGATCAAAGCGGACGTGGAGATGGGCGGTACCGACCAGCTCTTCAACCTGCTCGCCGGCCGCGAGCTCATGGAGAAGATGGGCATGGAGCCGCAGGTCGCGCTCACCATGCCGCTGCTCGAGGGCACGGACGGCGTGCGCAAGATGTCGAAGTCCTATGGCAACTATGTGGGTCTCACCGACGAGCCGGCCGATGCCTTCGGCAAGATCATGTCCATTCCGGACGAGATGATCGGCAAGTACTACCGCCTCGCCTCGACGCTCTCCGTGGACGAGGTCGACGCGATCGACGCCGCGCTCGCCGACGGCTCCGCCGACCCGTACGAGCTCAAGCGCGCGCTTGCGGTGAACATCGTGGATGCCTACCACGGTGCCGGCGCGGGCGAGGAGGCGAAGGCTGCGTTCGACCGCGTCTTCAAGCAGGACGAGCTGCCCGAGGACATCACCGAGGTGACGGTCGACCTCACTCCGAACGCCGAGGGGCTCGTCTATCTCGCCGGTGTGCTCAAGGAAGCCGGGCTCGCGCCAAGCGCGGGCGAGGCGCGCCGCCTCATCGACGGCGGCGGTGTGAAGATCGACCAGCAACCGGTGGCCCCGAAGAGCTACAACGTCGATCCGTCGCTGCTCCATACGGGTGTGGTGCTGCAAGTGGGCAAGCGTAAGTTCGCTCGCCTCGTGTAGGGGGTTGTTTGAGGCCGGGTTCGTTTCAACCCGGCTTGGCGCATGGCTCAGGGTTGGCTCTATCCACCTGCTCTGTCCCATGCGGAGCAGAACCGATTTTGCGTGCTGATTCGAGATGTAGGGGAGAATCCGGCTATGGCAGAGGATGCGACGAACGATGCGGCGGTGCGCCTGGCGATTGTCGTGCCCTGCTATAACGAGGAGGAAGTCCTCCCCGAGACATGCCGTCGTCTTGCCGCGAAGCTTGCGAGCCTGGTGGAACGTGGGGTCGTTGCGCCGCAGAGCCGCGTGCTCTTCGTGAACGACGGAAGCCGCGATGCGACCTGGTCGCTCATCAAGCAGGCGAGCCTCGACCCCGCGGCGTTCGGCATCGCCCCGGACGCGCCGTGGTTCGAGGGCATCTGCTTCGCACATAACGAGGGCCACCAAAACGCGCTCTTCGCGGGGCTCATGCGCGCGCTCGAGGCCGGGTTCACCTGCACGATTTCGCTCGATGCAGACCTTCAGGATGACATTGACGCCATGGACGAGATGCTCGAGAAGCACCGTGCGGGGGCGGAAATCGTCTACGGCGTACGCAGCAACCGCGACACGGACACGGCGTTCAAACGCGGCACCGCCGAGGCGTTCTATGGCTTCATGCGCTGGCTCGGCGTCGAGATGGTTTCGGACTCCGCCGACTATCGTCTCATGGGGCGCCGCGCGGTCGAGGCGCTTTCGCGCTATGGCGAGGTGAACCTGTTCTTGCGCGGCATCGTGCCGGCGCTCGGGTTCTCGACCGACAAGGTGTACTACGTGCGCGGCGCACGCTTCGCGGGTGAGTCGAAGTACCCGCTCAAGAAGATGCTCTCGTTCGCGTTCGAGGGCATCACGTCGTTTTCCGTGAAACCCATCCGCTGGGTGTCGCTTCTGGGTGCGCTTTCCATCGTGGTCGCCATCGCCATGTTGATCTATACGTTTGTGAGCATGGCATTCGGCCATGTCGTCGAGGGCTGGTCGAGCCTCATGGTGTCCATCTGGCTCGTAGGCGGCCTCATCATGCTGTCGCTCGGCATCGTGGGCGAGTACATCGGCAAGATCTATCTCGAGGCGAAGGCGCGCCCGCGCTACATCATCGCCGAGGAGACGGACGGCCTCGCCGCATAACGCCTCGGGCGTCACTTTGGGGACGGGCGACCTAACACTTTGGGGACGGGGTCAAAAGTGTTGAATTCAACACTTTTGACCCCGTCCCCAAAGTGTTGCATGTGTGACGCCTGCAAGGAGTTGTATCTTAGCTACATCGTAAGCATTGTTAAGCCGGGCTTCAGTCTTTTCCGCAAATATGCGGGTAAGAGGAGAGCATATATCGCTTACGTGTCGGCTGTCATATACGCACGCCGGCAGGAAAGGGGTCGCCCTATGTGCACGGGCATCCGCTTCAACGACGCGTCCGGGAAGATGTTCTTCGGCCGCAACCTCGACTGGTCGCAGGGATACGGCGAGCAGGTGGTGGTGACGCCCACTGCGGCACCGGTACCTGCTGCGTTCGACCGTCCGAACGATCCGGCGCCGGGCGCCGGCCACACCGTGATGGGCATGGCCATCATCTTCCAGGGCATCCCTCTGTATTTCGATTGCGGCAACGATGCCGGCCTGGCCGTCGCCGGCCTGAATTTCCCCCAGAGCGCTCACTACGCCGCAGAGCCTCAGGCGGGTGCGACGAACGTGGCGGCATACGAGTTCCCGTTCTGGATCGCCCGCTCGTTTGCCACGCTCGATGAGGTTCGCGAGGCGCTCAAGGACGTGACGATCGTCGCGAAGGCGGTGAACGAGCACCTACCGGTGGCGAGCCTGCATTGGATCATCGGCGACGCGACGGGCAGCATCGTGGTCGAGTGCATGGAAGACGGGATGCACGTGTGGGAAAACGACGCCGACGTCCTCACGAACGAGCCGAATTTCGGCTGGCATCGCCAGAATCTGCGCAACTATCTCACGCTTTCCGAGGATGAGCCCGCGCATGCCGCGTGGGGCGCCGCAGAGCTTGCGCCGTTTGGCTCCGGCATGGGCATGCAGGGCATCCCGGGAGACTACTCGGGTCCTGCGCGCTTCGTAAAGGTCGCGTTCGTGAACAACCACTACCCGACGCAGGAGAGCGAGGCGGCGAACGTCACGCGGCTTTTCCGTACGCTGGCTTCGGTCGCCGTGCCCGAGGGCTCGGTGCGCATGGCGGACGGGTCGTTCGAGAAGACGCTCTACACGAGCTGCTTTTCTGCCGCATCGCTCACGTACTACCATGCCGCGTACGATGATCTCGCGGTGCGTGCCTATCCGCTTGCCGGATGTGATCTTTCGCGCACAGAGCCGTACGTAATCGCACCGGCCGCCTAACGCTCGCAGCTAACAGTACTCCGGGGCACCATTCAGCTGCTCGCACCTTGAGTGGCTGAAGGTGCCCGTCGCGACATGGCACGAAGGTAATGTCTAGTTCCGTCCCCGCTTGGCACGCGGGGCGATGTCATCGTGCCGCGACTCCCTATCCAGAAAAGAGATTCCCATGAATACCACGGTCTCAACCGCGACCGCAGGCTCGGCACCCGCCGGCCGCGAGAAGTTCCTCGTCATTCCCATCATCATTCTCATCCTGGCGCAGATGGGCACCACGGGCGACAACGGCGCCTTGTCGCTCGCCACCTCCGCACTCACCACCGAGCTCCATGCCACGACGGCGGAGATACAGCTCGCGAACATGATCTACCCGCTCGTCGGCGGCGCCTTCATGATCGCGGGCGGGCTCGTGGGCACGATCATCGGGTGGAAGAAGACCTTCCGTGCGGGCACCCTGCTCTGCGCGGCAGGCGAGCTCGCGCTTGCCTTCGCCCCGAATATGGCCATGTTCATCTGGGTGGGGCGCGTGCTCGTGGGCTTCGGCGCGAGCTTCCTCATCCCCTCGGTCTTAGGGCTTATCCCGCTCATGTATCGGGGTGCGAACCGCGCCGTCGCGTTCGGATGCATCGGCGCGGCATCCGGCCTTTCCGCCGTGCTCCCGCTCATACTCGGCGTCGTTATGGAGACGGGCGGCATGCGCATGACGTTCTCGCTGCTCGCCGCTTACTTCCTGCTCGTCTTCGCGTTCTCGCTCGAGCTGCCCCGCATCGAGCAGGACAAGGAGCACCTCGTGTTCGACGGGGCGGGCGTCGCCCTTGCCGCGACGGGGCTCTTCCTCTTCCTCATCGGCCTTTCCAGCATCTCGTCGTGGGGACTTGTGGAGCCGCTCGCGGGCTGCCCGTTCACCATCTTCGGCATCTCGCCTGCGCTGCCCGTGGCCGCGCTCGGCATCGTGGTGCTCGGCGTTTTGGTGAAGGTCGAAGGACGCGTGGAGCAGAAGAACGGCATCGCGCTTCTGCCGCGCTCGTTCCTCACCACCCCGCAGGTGCGTGCCGGACTCGTGGCGAACGCAATTGCCTTCTTCTTCATGGGCGCGCAGTCGATCCTCATGGCACCATACCTGCAGCTCGTGGCTGGGTGGTCGCCCATCGAGGTCGGCGTGATCTCCATCGTCACGGGCGTGCCCACCTTCGCGTTCGCGCTCGGCATCCCCAAGCTCGCTCCGCACGCGCATCCGCGCCATGTGATCCAGGTAGGCTACATCGCCATGGCGGCGGCGCTTGGCATCATGGCGTTCTCGGTGACGGTGAACGGTTGCAGCGCGCCCGGCGTGTACCTCGGTGCGTTCATGGCCGGTGTCGGCGCTGGCACGGTGTCCTCGCATGCGAGCAATATCGTCGCGCTTGCGGTGAACGAGCGCGACGCCTCGCAGTCCGGCGGCATCCAGAGCACCATGCGCAACGTCGGCCAGGCGATCGGCGTGGCGCTGCTCGGCGCGATCTTGCTCTTCGGTATCACGAACACCGTGCGCACCGAGGCGGCGGCGAGCCCGCACATCTCCGATGCCGTGGCGGCCGAGGTCGCGCACGTGACGGTCGACCTCGGCAGCGATCAGGAGTTCAAGCAGCAGATCGCCGATATTCCCATGACGGCGGACGAGCAGCAGGCGCTCGTTCAGATCGACGCCCAGGCGCGTTACGATTCCACGCGCACGGCATACGCCGTCGGTGCGGTGATCGTACTCCTCGGGCTTGCCACCACGCCTGCTATCACTGTGGATGCTCGGGCGAAGGAGCATGGCAGCCACTAGGCGCCCTGCTCGTCCCCGAATAGCTTCCTCCTTCTAGCCCCGCGCGTCGCCGATTGCATCTCCCCGGCGGCACGTGGGGCGCTTGGTGCTAAGGAAGCAAGGCGCAGCGGCGTGTTGTCGGGATGATCGAGCAAGCTGCCGCTTGCGCCGGAGTAGAATGGTCTCAAGCGCGTGGTTCGGCATATGCGGAGCGTTCGCGCCTTTGCGCCCTTGTCGCAGAGCCTTCGGAGGGGTGGTTATTCATGGCCCATGTTTGGACGATCGAAGCAGAACACCTGGTCGCGGTGGATCGTGCTGATGCCGAGGCAGATAAGCCGTCTTCGCGCATCGAGCTCATGGGCTTCGATGATGCCGAGCGGGCGTTTGCAGACCGGACTCTGCTCGAGGTGCTCGCCCAGGCGGAACATGCCGCGGTTCCCTTTGTCGAACAAATGGGGAAGAGCGCGGCAGGCATCATCGTGCTGCCTGCAGGAGCGGCCAAGGCGTCGGCGGCGGTTCGCTTCGGCTTCATGCTGACGGAGCGCGGCCTTGTGCTCTTCGACGACTGTGGTGTATGCGAGCCGGTGATCGCGCGGCTCATCGAGGGATCGGCACCGGTGGAATCGCCGGCAGCGGTGCTTTGCGCGCTCTTGCGTGCGCCCCTGCGCGACCATCCGGTGCTGCTCTCGCGCGTCCGCGACGATTTCGAGCAGGTCGAGGAACGGCTGCTCGAGGGCAGGACGCGCGTCGACCGCTCGCGCATGATATCGGACGCTCGCCATATGCGTGGGCTCGATGTGTTCTACCAGGGCATATCCGATCTACTCGATGCGCTTGCGAACGGTGGGGCTGCCGCGTTGGATGCCGATGACCGTGCGCGTTTCGCCGCCTTGGCACGGCAGGTCGACCGCCTCGCCACGCGTCTCGAGTCTCTCCAGGAGTTCAGCCTGCAGGTGCACGGTATGTATCAAGAGGAGATCGACCTTAGGCAGAACAGCATCATGCAATGGCTCACCGTGGTGGCGACGATCGCGATGCCGCTCACGTTCATCACGAGCTGGTATGGTATGAATTTCCGCAACATGGCGCTCATCAATGCGGAGTGGGGCTATCCGGTCGCGGCGGCGCTGTGCTTGCTCGTCGCGCTGGGAGAGATTGCCGTGTTCCGCCGTCGTGGGTGGTTGAAGTTCGGGGACAGCAAGCGCCGCCGCAGATAGCGTGCATGTAAAATTACCCCAGCGACTTTTCGACATCGCCAGGGCACGTAAAATTACCCCAGGGGTTTTTCGACATGACATGGCAGGGGTGTTGAAAAGTGCGCTCATCATGTCATGTCGAAAAACCCCTGGGGTAATTTTACGTGCACCGGCAGAGGGGAAGAAGGCTCACGGTGAGGACAAAGCGTGACCTGGAGCGCCAGCTGGCAGCGATTGACGGTCGCGGGTATCCGGCATACAAATCGCTTCGCGGCGTGTACGACCTGGATGGGTTCGAGCTTTCGATCGACCATGTGCAGGGCGACCCGTTTGCGGCTCCTTCGCTCGTCTCCGTGCACGTGCCCGCGGCACAGGCGGGATTCGAGCGCGAACTCTATGCGACGCCGGAGCGATGTGTGGCGCTCGAAGACCTGCTGGCGCGCCGTTTTGCGATCGAGGCCAAGCGCGTGAGCTTTCGCGTGCGCGGGTCGGGGAAGAGCGGTCTCATCGCCACGAGTTCGCCGGGGCCGGAGGTGCTGCCCCGCTCCGCCTGCGAGGTGGGGGACGAAGGCGTGCTGCTGCGCTTGGAGATGGGTTTTCCCGCGCATGGACGCACGGTGGACGCCCGAGCGCTCGCGACGATGCTCTTCGCCCTCTTGCCTGCATGCGTCGAGCGCGCACTCGTGTGCGACGATGCGTGTCAGCATGCCGCGCGTGAAGCGGTGGAGCTTGCGGAGGACCAGGCGACGGTGCGCTTGGCGCTCGCGCGCTTGGGACTTGTGGCGTTTGTGGCAGACGGTTCGGTACTGCCGCGCGAAAGCGGAGTTTCTGCACGTCCCCTGCGCGGAGCCGAGCCCTTTATCTCGCCTGAGAGTTTGAGCGTCGAGCTCGACCTTCCGCATCGCGGACGCGTGCGCGGTTTAGGGGTGCGCCGCGGCGTCACGCTCATCGTGGGCGGCGGGTATCACGGCAAGTCGACGCTGTTGAAAGCCCTGCAAGAGGGCATATACAACCATGTGGCGGGCGACGGGCGCGAGCTGGTGATCACCGACGCAACCGCGATAAAGCTCCGCGCCGAGGATGGGCGTGCCGTGCGGGGTGTAGATATCTCGCCGTTCATCTCGAACCTGCCGGATGGGCGCGACACGCGCGCCTTTTCCACTGAGAACGCGAGCGGCAGCACGTCGCAGGCGGCGTCGACCATCGAGGCGCTCGAAGCGGGCGTCCAGGCGCTGCTGATCGACGAGGATACCTCCGCCACGAACTTCATGGTGCGCGACGCGCTCATGGAGGCGGTCGTGGCGGCAGATCATGAACCTATCACGCCCTTCGTGGAGCGCGTGCGAGCGCTGTGGGAGGAGCGAGGCGTGAGCTCGGTGATTGTGGTGGGGAGTTCCGGCGCGTTCTTCCCGGTTGCCGATTGCGTGGTGCAGATGGATCACTACCGGGCGTTCGACATCACGGAGCGCGTGCGCGAAGTGTGCCGGGAGCACGGTGTAGAGGCATCTGGTGCGAAGGGTGCGGGCGCATGGGACGGGGGCCTCTCGGGACGGCTCTTGACGCTGCCGGCCAAGGCGTTTCGGCGCGACGAGCGCGGACGCGGTGTCAAGGTGCGAGCGCACGGGCTCGACGGCTTCTCGGTAGGGTCAGGCGAGGTCGATGTTCGTCTCGTTGAGCAGCTTGTCGATTCTGAACAGGTTGCGGCGCTTGCGCAGATGGTGCGTCTGATAGGCGAGGAGCGGCTGCTCGATGGTTCGCACCTGCTTGCCGACGCGGTGGACGAGGTCTACCGCCGTTTTGAGCACGACGGCTGGTGGGCGCTCGCGGCGCGCGGCGATGTGGCCTGCGGATTCGCTCTCCCGCGCCCGCAAGAGCTCTGCTGCGCGCTCAACCGCCTGCGTTCGAGCATGTAACATTACCCCATGCAAAATTACCCCAGCGACTTTTTTACATCCGCGGAAGATGGATGTGTGACCGCCGTCGACGCCTATCGCGATGTAAAAAAGTCACTGGGGTAATTATGCATGGGGGTGTATTTATACTTACTCGCCGATCTTGCCGCCGGTGTAGAGCTGCCAGTAGCGGCCGCGCTGGGCCATGAGCTCGTCGTGGCTGCCTCGCTCGATGATGCGACCCTGCTCCATGACCATGATGCAGTCGGCGTTCTTGATCGTGGAGAGCCGGTGCGCGATCACGAACGTGGTGCGTCCTGCCATGAGCGCGTCCATGCCGGCGGCCACGATCTCCTCGGTGCGCGTGTCGATGCTCGAGGTGGCCTCGTCCAAAATGAGCGCCGGCGGGTCGGCCACGGCGGCGCGGGCGATGGCCAGAAGCTGGCACTGACCCTGGGAAAGTTCAGCTCCGTCACCCGTGATGCGCGTCTGGTAGCCCTGCGGAAGGCGGCGGATGAAGCCGTTGGCACCCACCAGGCGCGCGGCCTCCATGCACTCCTCGTCCGTGGCGTCGAGCCTGCCGTAGCGGATGTTGTCCATGACCGTGCCGGTAAAGAGGTGCGTGTCCTGCAGCACGATGCCGAGCGAGCGACGCAGGTCGGACTTGCGAATCTTGGTGATGTTGATGCCGTCGTAGCGGATCTTGCCGTCGGCCACGTCGTAGAAGCGGTTGATGAGGTTCGTGATCGTGGTCTTGCCCGCGCCCGTGGCGCCCACGAAGGCGATCTTCTGGCCGGGCATCGCGTAGAGCGTGATGTCGTGCAGGACGTTCTTCTCGGGCGTGTAGCCAAAGTCCACGCGGTCCATCTCCAGCGTGCCGGTGAGGCGGGCGTAGGTGACGGTGCCGTCGGCCTTGTGGGGGTGGCGCCATGCCCAGACGCCCGTGCGCTCCTCGCAGGGCTCGACGGAGCCATCCGGCAGCTCGCGGGCGTTCACCAGCTCGACGTAGCCGTCGTCCTTCTCGGCTTCCTCGTCCATGAGCGCGAAGATGCGCCCGGCGCCCGCCGTCGCCATGGTGACGGAGCTCATCTGCTGCGAGACCTGCGTGATGGGCTGCGTGAAGTTGCGGTTGAGCGAGACAAAGCTCACGAGCGCGCCGATGGTGAGGCCGCCCACGCCGCCGATGGCGAGCGCCGCGCCCACGGCCGCCACGATCACGTAGGAGAGGTTCCCGATGTTGGCGTTGAGCGGCATGATGAGGTTGGAGATGAGGTTTGCGCGGGTGGCCGCCTCGAGCATGCGCCCGTTCACGCGACGGAAGTCCTCGCGCGCACCGTCCTCGTGGTTGAAGACCTTCACGACCTTCTGGCCGTCGATCGTCTCCTCGATGTAGCCCTCGAGGGCACCGGTCGCCGCCTGCTGCTCGGCGAAGTAGCGTCCCGAGAGCGTGGAGAAGCGCACGGTCACTGCCACCATGACCGTTACGAGCGCGATCGAGAGCGCCGTGAGCGGCACCGAGAGCATGCACATGGAAACAAAGGTGACCACGAGCGTCACGAGCGAGTTCACCACCTGCGGCAGCGTCTGGCCATAGAACTGGCGCAGCGTGTCCACGTCGTTGGTGTAGACGGACATGATGTCGCCATGCGGGTGCGTGTCAAAGTAGCGGATGGGCAGGCTCTCCATGTGC
>CASFXG010000025.1 GCA_949298635.1 uncultured Coriobacteriaceae bacterium | reverse complement strand
GGGTGCCCCCGGGCAATGTCGAAAAACCCCTGGGGTAATTTTACACGCGGCAGCGCCGGAAGCCCCCCCCGGGTCGCACGCCAGCCAGCTCCGGAAGCCCCTGGAGTTATTTGACATGCTGCTGCCGTGCACGCGTGCGGCTCACACGGGTATAATGGAGCGCAACTGTACGCCGCCTCTGGCGAAGCCAACAGAAGGGAACGCTCATGGGTAAGGGTTTCAGCTTCCTCGTCGGTGCCACGCTTGGTGCCGCTGCCGGTACGGTCATCGGCATCCTCATCGCGCCGCGTGCCGGCGCGGAAACGCGCGCCATGGCCGCCGATATGGCAAACGATGCGTGGGATAACGCACGCGACATGTACGAGCAGGGCACCGAGCAGGCTCGCGCTGCCATGAACGACTTCGGCCCGATGGTCGACGCGAAGACCGATGAGCTCCGTGCCAAGGTCGACCTCGCTCGCGAGCGCATGGATCAGCTGCGCGAGACGCTGAACGAGGCCATCGCCGGCGGCACCGTGACGCCCGCCGCCGATGTCGAGGTCGAGGTCGCGCCCGAGGCCGAGGCAGCTTCCGAGGCGTAATGCGCACCCAGGATTTCCAGGGGCTCAAGATCTACCGCATCCCAGCGGAGGCGAAGCGCACCCGCAAGGACGGTACGCCGCGTGACCCGAAGAAGATCGGCAAGATCCATTTTCCGGTGTTCACGCCAGAGGGTTCGCGCGTCGTGGGCTTCATGGTCTCACCGCCCGATGTCGCAGGCATGATCAAGCAGCCGGATCGTTTCGTCGCGCGCGATGTCGTTCGTGTATACGAGGGCGTGCTCGCCGTGCCGGATGCGAAGGACTCCTTCGATGCCGCGGCAGCCAAACGACTCGGTATCGATTTGGACGCCTGCATCATCTGGACGGGTATGGACGCGGTGACGGTTTCCGGCAAGAAGCTCGGATACTGTGCAGACGCGGAGTTCGACCCCAAGACGGGCAAGGTCTCGACGTTCTCGCTCACGAGCGGCATGGCCGCGACGGCGCTTGTGGGAACCATCGATATGCCGGCGACCTACCTCAAGGGCTATGCAGACGGCGTGATGGTCGTCGCCGACGAGGCCGCCGAGCTTGGGTTCTCTGGCGGCGTGGCGGCGAAGGCCGGCGAGGCGAGCGCAAAGATCGGCGTGAAGGTTCGTTCCGGTGCCGAATCGCTCGACGAGAAGGGTGCCGAGGCGCTCAAGCGCGGCAGCGCGACCATGGAGAAGGGCGGCCGCGCCCTGGGCAAGCAGATCGGTAAGACGCGGGGCATGTTCTCGGGCTTCGCGCGTGAATTCAAGAAGGCTTCCTCGTCCTCTTCGACGAAGAAGCGCAGCTAGCGTATGGTGCGGCGCGTCTCTTTGCGCGGCGCCTGTTCACGATAGACAGCACGTAGCGCGCGGTGTTCGGTGCCGGATGCCGCGCGACGGGGAGGAGCACCATTGCTCAACCACACCACCTCCTACCCACCGAAGCGCCTGCATTCCAGGCGCAACCAGAAGACGACCGGCTACCAGCTTTCGCGATCGCGTAAGAAGGCACCGCACAGGCCGGGTGCCTCGTACGTTCGCCATTCACAGGGCTTCGGAAGTGACAACCGGCACTCTCGCACGCGCATCCGTCGAGGCGGCCACGGCAACAGCCGCCGTAACGCCCGGCGGCCGTATGCGTTCGTGATCGTTGGCTGCGCAGCGCTCTTCTTCGTGGCGAGCCTCATCTGGTACCTCAACCGCAGCGTCGGTATCACCCTGAACGGCAACGACGCGAGCGTTCATATCGGCGCCACCATCACGCAGGTCATAGAAGACGAGGGGTTCGAGGACTCCTGCCGTCCGGGCAACTTGCTCGCAGTCGACGACAGCGTGATCACGCGCGGCGGCGGCGAGCGTTTCAGCGTGACCCTCGACGGCGAAGAGGTCGATCCCGACTCCTACGACACCGTGAAGCTTGAGGGTGGCGAGGAGCTTGAGATCCACGACGGCGCGGATATCTACGAGGAGCACGAGGTCGAGGCGACGGCGATTGAGCCGACCATCACCGTGGAAGGCAACGGCGCCATAGGATACGTGAGCACCTGGGGCATCCCCGGTCGCTCCGAGGTGTGGACGGGCGAGCTCACCGGCACCACGGCCGACCGCGGGGTGGTGCAGGAAGTGCAGGACTGCGTGGTCACGTACCGCTCCGTCTCGCCCGACGCCGAGGATGCGCGCTACATCGCGCTGACTTTCGACGAGGGGCCGAGCGCCTATACCCAGCAGATTCTCGATATTCTGGAGGAAAAGGGCGTCTCCGCGACCTTCTTCTTGCAGGGAGATGCTGTCGAGGAGAATCCCGCTGCGGCGAAGGCAATCGCCGAAGCAGGCCACGAGATCGGTTCGAACGCCTACAACGACGTCAATCTTTCCGAGCTTTCGGGCGAGGAGCTGCGTTCCCAGCTCACACGCGGATTCGATGCCATCGAGAACGCTACGGGCGAGCGCGTGAACCTCCTGCGCGCGCCTTATGCCTCCTTCAGCACGGAGAACTGGACGGAGAGCATGGATATCGTGGGCGCTGTGGTCTCGTGGAACCTCGACTCCGGCGACTGGCTGCTGCCGGGTGCGGAATCCGTGCAGGCGAACGTGGTGGGTGCGGCGCGCAACGGCAACATCGTGCTGCTTACCGACAACGACGTTACGGGCGAGCAGCTTGTCGAGGCGCTGCCCGGGATCATCGACCAGCTCAAAGAGGACGGGTACACCATCGTGACGCTCAGCGAGCTCATCGCCACGGATGAGGATTTCGCCGAAGAACTCGACCTCGCGCACACCTCGATGCCCGAAGACGCCGCGCTGCCCGTCATGCCGAGCGACGACGAAGATGGACTGAACATCTCGCGCGACGATACTTGGTGAACCAGGCTTCGCGATGCAAGTTTATCCGTTGTGGCACGCGCAAACGGATAATTCTGCATCATGAATCTCGGAAGCGGGACTTTAAGGCCTGGTGCGAAAGTCTCATGAGTGCAGAAGTGGGACTTTAAGATCTGGTGCCAAAGTCCCACATCATGAATCTCGGAAGTGGGACTTTAAGACCTGGTGTCAAAGTCCCAAGCGCGGGATTCTGAGTCCTGGACTGAACATCTCACGGGTTTCTTAAGGGCGCCTTATGGTCTTGTCAATCTCGTATTGAATCATGCTCGGTTTTCGGCTGGAGCGCTCGGTGCGCGCCCATGGGGCGGTGCGATTTAGTAGACTGCTCGTGTGACATATCCACAGACAGCCGGTTCGCGGCGTCTGCATAGGAAAGCGAAGTATCGTGAGCGATCGCAGAAATCATATCCAGCCAGGGAAGGCGACGCACCTCCACTACGCCACGGCTGCAAACGGGAAGCGCTACGTTGCCTCTGCGTCGCGCGCCGCCCGCGGTCGCCGTCCCTCCCGTCGCCCGGGCCAGGCCAAGGTGGTCGTCGCGGCGATTGTGGCGGTCGTGCTCGTCATCGGCCTTGCGGGCGCATGGTATTTCCTGCTGCGCGACGTGACGATCTCGGTGAATGGCGAGCAGGTGGTGGCTCGCGTGAACATGCCGCTCACACAGGTTCTCGAAGAGCATGACTACTTCGGCGCGGTGCCGGGTCGGCTGCTTTCGGTGGGCAGCAACGTGCTCGAGGAGCAAGGCGGCGAGCCGTGCGCGGTGAGCCTGCGAGACGAGCAGCTCGCGCCCGAGCAGATCGAGGCGGTGCGCATCCAGGAAGGCGACGTCTTCACTGTTGCGAACGGTGCGGATACCGAGGAGCCGTCGACGGAGGAAACGCAGGAGATCGCACCCGGCATCCAGCACGAAACGGGAGGCGCGGTCCAGTTCGTCTCGCAGTGGGGCAAGGCGGGCAGCAAGCGGGTGAAGACCGGCGAGGTCTCTGGCGAGACAGCGGAAGAGGTGCTCGAGGAACCGCAGGATATGGTGGTTTCGTCTGTGAGCCCGCGCCCGTCAAACGGCAAGTACGTGGCGCTCACCTTCGACGACGGCCCGAGCGCCTACACGCCTCAGATTCTGGAGATATTGAAGGAGAAGGGCGTACGTGCCACGTTCTTCAACCTGGGTTCTCAGGCGCAGAACAACCCGTCGGGCAGCAGGGAGATCGTAAACGCAGGCCAGGAGCTGGCGAGCCACACCATGGCACATCGCAACCTGCCCACGGTCGACCGCGACACGCTCCGCTCGGAGATCTCGACTGCTGCTGATGCGCTGGGTGAAGCGAGCGGTGCGCGTCCGCAGATGATCCGCGCGCCCTACGGGGCGTTCAGCGACACGGAGTGGGCGCGCTCGGGTGACCTCATCTCGTGCAACGTACTGTGGAACGTCGATACGTGCGACTGGGAGCGGCCGGGTGCGGATGCCATCCGGGCGGAGGCAGTGAACAGCGCGTTCAACGGCGCTATCATCCTCATGCACGACGGCGGCGGCAATCGCGAGCAGACGGTCGCGGCGCTGCCCGGGATCATCGACGACCTGCGCGCCAAGGGCTACGAGTTTGTCACGGTGAGCGAGCTCATGAGCATGGACGATCGCATCCCCGAAGACGTGGCGAACGGCACCGTTTCCATGCCCGAGGACGCCGTGCTTCCCAACGTCTAACGCACATGTCGCCTTGGCAACACTCTGGGCGTCACTTTGGGGACGGGGTCAAAAGTGTTGAATTCAACACTTTTGACCCCGTCCCCAAAGTGTTGGCGCGGCGGCTCCTCCGGGATCCTGCTCGACAGGGCGGCGCGTTCGCAAATTTCTGCTATAGTTGACCCGGCAATATGGGTCACGAGAAAGGCAACAGGTGAAATCGAAACCTCGACCTCACAGTCGGTGACCCCTGCGGGTGCTCTTTGCGCGCGCATGGGGTGAAGACCCGGCACGCCGCCTCGGCGTCGCCGCATCGCGCAAACGCTTTCCGCGCCGCCCGTCGGCCGCGCCCAGGAAACGCAAAGGAGCACCATGAACTATCTTTCTGAGATGCTCAAGCTGCCCGTTCTCGATGTGAACGGAGAGAAGCTCGGAGTTGTGAACGACCTCGGCATCGCCACGGGCGAGGTCTTTCCGCATGTGACGTCGCTCGCCTTCCAAGGGCCGGGCAAGACGCCGTTCATGATCAGCTGGCGCAAGTACGTTGATCGCGTGGACGACGAGGGCGTGCACCTCAAGACGCGCGACACCGACGTGCGCTTCTCGTACCTGCAGCCCGATGAGCTGCTGCTGGCGCGCGATATCCTGAACAAGCAGATCGTCGACACGCAGGGGCTCAAAGTTGTGCGCGTGAACGACCTCAAGCTCTCGAGTTCCGGCGAGAATCAGCTGCGCCTGCTTGGTGCCGAAGTGGGGCCGCGCGGCCTCTTGCGCGCCATGCACCCCGCGCTCGAGCGCATCGTCTCGCGCCTTGCCCGCGCGGTGGGAAAGCCCCTCGAGGAGCACATCATCGCGTGGTCCTACATGGACCTTCTGGAGCGCAGCACGCAGACCATCAAGCTCTCCGTGTCGCACAAGACGCTCGACGAGCTGCATCCGGCAGACATCGCCGATATCATCGAGCAGCTCGACCCGCGCCTGCGCAGCCAGGTCTTCGCCCAGCTCGACACAGCCCAGGCCGCCGAGGCGATCAGCGAGTTCGACGACGATGAGCTCGTGGCCGAAGTCATCGAGGGCATGAGCGACCGCGAGGCGTCGAGCATGCTCGCGCTCATGGACCCGGATGACGCCGCGGACCTTATTGAAGAACTCGATTACGAAAAGGCCGAAAAGCTCCTGCGCCTCATGGGCTTGAAGGAGGAGCGCGCGATCCGCAACCTCCTGGGCTATGAGGAGAACACCGCTGGCCGCATCATGACCTCGGAGTTCGTGGCGCTGCCAGCAACCGATTCCGCGGCTGACGCCATCGAGGCCATTCGCAAGCTCGACGAGGATTTCGAGAGCATCTACTACGTCTACACGCTCGACAGCACGGGCGCGCTCACGGGCGTGCTCAGCCTGCGCACGCTCATCGTCGCAGACCTCGACGCACGCCTTTCCGACCTCGCCTACCGCGACGTGGTATGGGTCGCGCCCGACCTCGACCAAGAGGACGTGGCGGACGAGATGACGAAGTACAACCTCGTGGCGGTGCCGGTGTGCGACGAGAACCGCCACGTGCTCGGCATCGTAACCGTCGACGATGCGCTCGACGTCATCGCCGAGGAGCACGAGGAAGACCTGCAGATTGCTGGCATGGGTGCGGGCGAGAACGCGCAGGGCGAATCGACGCATGTGCTCTCGTGGTTCGCGCGACGCCATTACTGGGTGCTCGTATGGGCGGTCGCCTCGGGCATCATCGCCGCGACGCTGGGAAGCCTCGGCGCGGGCACGCAGCGCTTCATCTATCCCATGTGCGCCATGCCGGTGGTGCTGCTCACGGCGAGCCGCTTCTCCGCGTTCGTGCGCAGCTACTTCCTTGAATACGACGAACATGAGCACGAGGGGACGCCGTATCTCGCGTTCTTCTTGCAGACCGTTGCGGTGGGCGTGGTGATCGCGCTCGTGGTGTTCCTCTGCGGCCAGCTCATGATGGGCGCGGCCTTCACGGGTGCCGAGCAGGCCGCCCCGGCGCGCATGTTTTCTGCGTGCTTCGCGTGCGCGGCGGCGACAGTCGCCCTGAGTGCGACGAGCTCCGTCGTCTACCTCAAGGTGCTGTTCTGGCGCGACGAGCACGACCTCAATACCTCGGGTACTGCCATGAGCCTCATCGCCGTGCTCGCTGCGTGCGTGGTCTACGCGCTTGCCGCGACGGCCTCGGTGCTGGTGCTGGCGGGATAGGCCATGGCGCGGGAAGGGCAGAGTCGCCTCACGCCGCTTGCGGTGCTCGGGGCGATGGGACCGGGGCTCCTCGCGGCGCTCGCGGGCAACGATGCGGGCGGCATCGCGACCTATTCGAGCGCCGGCGCGACATTCGGCTACGGCACGCTGTGGATCTTGCCGGTGATGGCGCTCTTGCTCATCGTGGTGCAGGAGACCGCGGCGCGTCTGGGGTGCGTGACGGGTAAGGGCTTCGCCTCGCTCATTCGCGAGCGCTTCGGCGTGCGGCTCTCGGCGCTTGCCATGGGTGCGCTCTTGGTGGCGAACACCGCGGTCACGATTTCTGAATTCGCGGGACTCGCGAGCGGGCTTGCGCTCTTCGGCGTTCCCGCCGCCATCTCGGTGCCACTCGTGGCGCTCATCATCTGGCTCATCACCATGAGCGGGAGCTTCCAGCGCATCGAGAAGATCTTGCTGCTGGTAAGCTGTGTCTTCCTCACGTACGTGGCCGCCGCCTTTTTGGTGGGGCCGGACTGGGGTTTCGTGGCGCGCGCGACGGTCACGCCGCAGATGGTCGCCGATCCAGATTACGTGTCGCTTCTGGTAGCGACGATCGGCACCACGATCGCGCCGTGGATGATCTTTCTGGCACAGAACAACGTGGTCGATAAGAACGTAGACGAAAGCGGGATCGCGCTGCAGCGCGTGGACACCGTCTCGGGCTCGGTGGTGGCGTGCGCGATCGCGTGGTTCATCATCGTGACGACGGCGACGGTGCTGCATCCGGAGGGCATCGAGGTCGCCGACGCCGCCGATGCCGCGCTTGCGCTCGAACCCATCGCGGGGCAGTGGTCGACGATTCTCTTCGGCGCGGGGCTCGTCGCGGCGAGCTTCTTAGCAGCCTGCGTGCTGCCGGGCGTGACCTCGAGCGCGATCTGCGAGGCGTTCGGTTGGGAGCGCGGCGCGGACCGTACGTGGGAGGAGGCACCCACGTATCGCGGCATCATCACGGGGATCATCGTGTTTTCTGCGCTGCTGGTGATCCTACCCGATGTAAACCTCTTCGACATCATGATGAGCGCGCAGGTGATCAACGGCGTGCTCTTGCCGGTGCTTTTGGTGTTTCTGGTGCTCATCGCGCGCGACAAGCGCATCCTCGGGCGGTTTCGTAACGGGCGCGTGTGGAACGTGCTCACCTGGGCGACGATTGTGCTCATCACGGTGCTCACCGTCGTGATGTTTGTCCTCCAAGCGCTCGGATTCTAATGGTGGGTTGGTTGGGGACGTGCTCCTTCCAACCCATTTTTAGAGAGAGCGTCCGGTTTGTCTGGATCTTCAGAAATGGGTTGGAAGGAGCACGTCCCCAACCAACCCATTATAAAAATGTGGTTGAAGGTAAGGGAATCATCGAAAACTGCCAAAATGGCAGGCCAACGCGCTATAATAGCTCACTTGGATGAAGGACGGAGATAGGGATCCATGACCGGACAGACCGGACATATGCAACATCGTGCACCGGAGCGCGGTTCGCACCGCAAGGTGTCTGCCACGCCTACGCCGCGCCGCGCGTCCGTGCCTGCGCCCCGCCATGCCGCCGCTTCGGGTACACGCTCGCATGCTGCGGGTTCGCCGCGCACAGCTGCACTTACGGCAAGCTCGGCGGACACCTCGAACGATCGCGCGGGGCGCGCAGGACATTCCGACGCCCCGCGCTCTCGCTACATTCCCGCTCTCGATGGCATCCGTACGTTTGCGGTCATCGCCGTCGTTCTCTACCATCTGGGTTTCACGTGGGCGCAGGGCGGTTTTCAGGGCGTGACGATCTTCTTCGTGCTCTCGGGATACCTCATCACGCGCCTTCTGCGCATCGAGTTCGCGCGTTCAGGCACGATCGACCTTAAAGGGTTCTGGGTGCGCCGCGTGCGCCGCCTCGTCCCCGCCACCGTGACGCTCGTGGTGGTCGTGGCGCTGCTTTGCACCATCTTCAACCACGTGATGCTCACGAAGATGCGCCCCGACATCCTGCCGTCGCTTTTGTTCTTCAACAACTGGTGGCAGATCTTCAACAATGTCTCGTATTTCGGCGCGCTCGGCGACCCCTCGCCGCTCACGCACTTCTGGTCGCTTGCCATCGAGGAGCAGTTCTACGTGGTGTGGCCGGTGCTTTTGTTCGTGCTGCTGCGCTTTGGCGCGCGTCGCAAGGTGATCCGCGTCGTCGTGGCAGTGCTCGCAGTAGCTTCCGCGCTGGGAATGGCGCTGCTCTACAACCCCGCGGCAGATCCGAGCCGCGTCTACTACGGCACCGATACGCGCGCCTTCGCCATGCTTGTCGGCGCGCTGCTCGCGTTCGTACGCACGAGCTCCATGAATCCCTTCACCTGGGACGCCCATGCGACGGCTCAGGTTGTGGGCGAGACCGCGAACCCGTATCATCGCCAGCCGCAACAGCAGGGGATCCTCCGCAAGGGCGCGCTCGACATTGCCGGCATCGCTGCGCTGGCGGGACTCGTCGCGCTCGTCGTGTACACGAACGGCTACACCGCGTTCACCTATCGCGGCGGCACGGTCATCGCTGCCGTGCTCTCGGCTGTGCTCATCGCTGCGTGCGTGCAACCTGAAGGCGTGCTCGCGCGCGTGTTCTCGCTCCCGCCGCTCGTGTGGCTCGGTCAGCGCTCCTACAGCATCTACCTGTGGCATTTCCCGCTGTTCGCCCTCATGAACCCCGTGGGCGACGTGAGCGCCAAGCCGTGGTGGATGTATCTTATCGAATGTGGCGTGGTGCTTTTGGTGGCCGAGCTCTCGTATCACTTCATCGAGACGCCGTTCCGCAAGGGCGCGTTCGGTGCATTCCTCCAGCAGGTCGCGTCGAGCAGCTTCAGCCTCTCCGCATACGTGCGCAGCCGCTTCGTGCCGGTTGCCTGCGCGGCGGTCCTCGTCCTCGGCGCGCTGGGCGGCCTCGTCTTCGTGCCGAGCACCTCGGCGCTGAGCGAGGAGGGCGCGGCGCTCATCGAGGGCTCGCCCGATGCCTCTTCCCATGACGGGAACGGATCAGGCGACGCTCCGAGCGCAGACTCCGCTGCCTCGGGCAAAGGTGAAGAGCAAAAGCCCGCTACGGATGCGTACGGTTTCCCGGCAGATGCCTACGACGTGCTCATGATCGGCGACTCGGTGTCGCTTCGCGCCGTCGATCCCTTCAACGAGACGTTCCCCTATGGGCACATCGACGCCATGAAGAACCGCCAGTTCTCCGCCGCTGAGGAGCTGTTCCTGAGCTACGAGAGCCAAGGGCTCGCCGGGCGCGTGGTGGTGTTCGCGCTCGGAACGAATGGCAACGTGACAGACGACGCCGTGGACAGCCTCATGGAGCTCGTGGGCGACAAGCGCATCGTGGTGTTCGTGACCACGCGCAGCCCGCAAGGATGGGTTTCTTCGACGAACGCCGCCCTCAAAGCCGCGGCGGATCGCTATGACAACGTGCACATCGTCGACTGGTACAGCTACAGCGAAGACCGGAACGACCTTTTCGACGGCGACGGCACGCACCTTTCGTCCCAGGGCGCGAAGGAGTACGTCGCCCTCATTCACGACGCGGTGGAGCCCTACCTGCCGTACCGCTTCGAGGGCGAGGAGCGCGACGAGACCATCGCGCAGATGAACGCGCTCGCCGAGAAGATCGCCCAGGCCGTGATCGCCCCGCTTACAAAATGATAATTTCAGTACCTGGTACTGAAATTATCATTCAGAAGAATAGATGTCCCAAAATGCACCTGTCCCTTTTTGGACATGGGGCTAGTCGCTGCCGGTACCGTCTTCGAGGTCGATGAATTCTCCGCTGCGGAAGTCGATGGCCTTGTCGAGGTCATCGTACGCGTGCGTGAAGAGCTTGATGTGCTCCGCGACGTCGGTCGAGCTCGCGTGCAGGAAGAGGAAGAGCACCTCGATGATGAAATTCACCGAGTTGTGCGAGAACGGGACGCCGTAGGCGAAGAGCCGGTCGCGCTGGCTCGTCATGATCACGTACGTCGAACGAGCGACGAGCGGCGATTCCGGGTTCGAGGTAATGAGTACCACGGGCGTGCCATTGTCCTCCGCGTTGTCGAGGATGCGGTTGAGCCGCTTCGACAGGCCGGACGACGAGATGATCACGAGCGCGTCGTGGGCGTTCATCATGAAAGAATAGCTTGCGGCGTATTCGGTTGTTGAGGGCGCGATGGCGCGCACACCGAGATGCCGGAGCTTGAACGCCATGTTTGCCGCGACGCTCAACGTGTTGCCCACGCCCGTGATGAGTACGGTGTCCGATGTTTGGAAGAGCGTGATGACGGCCTTGATGGTATCGGGGTCGATGCTCGCGACGGTATCGGCAAGCTCAGACATCTTGCAGGAGAGGATGAAGTCGAGCGACTCCTGGAAGTGGTCGAAGGAAACGGAACCGGTCGTGTTGCCCAGCATGAAGCCGCTGTTCGACGTCACCTCGTTGCGCGCCAGCGCGAGGCGCATCTCGGCGAAGCTATCGTAGCCGATGCGTTTTACGAACCGCGAGACGGTAGGACTCGAGACCTCGCAGCCCGCTGCGATCACACGCATGGTCATATCGGGGATATCGTCTCGGTGCTCGATGATGAAATCCGCGATCTTCTGATCGGTGGGGGACAGGCTGTGGTAGAGCGCAAGAATCGTTTGGATTACGCGGCTTTTATCGGGCACGGCAGCTCCTTTGACACATTCCTTCCTGAGCAAATAGTACCCTACGCAGGGGAATTTCATAATTATGAAACGTCATTACAAAAAAGTACTTCACAAAGAAACTGCGAATCGCTATGATATGACTCAATGAACGAGCGTTTCATATAGAGAGTAGAATATGAAACTCTCGTTTTAAGATGTGGAGACATCTGATCACGCAGCGGAGAAGATGCGCGATAACGGGAAGGGGGAGTACATGGCGATTCAAACGTCTGAAACGTCGTGTCACATGCAAGTGGATTCCCGTTCCAATAGCGCGCTGTCCAACGAGCAGACTGCTGTGTCCGCAACCCGTAAAAACGCCCATGGGAGGGGGTTCTCCTTAACGGGCTTCCTCCTTCTGGTTGCTAACATCGCCTACTGGATGTGCGCGGGAGCCTATACCCCGTTCTTGAGTTCCTACTTCACCTCGATCGGCCTTTCCGCGACGGAAGTGGGCGTGCTGCTCACCATCTCGCCGCTCGCAATCATCTTCATCCAGCCCCTGTGGGCGCGCCTCTCGGATGCGACGGGCAAGCGCAAGCTCGTGCTCGGCTTCCTCGCGGCCGCATCCGCCGCAGCGGCGCTGCTGTACTACGTCGGCACGAGCTACCTCACGGTGCTTATTGCGACCATCGTGTTCGTGCTCTTTTTCTCCGCCCTCCTGCCGCTGTGCGATGCGCTCGTTATCCAGAGCTGCAACGACTTCGGTGTCGAATTCGCCCATGTGCGCATGGGCGGCACGACCGGCTACGCGTTTGTCGTGTTCATCGTGGGCCTCTATCTCGACCGCGCGCCGCAGGCGCAGTTCATCGTGGTCACGGCGCTTTCCCTCGTGTTCCTCGCCGCCGTCATCGCGCTGCCTCAGGCGCGCCGCCGCGAGGGCGCGCGCACAGCTCTGCAGGACGAGCCGTCCGCTGCAGAAGCCGCCGCCGAAAACCAGGCCGCGCAACCCCAGGCGACGTCCATTGTGCGCTTCGCCTCCGATCGCCCCGTGCTCGGCATCTTCCGCACGCAGGAGATCTTCTTCATCCTTGCCTTCGCTTTCGTGAGCCAGATGGGGCTGGGCTTTTCGGGCAGCTTCCTCGGACGATACGTCGTCGAGCTCGGGTACGGCCAGAGCCTTGTGGGTGTGCTCAGCGCGGTTTCCGCCTTGAGCGAGCTTCCCATCCTGCTCTTTTCGCACAAGCTCGTGAACCGCTTCGGCGTCATGCGCCTCCTGGCGTTCTCATGCGTGATGATGGTCGCCCGCTTGGTGCTCATCGGCATGGGCACCGTCACCACGATGGTCGCCGGGCAGCTGCTGCAGAGCGTGACGTACATGACCGTGTACTACTGCTGCACGCGCTACGCGGCCGAGGCCGTGCTTCCCGGAAAGCTCTCCCAAGGTCAGAGCATCTTCGTGCTCGTGCAGAGCGGGCTTGCCATGATGGTCGCCAACCTCGCGGGCGGCGCCATCGGCGACACCCTCGGCATGCGCGCCTCGTATTTCCTGTCAGCCGGGCTGGTGCTCGTGAGCACCTTTGTCGTGCTCGTGGCCTATCGAGCATGGCGCGCCTCCATCTCCCACGCTCACGAGCCCGCCGTGGCATCCATGTCGCGCGAATAGGACACACCGGCCGCATGGCCGTTCGTCGAAGTATCGAAACCGCAACGAAAGGGGTTTTTCACATGGCACTCGTCAAGGTCAACGACCTTCTGAAGCACGCCACCGAGCATCACTACGGTGTCCCGGCAGTCAACACCTTCAACTTCGAGACCATCAAGTACATCGTCGCCGGTGCGGAGCAGGAGCACATGCCCGTCATCGTGCAGTTCTTCCCGGGCTTCTATGAGTACATCCCGCTCAAGCTCGTGGCCGCCATCGCTTGCCACTACGCCGAGCAGGCGAGCGTGCCTGTGGCGGTGCACCTCGACCATTCCGCCGGCTACGACATTGCCGTGGGCGGCATCCGCGACGGTTTCCCCTCCGTCATGGTCGACGGCTCGAGCCTGCCCTACGAGGAGAACGTCGCGCTCACCAAGGCAGTTGCCGAGGTCGGCAAGGTCTTCGGCGTCGATATCGAGGCCGAGCTCGGTCATGTGGGCAGCGGTGCCAACGCCGAGGACTTCGTGGGTTCGGACATGTATACCGATCCCGCACAGGCGGCGGAGTTCGTCGAGCGCACGGGCTGTGGTTCGCTCGCCATCGCCGTGGGCAACGCGCACGGTCCGTACGTGAAGACCCCGCACCTCGACATGGAGCGCATCAAGGAGGTCCGCGCCGCGGTGTCCATCCCGCTCGTCATGCACGGCTGCTCTGATATTCCCGATGAGCAGCTCCAGGAGACGGTGAACCTCGGCATGAGCAAGTACAACATCGCCACCGAGTACTTCCGCGCCATGTACCAGTCCATCGAGAAGAACGTCGCCACGGGCGAGTTCGACGAGAACGCCTTCGGCCTCATGCAGGCTGCCGGCAAGGACATGACGGACTTCGTGGCCTCGAAGATTCGCCTGCTCAACCCCAACGGCTACACGCTCGCGTAGCGCAGGTAAAGGGAGACACGCATGAAGAAGATCCTTATCGCGACGCACGGCTATCTCGCCGACGGCTTCAAGAGCTCCATCTCGCTGCTCACGGGCGGCGAGGGCGCCATCGAGACGATCTGCGCCTACGTGGACGAGTCGGACTACACCGAGCGCATCCAGGCGTTCGTCGATTCGATTGGCCCAGATGACGACGGCGTCATCTTCACCGACATCTACGGCGGAAGCGTGTGCCAGAAGGTGGCGCTCATCGCTCCCGGCCATCCCAACGTTTTCCATATTTCCGGTTGCAACCTGGGGCTCATCATCGAGGTGCTCTTCGCCCCGGGACGCATAACGAAGGACAGTCTCCAAGCGACCATCGAGACCGCCAGGGCCACGATGCAGCTTGTAGACACGGAGGAGACCGAGTCGGCTTCAGAGGGCACCGACGACGACTTCTTCGACTAGGGAGAGGAGGAACTATGATCGCACAGGTTCGTGTGGACGATCGTTTGATTCACGGTCAGGTCGCATTGGTGTGGACTAAGGAGCTTGGCACCAACCGCATCATCGTCGCGAACAAGCACGCGGTGGAGAGCGACGCTCTTCGCATGACGCTCCAGATGGGTACCCCCGCTGGTCAGAAGCTTCTGGTGAAGGATGTGCCGGACGCGTGCCGTATCGTGAACGATCCCCGTGCCGATTCCATGCGCATCTTCGCGCTCACCAACTGCGTGAAGGATGTGCTCGAGCTCGTGAAGGGGTGCCCCGGCAAGATCGAGGGCGTGAACATCGCGAACGTGGGTCGCTTCGATAAGACCGACCCCGCCACGAAGGTGAATCTCAATTCCACCATCATGCTCAACCCCGAGGAGCTGGAAGCCGCCAAGGAGCTCTGCGAGCTCGACGTGCCGGTCTTCCACCAGCTCATTCCGTCGAACCCCAAGGTTTCGATCAAAGAGCTTATCGAGAAAGCCACGAAGTAATCGGTTAATCCGGGCAAGCGAGGCGCGCCGTCCCTCTGAGGAGCGCCGACCTTCCCGGGGAGAGAAAGGAACCAGATATGCTTGGTTTGGCCTTTATGGCTTGGCTGACCGTAGTGATCTGCTACGGCGGTAACTGGCTCATCGGCCAGTGCATGATCGAGCGCCCGATTGCGGTCGGCCTCGTCGCCGGCATCCTCATGGGCGACATCCCCATGGGCTGCATCGTCGGCGCCTCGCTCGAGGCGATCTTCATGGGCGCGGTGAACATCGGCGGCGCCATTTCCGCCGAGCCCGTGACCGCGACCGCCCTTGCCGTGGCCTTCACCGCTGCGGGCGTGGAGCAGAGCGCTGCCATCACCGTCGCCGTCCCCGTGGGCGTCGTGACCGCGTTCCTGTCCATCTTCATGAACAACATCGTGTGCACGCTCTTTGGCCCCAACTTCGACCGCATGGCCCAGGGCGGCCATGAGCGCGGCCTTGCCATCCAGCACTATGTGCTGTGGTTCATCAAGTACGCCGTGTTCGCCCTCATCGCCTTCTTCGGCGTCTACCTGGGCGCGGAGCCGGTCTCGGCTATCGTGAACCAGATTCCGACGAACCTCATGAACGGCCTCAACGCCGTCGGCTCGCTCCTGCCTGCCGTCGGTATGGCGCTGCTCCTCCAGATGCTCTGGAGCGCTCAGCTCGCCGTCTACTTCTTCCTGGGCTTCATCCTGAACATCTACCTCGGCCTGCCCATGATCGCCATCGCTGGCATCGGCGTCATCTTCGCCGCCATCCAGGCGTTCCGCGACAAGGAGCTCTTCGACATGGAGCACAAGGGTATCGCCACCGCTGCTTCCGATGATGCCGCGACGTCTGAAGAGGAGGATTTCTTCGCATGAGCAAGTTGACTGCAAAGCTTTCCGCTGATGATCGGAAGATGCTGAACAAGATCTTCCTCCGTTCCTTCACCGTGTTCGCCTCTGGTGCTGGTGGAGCCGCCAAGGCGGGTGCCGATGGCTGGCTGTACTCGATCATGCCCGCCATCAACCGCTACTACAAGGACGATCCCGAGAAGCGTGCCGACGCAATGACCCGTCACACCACGTGGTACAACATCACGCAGAACGTCGGTACGTTCGCCATGGGCCTCGTCGCCTCCATGGAGCGCGAGAACACCCTGCACGACGACTTCGATACCGAGTCCATTGACGGTACCAAGGTCTCGCTCATGGGTCCCATGTCCGGCATCGGCGATGCTATCTTCTGGGGCTGCCTGCGCGTCATCGCCGCTGGCATCGGCATCAACATCGCCATGACCGGCTCGCCGCTCGGCGCCATTCTGTTCCTGCTCATCTACAACATCCCGTCGGTTCTGTGCCGTTACTTCATGACCTACCTCGGCTTCACGCTGGGCACGAACTTCATTTCCCAGCTCTATGAGGGCGGCCTCATGCGTCTCGTGACGCGTGCGACCTCGACGGTCGGCCTTACGATGATCGGCGCCATGACGGCGGCGAACGTCAAGTTCACCTCCATCATCTCGTTCCCGGTCGAGGGCTCCGATCCCATCACGCTCCAGAGCTACCTGGATCAGATCTTCCTCGGCCTCGTTCCGCTGTGCCTCACCCTCTTCGTGCTGTGGCTCATGCGCAACAAGAACGTCAACGTGAACGTGATCCTCGTCGGCATCATGGTTCTCGCCATCGTGCTCGGCCTCATCGGCGTGATGTAAGGAACGATTCGGTTTTCGTAGGATACCGTTGAATCACGACGAAGCGGCGGCCGGCATGGAAGTGTCGGCCGCCGCTCTTTCAGGGCATTGGGGCGAGTCCGCCGGAGGGGTGCGGGGTGGCTCGGCATACGTCGAGGCGTTGGGCGAGTGTTAGTCCTCCATTCCCCGCTCTGTTCGGCTGCCAAGACGATGCTGCCGCTCCGTACCCTCCGGCGGACTCGTTTTTGATGGTACCGCTTGCAGAACGGCACCTGTTGTTCTACTCAACCAGAAAGGATCATCATGCGCTACAAGCATTTCCAGAACGCGGGCGTGGACGTTTCCGAGCTCGCGGTGGGCACCTGGGCAATCGGTGGCGACAACTACGGCCCGGTGGACCGCGAGGCTTCGATTCAGGCCATCCGTACCATGATTGATAACGGCGTGAACCTTGTGGACACGGCGCCGTGCTATGGCAACGGCTACTCCGAGAAGGTCGTGGGCGAGGCGCTCGCCGGCGGCTATCGCGACAAAGTGCTCATCTCCACGAAGGTCGGCCTCGTGACGAGCCCAAACGGCTACGACCGCGACTCCTCGTTCAAGAACATCATGCGCGAGGTCGAGAGTTCGCTCTACAACCTCAAGACCGACCACATCGACTTCTACTTCGTGCACTGGCCGGATATGAACACGCCGTTCGCCGAGACCATGAGCGCACTCGAGCTTTTGCGCAAGCAGGGCAAGATTCGCTTCATCGGCGTCTCCAACTTCACCACGGAGATGATCGAGGAATGCGAGAAGTACGGCAAGGTCGATGTGCAGCAGCCGCCGTTCTCGATGGTCGACCGTACGTTCACCGACCTTATGAAGTGGGGCGCCGCGCGCGGCATCGACTCCATGACGTACGGCTCCATGGGTGCGGGCATCCTTTCCGGCAAGTACCGCACCACGCCCGACTTCCCCGAGGGCGATACGCGCCTCACGTTCTACGATTACTTCCGTGAGCCCAAGTTCTCCAAGGTACAGGAGCTCTTGAAGGTCATGGACGGCATCGCCGAGGCGCACGGCAAGCCCGTCGGGCAGGTCGCGCTCAACTGGAGCACGCAGAAGGACTACGTGGGCTGCGCGCTCGTGGGCGTCCGCAGCGATGCGCACGCCATCGAGAACTGCTCCGCCTACGATTGGTCGCTCACGGATGAAGAAATCGCGACGCTCGACGCCAAGCTCGACGAGCTAGGACTGTAGGTGAGCGCCATGGCGAAAGACGGAAGGACCTACGACGCCTCGTTCGCCGACATCATCGCCGCCGGCACGCGGGTTGTTGTGCTCGACGACGGTACGGAGCTCGAACTGCGCCCCATGCCGGACGAGGAGCGCGAGCATGCGCTCGACCCGCGCGTCTACGAGCTCACGCAGAAGCGCCTGAGCGGTGCCTTCGTGACCCCGGCGGGCGTGGACTTCGAGGCGATGCGCAAGCGTCCGAACAAGGAGAACCACGACATCGACAGTGGCGGCGTCACCGAGACGGTCGAGACCATGCATCTCACCGGCCACGATGGCGGCGACGTGCGCGACATCGAGCTCTACGTGTTCATGCCCGAGGGGCTCGCGGCGCCCGCTCCCGTGGTGGCGTTCTACCATGGCGGCGGCTTCACCGTGGGCAACATCGGCATGTACCGCCCGGCGCTGCGCTATCTTGCGGAGCAGGCGGGCTGCGTGGTCGTGTTCCCCGACTACCGCCTCGCGCCGGAGCATCCGTTCCCGGCAGGCCTGAACGACTGTGACGAGACGCTCGACTATCTTGCCGAGCACGCCGAGCGCCTGGGCATCGACATGGGCCGCCTCGCAGTTGTGGGCGACTCCGCCGGCGGCAGCCTGGCGAACGGCGTCGTGCAGCTGCGTGCCGGCTCCGGCCTCGTGAAGCTTGTCATGGAGATGTACCCTGCGGTGGATAGCGGCCCGGTGCCGCCCGAATGGTCGTACGATATGTACCCGTGGCTTCCCGAGCAGGCCGTCGAGGCGAAGAGCCGCGTCGACCGCATCAAGACTTCCGTGGATGATCTATCCGCGGTCTATACCGCCGGCGATGCGCAGAAGATGCTCGACCCGCTTATCTCGGCCGCGTACTGCGAGGATCTGAGCGTGTTCCCGCGCACGGTCATAGCTTCGTCTGAGTTCGACTACCTGCGCTATCAGAACGAGAAGTTCGCGCAGCAGCTCCGCGCGGCGGGCGTCGAGGTGCGCGCCATCCGCTACCTGGGTTGCGACCACGGCTTCTTCGAGGCGTGCGGCGTCATGCCCCAGGCGGAGGATCTGTGCCGCGTCATGGCGGCGGAGGTTCGCAAGCTGTAGGATGCAGGTGGGACGCGGGCGCTCGAGCGCGGTGCTGCGGATGTGCCGCGGGCGTGTGAGTGCGGCGCTACGCATGCGGGCGCCCGTAAGTCCCATAATATGCAAAGGTAGGCAATAAGACCGTTCCAACGCGCCCGTATCTCCCAGAATATGCACATGTGGGAGATACGAGTCGCGATGGTTCGGTAACGGAGCGGTATAGATGTGAGAGGAGCGTGCGCAGTGGCGACATTTCAGCTTGAGGTGAACGGGCAGGCGGTTGCCGCTGAATATCGCGATGCCGATGTGGAGCGCGTGCTGCTGCCGCTGCTCGACCGGATTGCGCGCTGCACGGAGCGCGTAGATGCGGCCTGCGCACGCACCATCGTGTTCATCGCGGCGCCCCCCGGTGCCGGCAAGTCTACGCTCGCTGCGACGCTGGAGCGCTTGGCGGAGGAGGATCCGCGGCTGCCGCGTATGCAAGCGATCGGCATGGACGGGTTTCACTTTCCCAACACCTATCTGGACAGCCACGACGTGACGTTGGCGGATGGTCGCACGCTTCCGCTCCGCGCGATCAAGGGCGCACCCGAGACCTTCGATGTGCACGCGTTCATCGAGAAGGTGCGCGAGACGCGTACCGCTACACGCCCGGTGAATTGGCCGGTCTATAGTCGCATCGAGCACGACGTGGTGTCCGAGGGAATAACGATCGATGCGCCCGTGGCGCTCGTCGAGGGAAACTACCTGCTGCTCGACGAGGAGCCGTGGCGCGGACTCGTCGAGCTGGCCGACTGCACAATCTTTTTGGACGCCGATTCGTCGCTGCTGCACGAACGGCTCGTTGCGCGCAAGGTGCGCGGTGGCATGGGTCGGGACGAGGCGGAGGCGTTTTTCGAGGCGAGCGACGGCAGGAACGTCGAGCGGGTGCTCCGGGGAAGTGCGGCGACGGACGTGCGGCTGCAGGTGGATGCCACAGGGCGCATTAGGCGCGAGGACGCGCTGCCGGCGGTCGCGTTCTTCGACGTCGACGGCACACTCACGTGGGATCACGACGACATTCCGCATGAGCTTTCCGCGCCAACGCCCGCGGTGCACGCGGCGATCGAGCGTTTCGTGGAGCGCGGCAACATCGCTGTGCTCTGCACGGGGCGTCCGCCGGTATCGGTTCCGCCCGCGGTGCTCGCCTGCCCGTTTGCGGGCAAGATTATGCTCGCCAGCGGGCACGTGGAGTTCGACGGCGAGGTGATTCGCGAGCGCAGCATTCCGCATGAGCTTATCTGCGAGCTCGTCGATGTGTTCGAACGGGTGCACATGCCCGCATATCTCGAGACGGCGACGAGCGGCATTACCCTGAGCTGGCCGGATGTGCCGTCGCTGTTCGACGACGAGGCGCATGAGGAACGGCGTGTCGACATCGAGGGCGTGCGTGCGCTGCTTGCGGAGCCGGATTCGTTCAAGGTCGCAAAGATCGTGTTCGACACCGCTCTGCTCAATCGCTTGGAACCGGCCATGTCGTTCATCCGTGAGCACTTCGTCGTATCCGACTTAGGTATCGGCGCGCACGAGATGACGGTTCCGGATATCAACAAGTTTGAAGGCATGCGCGCCATCTGGCGGGCGCTGCGCGAGCGCGGCATCGAGTTCGGCACGGTGTACGGGTTCGGGGACTCCGAAAACGACGTGACCATGCTCTCCGCCGTGGATGTAGCGGTGGTCATGGGCAACGCGCTGCCCGCTGCCCGCGCCTGTGCGGACTATGTGACCGATGCGGTCCAAGAGGACGGCGTCGCCACCGCGCTGCACCATTTCGGCCTTGCCTGACGGCGGCTCGGCCGGAGGGGGACGTCAAATTACCCCAGGGGTTTTTCGACATGCCCAGGGGTTTGCCACAACCGAATATCGCTCGGCGCGCGTGTCGTGTCGAAAAACCCTGGGGTAATTTGACATCCCGAGCACCATCGAGAAAGGGATTCATCATGCTCGATATGAACTGGAACTCTGTTGCACTCATCACCGGCGGGCAGTCCCGCGCGATCAACGGCGAGAACCGCCGCGGCGAGAAGGGCAAGGGCGGCATGGCGGCGAGCGATCTCGGGCCGTCGCGCAAGGGATCGCCGTGCTTGCGCGGCATCCAGCCGGGCGATACCGTCGAGCTCGCCGATATCGAAGGCCCCGGCACGATTCAGCACATCTGGATCACCGTCAAGGACAAGACGACTGATGCCGATTGCTTCGTCCTGCGCGACCTGGTGCTGCGCTTCTACTGGGACGGTCAGACACGCCCGTCCGTCGAGGTGCCGCTAGGCGATTTCTTCTGCTGCGGGTTCGGTCAGGGATGCGTGGTGAACTCGCTGCCCATCGTGGTTATTCCCGACCGCGGCCTCAACTGCTACTTCCCCATGCCGTTCAAGCGCCACGCGAGGATCACCCTCGAGAACCAGCATAAGAACGCGATCTCGTCCTTCTTCTACCAGGTCGATTACTGCTTGGGCGAGGTGCCGCAGAACGCCGGGTACTTCCACGCCCAGTGGCGCCGCGAACGCCTCACACAGAAGGGTCGCGATTACGTGGTGCTCGACAACGTGCGGGGGCGCGGCCAGTACGTGGGGACATACCTCGCGCTTTCCACGCTCGAGCGCTACTGGTGGGGCGAGGGCGAGATGAAGTTCTACCTCGACGGCGACGATGAGTATCCCACTATCTGCGGAACGGGTACGGAGGATTACTTCGGTGGCGCGTGGAGCTTCGCCTCCCACGAGACCGGCAAGACCGTCGAGCAGAACTACTGCACGCCGTTTCTGGGATACCCGTTCTACGCGAACCGCGACACGACGGTGTACAACCGCTACCACAACGACGACGTCCCTCCCATGCGTGGGTTCTACCGGTGGCACATCCCCGATCCCATCCACTTTGAGCAGGACATTCGCGTGACGCTTCAGCAGATCGGCGTATGTCATCGCGGCCTGTTCGAACGCCAGGATGATGTGGCGACCGTCGCCTACTGGTACCAGGACGAGCCCTATGTCGAGTTCCCGCAGCTGCCCTCCCCGGAGGAGCGCTGGCCAAGATAAAAATGATAATTTCAGTACCTGGTACTGAAATTATCATTTTGTGCCGGCATGTCCCAAAATGCACCTGTCCCTTATTGGGACATGGGGGTGGGTTCCTGCTCGGTTTTCGTTTCTGCGCGGTTTGGCGCATAATGGTTTCGAAAACGAAATGCGTACAGCGCGTAGGCGGGGAGGGTGCCGGTCATGTGGGAGACGGACAATAAGGAGCCGCGTAAGGTTTCTGCAGATGAGCGCCGCGTCATGATCGTGGACGAGGTGAACAGCCGTACCTCGATCCATGTGGCGGACATCTGCGAGCATTTCGGCATCTCCGAGGTCACCGCCCGAAGCGACCTCGACAAGCTCGAGCGCGCCGGGAAGCTGCGCCGCACGCACGGCGGTGCCGTCTCGATCACGCGCACCATCACCATCTCGTACCCGGACCAGCGCATGAACCTCAACGTCGATGCCAAGCGCAAGGTTGCCGAGTGCGCCGCCGGGCTCGTATCGAACGGCGACTCGCTCTTTGTGGACTCCGGAACGACGACGCTCGAGTTCGTCCGCTTGCTTGGCAGCAAGCACGACATCACGATCGTGACGAACGACCTCTCCATCGCGACCTTCGCCGATTCGAACCTGCCCCATGCCGATGTCGTGCTCCTGGGCGGCGCGCTCCGCAAGAACCACCGCTACATCACCGGCTCCATCGCGAACGACATCTTGAGCAGGCTCTACGTGGACAAGGCGTTCATGGGAACGGACTCGTTTGACCCGCAGCAGGGCTTCGCGACGGAGTATACGGGCAACGCCGAGATCAAGCGCAGCATGCTGGCGCATTCGAATCGGCATATCGTGCTCATGGACACCTCGAAGATGCGCCGTCCGAGCTTCATTTCTTTTGCCAGCATCGCGGATTTCGACGTCATTGTGATGGACGAAGACCCCGACGGCGCGATGAAGCAGGCGGTCGAGGCGTCGCGCACGCACACGCGCCTGGTTATCGCCGACGAGGCGCCCAAGGGCGTGCTCATTCCCGGCGAGGAACTCATCGGCGGGTCGGCGGATCAGCGGAGCGGCCGCCAGTGGATGACGCATATCGACGCGAACGTGTAGCGGTTGCGTGCCGCAACTCTGTCGAAACCGCATGGGGTGATTCGGCAGAGTACTTCGATATAAAAGGGCACCGCCCCGGGGAGAGGAGCGGTGCGCGAAAGAGGTAGCATGTCGAAAAACCCCTGGGGTTATTTGACATGATCTGGCATGCGGCTATTCCGGCTGATGGCCGAGGTAGGCGAGGATGCCGCCGTCGACATAGAGGATGTGGCCGTTCACGAAGTCGGACGCCGGTGAGGCGAGGAAAACCACCGGGCCCATGAGGTCTTCCACCGATCCCCAGCGCTCGGCCGGGGTCTTCGAGATGATGAACGCGTCGAAGGGCGCGCGCGAACCATCGGGCAGCGGCTCGCGCAGGGGCGCCGTCTGCTCGGTGGCGATGTAGCCCGGCCCGATGCCGTTGCACTGGATGTTGTACTTGCCGTACTCGGAGGCGATGTTGCGGGTGAGCATCTTGAGGCCGCCCTTGCTTGCGGCGTACGCGCTCACGGTCTCACGCCCGAGCTCGCTCATCATGGAGCACACGTTGATGATCTTGCCGCCGCCGCGCTCCATCATGGAGGGCAGCACCAGCTTCGACATGATGAATGCCGCAGTGAGATCCGTGTCGATGATGCGGCGGAAGTCTTCGGCATCCATCTCGTGCATGGGAACGCGCTTGATGACGGCCGCGTTGTTCACAAGGATGTCCACCGGCCCCAGCTTTTCGGCGATATCGGCGAGCATATCGCGCATTTGCGCCTCGTTCGTGACGTCGCCCACATAGCCCGTCGCCTCGACGCCCGCCTCGCGGTACGCCTCGACGGCTGCGTCCCGGCGCTCGGCGGTGCGGCAGTTGAACGCGACCTTCGCGCCCGCCTTCGCGAGCGCCACCGCTATGCCGAACCCGATCCCGTGCGAAGCGCCCGTGACCAGGGCCACCTTACCGTCGATCCTGAACTGATCCATTGCGCATCCCTTCTCTGTGTTCGTCCGTTTCCGTGCCTATCGTAGCCAAATCGTCGTATCGAAGAAAAACGAAAAAAATATATGGCATAAACGTCAAATACTATGAATAAAATCGAGAAACGAAAGTTTTCCTAACTGTCATTTTCCTTCGTAGCTCGCGTATTGCTTTTCAAAAAACAGTCAATTACCTGCAAAAACAATACGTCAGAGACGCATCTCAAATCAAGACCTTTTCAAGTTTTGAAAAATCAGCTACCGTTTACGTTCGAAAACCGAACGTTCACCGATGCGCAACTTCCGCAAGGAATGCAATCGTCGTATTACAGAGTGAGTAAAAACCCGGCGGCACCGGCCCCGGACAACGAAGGGAGACATATGGAACTGAGCGACGTTCTGCACGAGGACATCATCAGCCTCGATGTTCAGGGCACGACGAAGGACGAGGTCCTGCACGAGCTGGCGAATCTCCTGCTCGATGGCGGCTACATCTCCGACGTCAATCAGTTCGTGAAAGACATCTATGTCCGCGAGTCCATGGGCATCACCGGTGCCGGCAACCACGTCGCCATCCCGCACGGCAAGTCGAGCGCGGTGCTCCAGAACACCATCGCTATCGGCCGTTCCAACCACATGGTCGAGTGGGAGAGCTACGACGACGAGCCCGTGAACCTGTTCTTCCTGTTCTGCGTTTCCGACGACAAGGGCTTCGAGCAGACCCACCTGCGCCTGCTCGCCCAGCTTGCCGGCAAGATCGGTAGCGAGGCGCTCGTCGAGAAGCTGCAGCATGCCGAGACCAAGCAAGACATCATTTCGATTCTTACGGCCGAGTAGGGGAGCTCGCCGCGAGATAGGGTGCACGGAAAGCCGTGCATCGAAATGGGGGAGACCCCAAGGGACTTTGAAGAGGAGGGAACCATGAAGATCGTTGGCGTTACCGCCTGCACCGCTGGCATCGCGCACACCTACATCGTCGCCCAGAAGATCAAGGACGCCGCTGAGGCTGCCGGCCACACGTGCAAGATCGAGACGCAGGGCTCCATCGGGGCGGACAATGTCCTCACCCCCGAGGAGATCGAAGCTGCGGACGTCGTGATCATCGCTCACGACATCGAGGTGCCGAAGGATCGCTTCAAGGACAAGCGCGTCGTTGATATTCCCATCAGCATCGCTATGAAGAATCCGAAGAGCCTCATCGCCACCATCGAGAAGAAGATGGCTCAGTAGGCGCTTCGCGTATCGAATTGGTAATCCGAGCCAAACGGCTCAAGCGGGGGAACCCGCAAAGAACAAGAAAGGAGGGAGTTCCATGGCAGAAATCAAGAAGGTCGGCGTTATGAAGACGATCATGACGGGCATCTCCTACATGATCCCCATGGTCGTTGCCGGCGGTATCCTCGGAGCTCTCGCAAAGGGCTTCGGCGGTTATGCCATTGGTGACTTCTACTCTGAGGTTTCCGGCTCCTGGGCCACGCCCTTCACCGGCATGGAGCCCTTCACCTGGGGCGGCTTCTGGTGGGGCGTCAACATGCTCTCCAGCTATGCCATGAACTTCGCCGTCGCGATCCTGTGCGCCTACATGGCCTATGCCATCGCCGAGCGCCCCGGCATCGTCCCCGGCTTCATCATCGGTTACGTCTGCACCATGTCCAAGGCCGGCTTCCTGGGCGGCCTGCTCATGGGCTTCGTGATCGGCTACTTCCTGCTTTGGATGAAGACCTGGAAGCTCCCGCATTGGTGCGCCGGCCTCATGCCCGTACTCATCATGCCCGTGCTCTGCACCTTCGTGTGCGGCATGCTCTTCCTCTGCGTCTTCATGCAGCCGCTTGCGTGGATCATGGACGTCTTCCAGCAGTGGATCATCTCGCTCAACGGTGGCTCCAAGGCCATCATCGGTGCCGTCATCGGCGCTTGCATGGGCTTCGATATGGGCGGCCCCATCAACAAGACCGCTTCCATGGCTGCGAACGCGCTCGGCGCGGACGGCATCTATGGTCCTATGTCCGCTAAGATCATCGGCGGCATGACTCCTCCCGTGGGCGCCTTCGTCGCTTCGCTCATCGCCCGCAACAAGTTCACCCAGACCGAGCGCGACACCGCTATCACCGCGTTCCCCATGGGTCTGTGCTTCATCACCGAGGGCGTGCTTCCCTTCGCCGCTGCTGACCCGGTGCGCTTCATCCCCGCTTCCATGATCGGTTCCGGCGTTGCCGGCGCCATCGCGGTCGGCATGGGCGTCGAGTCCGTGGCTGCTCACGGCGGCATCTTCGTCTTCCCCGCCATGGTGAACCCGCTCTGGGCCGTCGTCGCCCTCGTGGCTGGCTCCGTTGTGACTGGCTTGATCTACGCCGTCATCAAGCAGAAGCCTGCCGAGGACGAGGAGGCCGAGGAGGAAGTCGTCGATCTCGACATCGACTTCTAAATCGCTTCACCCCGAGCCAGGCGGTGCACGGCCGCCTGGCTCTTTTGGTTTTGCTGGGATACGAGGTCTGAAAGAGGTTAGATTCAATGCTCGTTACGATGAAGGCCATCCTTGATCACGCCAATGAGCACAACTATGGCGTCATGGCTGTCAACAGCGTCAACATGGAGATGGTGCGTGCCGTCATCACCGCCGCGGAGGAGGAGCGCTCCCCGATTATCGTCCAGATGGGTGTCGGCCAGATGGCCAAGCTCGCCCACATGGAGGATATCGTGCCGCTCGTGAAGGTCATTGCCGAGCGCGCTACCGTGCCCGTGGCCCTGAACCTCGATCATGGCGGAAAGCTCGAGGACGAGATTCGCGCCATGCAGGCCGGGTTCACGAATGTCATGATCGACGCTTCGTCGCTCCCGTATGAGGAGAACGTCGCGCGCACCAAGACCATCGTGGCGCTCGCCCACGGCATGGGCATCTCCGTCGAGGCCGAGCTTGGCCACGTTGGCCAGGCTGCCGACGGCGACGGTCGCACGGATGACATGTACACCAACGTGGAGCAGGCCGTCGAGTTCGTGAAGGAGACGGGCGTCGACGCCCTCGCCGTTGCGATCGGCACCGCCCACGGCAAGTATCCCGAGGGCTTCGTGCCGAAGCTCGACTTCGAGCGTCTGGCTGAGCTCAAGGCCGCCCTCAAGATGCCGCTCGTGCTGCATGGCGGCTCCGGCTCCGGCGAGGAGAACCTCAAGAAGGCCGTCGCCGGCGGCATCAACAAGATCAACGTCGCTACCGACGCGTTCGCAGCCGCGAAGGCCGCGGTGCTCGCCAAGCTCGAGGAGGATCCGAAGGCGGATTACCTCACCATGGAGATGGCGGCCGAGGCTGGTGTGAAGCAGTTCGTGAAGGACTACATCCACACCATCGGTTCGAACGACCGTTACACCTTCGAGGATGTCGACAACGGCTCCAAGGAGTAACTAGCTTATACGAGGCGGCTCGTAGTCCCCAACGAGCCGCCTCCTGGGAGCGGACGCACGGACGGGTGACTCATTCGGGGACGGGGTCGTTTTTTTACCAAAGACAACATTGGGGGTTTGCCCAAATGGTGGGGTGGGGTGAAAAAGCACCCCCCCCCCAAATATGAACCCGCCCAGAGGGCACACCCACGAGGGGGGGCGA
>CASFXG010000024.1 GCA_949298635.1 uncultured Coriobacteriaceae bacterium | reverse complement strand
GGATGCTGACGCCTCGATTCAAGCCGTTGCACCTAGTATACAAGCTGGAATCATCAGAAGAAGGAGTACGCTTTGCCTACAATTAACCAGCTGGTCCTTCACGGCCGCAAGTCCAAGCCCGCGAAGTCCAAGAACGCGGCTCTTCAGCACAACCCGCAGAAGCGCGGCGTGTGCACCCGCGTGTTCACCACCTCCCCCAAGAAGCCGAACTCGGCTCTTCGTAAGGTGGCCCGTGTTCGTCTGGTCAACGGTATCGAGGTTACGGCCTACATCCCCGGCGAGGGTCACAACCTGCAGGAGCACTCCATCGTGCTCGTCCGCGGCGGCCGCGTGCGCGACCTGCCCGGTGTGCGCTACAAGGTCATCCGCGGCGCCTACGACTGCGCTGCGGTGAACAACCGCCTGCAGTCCCGCTCCCGCTACGGCGCGAAGCGTCCTAAGCAGAAGTAACAGACCCATATCGCTTGCGCGCCGCCTCGCACATCGCAGGCAGCGCGACGAAATCCACGCTAGAGGAGATTTATCATGCCGCGTCGTGCATCTAAGACTCATCGTCGCGAGATTATGCCGGATGCCGTGTATAACAACCGTCTCGTGACGCAGCTTATCAACAAGGTCCTTCTCGACGGCAAGAAGGCTACCGCCGAGCGCATCGTCTACGGTGCGTTCGACATCGTTGCGCAGAAGTCCGACCAGGATCCGCTGGCCGTCTTCAAGAAGGCCATGGAGAACGTCAAGCCCACGCTCGAGCTCAAGCCTCGCCGCGTCGGTGGCGCCACCTACCAGGTTCCTGTCGAGGTCAACTCCCGCCGTTCCACGCAGCTCGCCATCCGCTGGATCGTGAACTTCAGCCGTGCCCGCAAGGAGAAGACCATGGCCGAGCGCCTCGCCAACGAGATCCTCGACGCCTCCAACGGCGTCGGCGCTTCCATCAAGCGTCGCGAGGACCTCTTCAAGATGGCCGAGGCCAACCGCGCGTTCGCGCACTACCGCTGGTAATTCTGGGAGGAATTGAAAGTGGCTAAGAAGAAGTACAACCTTGCCGAGACCCGCAACATCGGCATCATGGCGCACATCGACGCTGGTAAGACCACCACGACCGAGCGCATTCTGTACTACACCGGCAAGACCCACAAAATCGGCGAGGTTCACGAGGGCGCCGCTACCATGGACTGGATGGTCCAGGAGCAGGAGCGCGGCGTGACCATCACCTCCGCTGCCACCACGTGCTTCTGGCACAAGGGCGGCAAGGCGGGCGAGGGCCCGGCCTACCGCATCCAGATCATCGACACCCCCGGCCACGTGGACTTCACGGCCGAGGTCGAGCGTTCGCTCCGCGTTCTCGACGGCGCTGTGGCCGTGTTCGACGCCGTCGCCGGCGTCCAGCCGCAGTCCGAGACCGTGTGGCGCCAGGCGCGCAACTTCAACGTTCCGCGCATCGCCTTCATCAACAAGTACGACCGCGTGGGTGCCGACTTCTTCCACGCGATCGACACCATGAAGGAGCGCCTGCACGCCAACGCCGTGGCCATCCAGGTTCCGATGGGCGCCGAGGATAACTTCTGGGGTGTCATCGACCTCGTGACCATGACCGCGTGGGACTTCAAGGCCGACGATAAGGGCATGACCTATCCTGAGGCCATGGATGAGATTCCGGCTGAGTTCGCCGACATCGCCGCCGAGAAGCGCGAGGAGCTCCTCGACGCCGCCGCCAACTACGACGACGAGCTCATGGAGATGATCCTCGAGGAGCAGGAGATCCCCGTCGAGAAGCTCAAGGCCGCCATCCGCGCCGGCGTGCTCGCCAATGAGCTCAACCCTGTCCTCGTGGGCTCCGCCTACAAGAACAAGGGTGTGCAGGAGCTGCTCGACGCCGTCGTCGACTACCTGCCGAGCCCGCTCGACGTCCCGCCCGTGGAGGGCACCAACCCCTCGACTGGCGAGACCGACACCCGCAAGGCTGACGACGCCGAGCCGTTCAGCGCCCTCGCCTTCAAGATTGCGACCGACCCCTACGTGGGTAAGCTCACGTTCTTCCGCGTGTACTCCGGTCACGTGGACGCCGGCTCCTACGTGGTGAACGCCACGAACGGCCAGCGCGAGCGCTTCGGCCGCATCCTCGAGATGAACGCCAACGACCGCGTCGACGTCGACGGTGCCTCCACCGGCGACATCCTCGCTGCTGTGGGTCTCAAGAACACCACCACCGGCGACACGCTCTGCGCCGAGGGTAAGGAGATCATCCTCGAGTCCATGGAGTTCCCCGATCCCGTTATCGACGTCGCCGTCGAGCCCAAGACCAAGGCCGAGCAGGACAAGATGTCGATCGCGCTCACCAAGCTCGCCGAGGAGGACCCGACCTTCCAGGTGCGCACCAACCACGAGACCGGCCAGACCATCATCGCCGGCATGGGCGAGCTGCACCTCGAGATCATCGTCGACCGCCTGCTCCGCGAGTTCAAGGTCGAGGCGAACGTCGGTAAGCCGCAGGTTGCCTACCGCGAGGCTCCCGGCCACGATGTCGAGCGCGCCCAGGGCAAGTTCGTCCGCCAGTCCGGCGGTCGCGGCCAGTACGGCGACGCCGTCATCAAGCTCGAGAAGATGGAAGAGGGCTTTGGCTACGAGTTCGTCAACGGCATTGTGGGCGGCGTCGTGCCGAAGGAGTACATCCCCTCGATCGACAAGGGCATCCAGGAGGCGCTCCAGACGGGTGTCATCGCCGGCTACCCGGTCGTCGACGTCAAGGTGACGCTCTTCGACGGTTCCTACCACGAGGTCGACTCCTCCGAGGCCGCTTTCAAGATCGCCGGTTCTATGGCGATCAAGGAGGCCCTGCGCCAGTCCGACCCGATCCTGCTCGAGCCCGTCATGGCCGTCGAGGTCGAGACCCCCGAGCAGTACATGGGCGACGTCATGGGCAACCTCTCCGGCCGCCGCGGCAAGATCGAGGGCATGGACGATCGCTCCGGCAACAAGGTCATCCGCGCCAAGGTGCCGCTGGGCGAGATGTTCGGCTACGCGACCGACCTGCGTTCGCAGACTCAGGGTCGCGCGTCCTACACGATGCAGTTCGACTCCTACGAGCCGGCACCCAAGTCCGTTGCCGACGAAGTCATCAGCAAGTCTGGTGCCAACGCGTAATCACTCGCGATCGTAAAGTAGGTATCAATCGCGAGGATTGCCTCGCACATCAAGGAGGTAACGTTGTCTACCCAGAAGATCAGGATCCGCCTCAAGGGTTACGATCATGAGGTCGTGGATCAGTCGGCGAAGCTCATCGTCGAGACCGCCCAGAAGACGGGCGCCCGCGTCTCCGGCCCCGTGCCGCTGCCCACCGAGCGCAACCTCTACACCGTCATCAAGGGACCGCACGTCGACAAGGACTCCCGTGAGCAGTTCGAGATGCGCACTCACAAGCGCCTCATCGACATCCTCGATCCCACGAGCGGCACCGTCGATTCGCTCCAGCGTCTCGACCTTCCCGCCGGCGTGGACATCCAGATCAAGCTCTAAGCTTGTAGCTGCATAATGCTGAAAAGCCCGCTTCCCCTGCAAGGGAGGCGGGCTTTTTAACACTTTGGGGACTAACACTTTGGGGACGGGGTCAAAAGTGTTGTTTTCAACACTTTTGACCCCGTCCCCAAAGTGTTACCCGGTGGTAGTGGCAGTTAGACGAGGAAGTGCGCCCATTCAGGGTGCCTCTCGAACCAGCTTACGGCGTAGCTGCAGGTGGGTCGCGCGCGGCGACCGGTGCGTTCGAGCTCGTGTACACAGGCGTCCAGAAGTTTGCCTGCCATGCCTTGGCCGCGCAGGCTGGCGTCGACGAAGGTGTGGTCGATTTCGACGACGCCGTCGCCGCAGACGGGGTAGGTGACTTCCGCAAGCACGCTACCGTCTTCCGCGTGCAGGCGGATCGCATTTCCTTCGATGATGAAGTTCGGTTGCTCCATAGCGCGCTCCTTATCTGACATTGGGGACAGTCCCCAATGTCATGACGTTGGGGACACCCCTTCTGCGACCATTCGGCTTAGGCTGCCGACGGCCAAAGTTACGAGAAGATGGGGCAAGCGGAGCCGTTGTCGAGCTCGGCCTGCTCTTCGGCTGAGATGCTCGGCTGGGCTCCGTCGGCAAATGTGCGGCTGAGATAGGCGATGATGTCGTCAGATTCATACAGAGGCACACCGTCGATGAATAGGCACGGAACCTGCACCTTGCCGCCTATACGCTCAAGGGTGGCACGCGCCTCGGGTTCGGCGGTGATATCGCGAAGCGGCAGCTCGATGCCGTGCTGCTTCATATAGAGCAGTACCTTGCGGCAGTAGGGGCAGGTGGACATGATGTAGAGCTCGTAGGTGGCTGCCATAGTGGCTCCTTTCGATACATAGGGTACGCAGATGATCCTGCTTGGGAAGATGTTACTGTCCTTGTGCCCATTTCCGTTGCTGCTAAGCATTTACACGTGAGTGGACGCCTGCTTTTCGACAGCTTGCGTGACTTGAGGCGCCTGCCTTCGTGTGGACGCGAATCGGCACTGTATCGTTGTACTGCTGAAATACAAAAACTAAAGAAACTAAAAAAACGATAAAAACTAGAAAAACGAAAGAGTCTGAACCAATGTGCAGATAAGTAGGTATACCAAGTATGGTTACGCACGCAAAACGCGCGAAGAGTTCGAACGAAGCATCTTGCGCAAGCACAAAATGACTCAAAACGACCCCGTCCCCAAATAAGTCAAATGACTCAAAACGACCCCGTCCCCAAATGAGTCACCTGCACTGTAATGCGGAGACTTTGTGGAAGCTTATGGATACGCCCGCCCCCGTGTATACTACTGAAGCTGTGCCTTTATGGGGAGGATTCTGTCTCGGGGCTGCGTCAACGGGTTGCAAGACAACGTCGCGCAGGCAGAATGCAAACCGGCGGCACGCACGTCAGTAGTGGTCCGCTGGGGGCGAGCGCAAGGGGTGCTCGCAGAGTCCCATGACCACCGAGGGTTAGGATCATTGAATGATCAACATGATTCTCGGCCGCAAGATTGGCATGACCCAGGTGTGGGACGACGAGGATAACGTCGTTCCCGTCACGGTCATCCAGGCTGGCCCCTGCGCCGTCTCGCAGGTTAAAACCAAGACGACCGATGGCTACGACGCCGTGCAGATCGGCTTCGGAGACATCAAGGCTAAGAACGTCAACAAGCCTATGGCTGGTCACTTCGCCAAGGCCGGCGTCGAGCCCGTGCGCTACCTGCGCGAGGTTCGCGTCGAGAACGGCGAGGACCACAAGGTCGGCGAGACCGTCACTGTCGCCGACTTCGAGGGCGTCGCGAAGGTCGACGTCATCGGCACCTCCAAGGGTAAGGGCTTCCAGGGTCGCATCAAGCGCTGGGGTCAGCGCCGCGGTCCTATGACCCACGGTTCCCACTTCAAGCGTCACCCGGGCTCCATCGGCCAGTGCGCCTACCCCGCGCGCGTCCTCAAGGGCGTCAAGATGGCCGGCCACATGGGCAATGAGCGCGTGACCGTGAAGAACCTCACCGTTGTCCGCATCGATGCCGATCAGAACCTCATGCTCGTGAAGGGCGCCGTCCCCGGTGCCAAGAACGGCCTGGTCGCCATCCGTATGGCGTAATGCTCGTACGCTCAGATCACGTCATACCAAGGAGAACACCACATGTCGAATTTTGAAGTCAAGAACAGCGAGGGCAAGAAGGTCGCCGAGGCCGAGCTCTCCGCTGAGGTGTACGGCATCGAGCCGAACATCCACGTCATGCACCACATCGTGAAGTGCCAGCAGGCGTGCTGGCGCAGCGGCACCCAGTCCACCAAGGGTCGCAGCGACGTTTCCGGCGGCGGCGCCAAGCCGTGGCGTCAGAAGGGCACCGGCCGTGCCCGCCAGGGCTCCATCCGTGCCGGCCAGTGGCGTCACGGTGGCGTCATCCACGGCCCCAAGCCGCGTCTGTACACCAAGCGCATGAACAACAAAGAGGTCAAGCTCGCGATGCGCTCCGCGCTCTCCGCGAAGCTTCGTGACGGCGAGCTCGTGCTCGTGGACGACTACGGTTTCGAGAAGCCGTCCACCAAGGCCGCCGTGGCCATGCTCAAGGCGCTCGGTATCTACGGCAAGCGTCTCACCATCATCGTTCGCGAGGACGACATCAACGCCTTCCTCTCGTTCCGCAACATCCCCAAGACGTTCATCATCACGCCCGATGAGGCCAACACCTACGACCTCATCAACAACGGCGCCCTGCTGATGCCCGCCGATGTTGCCGTTCACTTCGGGGAGGTGCTTGCATAAATGACCGCCCACGAGATTATCATTCGCCCGATCGTGTCCGAGCGTTCCTTCGACATGATGTCGGAGAACAAGTACACGTTCGAGGTTGCTCGCGACGCGAACAAGTACCAGATCAAGGATGCCATCGAGGAGCTCTTCAACGTGAAGGTCACCTCGGTGAACACCATCAACGTGAAGCCCAAGACGAAGCGCGTGCGCTACGTGGCTGGCAAGACCCGTCAGTGGAAGAAGGCCATCGTCACGCTCGCCGACGGCGACTCGATCGAGATCTACGGCAACCAGGCCTAAGGCTTGGCTCCGTACGCCCGCTACGGCGGGCATCGTATCGGGGGCTCGAAGATGGAGCCGCCCGGTACCGTGGTAATCCGGTGTCAACGCACCCTGGGGTTCAGCGCCCCACATCCCTGATGCGTTGGCCAACGGAAAGAGACGAAAGGGATTTGTAATGGCTGTGAAACATCTCAAGCCGACCAGCCCGGGTCGCCGTTGGCAGACGGTCTCGGACTTTGCCGAGATCACCTGCACGAAGCCCGAGAAGTCGCTTCTCGAGCCGCTGCCCAAGAAGGCCGGTCGCAACAACCAGGGTCGCATCACGACCCGTCACCAGGGTGGCGGCGTGAAGCGTCGTTACCGTCGCATCGACTTCAAGCGCAACAAGGACGGCGTGCCGGCCAAGGTCGCCACGATCGAGTACGACCCCAACCGCTCCGCCCGCATCGCGCTTCTGCACTACGCAGACGGCGAGAAGCGCTACATCCTCTGCCCGAAGGGCCTCAAGGTCGGCGACACCGTGCTTTCCGGCACCGGTGCCGACATCAAGCCCGGCAACGCGCTCCCGCTCTCCGACATCCCGGTCGGTACGCTCATCCACGCGATCGAGTTCCAGCCTGGCAAGGGCGCCGCGATCGCCCGCTCCGCCGGTTGCGCCTGCCAGCTCATGGGCAAGGAAGGCAAGTACGCCATCCTGCGCATGCCCAGCTCCGAGATGCGCCGCGTGCTCATCACCTGCCGCGCCACGGTGGGCGAGGTCGGTAACGCCGAGCACTCCAACATCGTCGTGGGCAAGGCCGGCCGCAAGCGCTACATGAACGTGCGCCCGACGGTCCGCGGTACCGTCATGAACCCGGTCGACCACCCGCACGGCGGTGGCGAGGGCAAGAACCACACCTCTGGTCGCCCGTCCATGACGCCGTGGGGCAAGCCCACCAAGGGTTATCGCACGCGCAAGAAGAAGAAGGCTTCGAACAGCCTCATCATCCGTCGCCGTCGCAAGTAGTCCGAGATACCGAGAAGGAGTAAGAACCAATGAGCAGAAGTCTCAAAAAGGGGCCGTTCGTGGAAGCTCGCCTGCTCTCGCGTATCATCGCGATGAACGAGGCTGGCACGAAGGACGTCGTGAAGACCTGGTCGCGCGCGTCCACGATCTTCCCCGAGATGGTGGGTCACACCATCGCCGTGCACGATGGACGCAAGCACGTCCCCGTGTACATCACCGAGTCCATGGTTGGTCACAAGCTCGGCGAGTTCGCGCCCACCCGTACGTTCCGCGGTCATAAGGCCAAGTAGGGGGTTTCACGTAAATGGCAACTAAAGCTACCGATACCGAGACCCGCGAGGTCCGCGCCGTCGCGAAGTACGTGCGCGTCTCGCCTTCCAAGGCTCGCCTCGTGGTCGATCTCATCCGTCGCAAGTCTGTGGAGCAGGCTTTCGACATCCTGCATTTCTGCGAGCGCGCCGTCGCGGTCGACGTGGAGAAGTGCCTCCGCTCTGCCGTGGCCAACGCCGTGAACAACAACGGTATGCGCGCCGATGACCTCGTGGTCGCCGCCGCCTATGTGGACGAAGGCCCCACGCTGAAGCGTATTCGCCCGCGCGCCAAGGGCTCTGCCTCCCGCATCCTCAAGCGCACGAGCCACATCACCATCGTCGTCGCTCCGCGAAAGGAGGCTTAAAGCACTATGGGTCAGAAAGTCTACCCCACCGGTTTCCGTCTTGGCATCACCGAGAACTGGCGCTCCCGTTGGTTCGCCGACAAGAACTACGCCACGACCCTCGGTAACGACCTTGAGCTCCGCAAGTATCTGGCCAAGCGCCTCCGTCGTGCCGCCGTCTCCCGTGTGGAGATCGAGCGCGCCGGCGACAAGGTGAAGGTCATCATCTACACCGCCCGTCCCGGCATCGTGATTGGCAAGAAGGGTGCCGAGATCGACCAGATCCGCACCGAGCTTGAGAAGGTCGCCGGCGTCTCCAAGGGCGAGCTCTCCGTCGACGTCATCGAGATCAAGCGTCCCGAGCTCGACGCTGTGCTCGTGGCTCAGTCCATCGCCGAGCAGCTTGAGGGCCGCGTGGCCTTCCGTCGTGCCATGCGCAAGGCCGTCCAGTCCGCCCGCAAGGCTGGTGCCAAGGGCATCCGTATCCAGTGCTCCGGCCGTCTCGGCGGCGCCGAGATGGGTCGTCGCGAGTGGTACCGCGAGGGTCGCGTGCCGCTGCACACCCTGCGCGCCAAGATCGATTACGGTCAGGCCACCGCGCGCACCACGATGGGTTCCTGCGGCGTCAAGGTTTGGATCTACCTGGGCGAGAAGCTTCCCGGCCAGCCCGTTCCGAACCCGGCGCTCGAGGGCTCCTCGCGTCCGCGTCGTCGTAACTCCGAGAGGAGGGGTCAGTAGTGCTTGCCCCTAAGCGTGTTCTTCACCGCAAGGTGCAGCGTGGCTCCATGAAGGGCCAGGCCAAGGGTAATACCGAGCTGCATTTCGGTGATTATGGCATCAAGGCCCTCGAGGCCCATTGGATCACCAACCGTCAGATCGAGGCCGCGCGTGTTGCCATGACCCGCTACATGCGTCGTGGCGGCCGCGTGTTCATCACGATCTTCCCCGACAAGCCCATCACCAAGAAGCCGGCCGAGACCCGCATGGGTTCCGGTAAGGGCAACCCCGAGGAGTGGGTGGCCGTCGTGAAGCCTGGTCGCATCATGTTCGAGATTTCGGGCGTGTCCGAGGAGATCGCGCGCGAGGCCCTTCGCCTGGCGCAGCACAAGCTCCCCATCAAGACCAAGATCGTGGCCCGCGCTGACCAGCAGAACGGGGAGGATAAGTAAATGAAGCCCGCAGAGATTCGTGCGCTTTCCGACGAGCAGCTCGCCGAAAAGCTGAAGGAATGCCGAGCTGAGCTCTTCAACCTTCGTTTCCAGATGGCTACGAGCCAGCTCGACAACACCGCTCGCGTCAAGACCGTGAAGAAGGACATCGCGCGCGTCCTCACCGAGCAGCGCGCCCGCGAGATCGCGGCCGAGAAGTCCGCTGCGGCAGAGTAGAGCTTGAGGAGTAAACATGAGCGATACTACGCGTAACACGCGCAAGGTCCGTACCGGCACGGTCGTCTCCATCTCCGGCAACAAGACCATTGTTGTCCAGACCATGGAGCGCAAGCGTCACCCCAAGTACGGCAAGATGATGACCACCACTAAGAAGCTTCATGCGCATGATGAGGAGTGCACTGCCGGCGTGGGCGATACGGTTCGCGTCATGGAGACTCGTCCTCTGTCCAAGATGAAGCGCTGGCGCCTCGTCGAGATTATCGAGCGCGCCAAGTAGGCTGCTTTGATTGTTCACGCCAGCGACGTGCGCGGTGTGACAGGGTTCAATCCCTGGGGAATCGCCGCGCACCTCTCCTGGTCTTGAGTTCGGAGGAACGACCATGATTCAAATGCAAACCATGCTCAACGTCGCCGATAACTCCGGTGCGCGCAAGGTTCGCTGCATCAAGGTGCTCGGTGGCTCCAAGCGCCGCTATGCAGGAATCGGTGACGTTATCGTGGCTGCCGTTCAGGAGGCCACGCCCGGCGCCAACGTCAAGAAGAAGGACGTTGTGAAGTGCGTCGTCGTCCGCACGGTGAAGGAGGTCCGCCGCAAGGACGGTTCCTACATCCGCTTCGACGACAACGCCTGCGTCGTCATCAACAACGACGGTTCGCCCGTGGGCACCCGTATCTTCGGGCCCGTGGCGCGCGAGCTGCGTGACAAGAAGTACATGAAGATCGTCTCGCTTGCTCCCGAGACCCTGTAAAGAAAGGAGAGCGTCATGGGTATGTCCATCAAGACGGGCGACACCGTCAAGATTCTCTCCGGCAAGGATCGCGGCAAGCAGGGCACCGTGCTGCGCGCGTACCCCGCCGAGGGCAAGATTAAGGTTGAAGGCGTGGCTATCGTGAAGAAGGCCGTGAAGCCCAACCAGCAGAACCAGCAGGGCGGCATCGTCCCGCAGGAGGCCAAGATCGACGTCTCCAACGCGATGCTCGTGTGCCCCAAGTGCGGCAAGGCCACCCGCGTCGGCCACAAGCAGGGCGAGCTCGACGGTCACAAGACCGCTATCCGCATCTGCAAGAAGTGCGGTGCCGAGTTCTAAGCCCGCTGCCGTTTCGGCACAGCGACTCGCATGCGGTGCTTGACGTTTTGTGTCTTGCGCGTCGTGTTGACGTGCCCGCCGCATGCATACGCCCGGAAGCTCCTCGTTTGAGCTTCCGGGCTTTTTTCTTGCCTGTTGTCGATCGCGTAGCTTAACGTTTCTGCTTGCGCTTCTTCAAATAAGAGAATTTCAGACACAATGAGGCCGCTGCAACGCAAAATATGTCGGAAATTCTCTACTTTGAACATAGCGGAATGTGAATAATACAGAATAGAGATATTCCGACAAATTCTCGACTGATTTAGCCATTATGCGTCGGAAATTCTCTACTTTATGGAATTCAATGCAAACCGCGACATGGCATCGATGCGACTCCAAAGTTGGCTGCTGGGTACAAGAAGCTCAATCTAAACAGCGGGGGAGGATGCATGGGCAAAACGCTCGATGAACAGCTCTCGATACGATTTGCGTCGGCAGAAGCCGCTGGATCCTGCCTCGTGCCGCTTGATGAGACTGAGCGTCGGGCGCTTTTGCGCAGAAGGAGTGCAAGCGGGAGTGGTAGAGCGGGCAACGGCGGAACAAGGGGAGACCGAGTTCGCGTCCTCTCGCCTCATCCCGGGTTGTTCGCGCGGGAAACGTGGTGGAATGGCCTCAATCCGCTTGAACGTCATATCGCCCTGCTCCGCGGGCTGCATCGCCTGCATCCACAATGGGTGTTCGCTGCATTCAGCGCGGCAGCTTTACTGGGCTTCGACGTTTCATATGGTCTTTTGGAAAAGGTATGCATCGCGGTGAAGCCCGGTTCATACACAAAGGACGATGGTTCACTTCGGCGCATAGTCGTGCGCACGGGTCGCACGACAGAGATCGAGGACATGCTCGTGACCCATCCGCTTCAAACGCTGCTCGATTGCGCGTGCCTGGCTGATTTTCCCAGCGCCCTTGCGATGCTTGATTCTGGCTTGCGCGATCTGAAGATGTATGACGAGTCGATCAAGATTTATGTTCAGATGAATGGGCGCGGCAGAAAAGGCATCGCGAAAGCGCGCCTTGCGGTTCAGCACATGTCGGGCAAGAGCGCAAATGGCGGGGAGTCCAAGGCTCGGGCCGTCATGATCGAGGAAGGTTTCATGCTGCCGGAGCTGCAGGTAGAACTTGCGGATCCCGTCGAGCCGTGGCGCACGTCCATCGTCGACTTCCTCTGGCGTCTGCCCGACGGCACGCTGGTTGCCGGGGAGCACGATGGAAAGGAGAAGATGGAAAACCCGGAGATGTTGAGTGGCAAGACTACGGCCGAGGCGTTTCGCGCGGAGCGTGAGCGCGAGTCTCATCTCACGGCGCGCGGTCTTCGCGTTCTGCGCTTCACGCCCGAACAGGTGAGGCGACGCGAAGAGCTTGTTCGGTTGCTCGAGGTATTCGGGATACCGCGCGTGAGAAAACCGATTAGGTGGAGATAGCGGGCGGTTTGCTTGCGATTCTCGCTCTGATACAGTCATACATTGAGTGAAGATTGCGCGCAACGTGGTAGGCGTGTTGAAACATGCGATTCGAGGGCGCGCAGCAAGAGCGAAAGGGGAACCATGGACAAAGAGGCAATTGTTTCCGCGAAGGCTCCAGCAGCACTGGGACCGTATTCATCGGCGATGAAGGCGGGCAACACGCTCTACCTCTCCGGGCAGCTGGGTATCGACCCCGTGACGGGTGAGCTTGCCGAAGGTGTCGAGGCGCAGGCGCGCCAGGCGATGCGCAATATCGCGGGCGTGCTCGAAGACTCTGGAGCGAGCTTCGACAACGTAGTGAAGATGACGGTACTGCTTGCAGACATCAACGATTTTGCTGTGGTGAACGAGGTGTATGGCAGCTTTCTCTCGGAGCCGTATCCTGCGCGCAGCGCCTTCCAGGTGGCAGAGATTCCCAAGGGTGCCCTGGTAGAGATCGAGGCCATCGCTGTGCTCTAGCCAAAAGGGGGCTTATAGGACAACATGTAAAATAACCCCAGCGACTTTTTTACATTGCCTGAAAAAGCCTGTTCGAATCGTTAAGACTTTAGGACAATGTAAAAAAGTCGCTGGGGTTATTTTACATGCGGAAACAGTCTGCGCATGCGGTCGGGTGCGGGAGAGATGATGCGCAGCGGCTCGCCGGTCATGGGATCGGTGAACGCGAGCTCGCGTGCGTGCAACATGAGGCCGCGTGAACTGGGCTTGCCGTAGAGCGCGTCGCCCAGCAGCGGCATTCCCTCGTGGGCAAGGTGTACGCGGATCTGGTGCTTGCGCCCGGTTTCTATGCGAACGTCGAGCAACGTCAGCCATTCATCGTCTATGCGCCGGGCATCAAGCACGCGGATGCTCGTGCGTGCCGGCTTACCGGTGCGACTTACCCGCATGCGACGGGCATCGTGGCGATCTCGGCCAATAGGCTCATCGATCGTTCGCTCCTTCCAGCGTGCGCGACCGCGCGCGACGGCGAGATACCGCTTCTCAAAGCCGTGCTCGGCGATAAGACGGTCATAAAGCGGCTGGGTACTCTTGCGGCGCGAGAACAGCACGATGCCCGTGGTATCGCAGTCGAGGCGTTGCAGCGCCTGAAGTTCGTCGGGGTTTGTCCCGCCGCAACGGCCAACCTTTTCCGCCAAGATCGCTTCCCTCAACACGTCCGTGAGCGTGAGCGCTCCCGTGCCATCGCTGTGGACGATTATCCCGGCAGGCTTGTCGACAGCGATGAGCGCATCGTTCACGAAAAGGATGTCGAGCGATGTGTTCGGCATGGAGGTCATATCGATAGCACGCATCCTATTCGACTTCGGCGAACAAACAGCCGGAGCTCGTGCCCTTCTGGCGCGGTGCGGGTCGCTTGCCTGCGAGGGCGGCATCGAGGGCGCGCCGGGAGCGCGCAACCTGAGCAGCAAGTTCTTCGGGTTCGAGCAGCGTGCCATCGACCATGAAGCGGGTTACGCCGGCGGCCAATAGCTGTGGAAGCTGCGGCGTGTAGTCGAGCGCGTAGGCATCGTAGAGATGCGAGCGGCCATGAATGTCCGTGCGCACGGGCAGGAGTTTGTCATCGATGTTATGGAGCACGAGCTTGCGACGGCGCAGAGCGCAGCGTTCGCAATCGTGAATGCAGGCATCGGCCACCTGCAGGATGCAGTGCTCGCTCGTCATGACGCGCGGCTTGCCGAACACCGTGATGCCGAGTGTGATGGGCGACTGCGGGGCAAGCCGCTCGATTTCGGTAAGGGAGAGCTCGGGAGAGAGCCAAGCGGAGTGAGCGCCCACGTTCGCAAGGAAGGCGAGGCAGGCGGCGTTGTGCGCAGGGATGCACGAGCGTAGCTCCGTAGCCGCGCCGCGTTCTGCGGCGAGTGAAAGCTCTGAGATGGTGCCGACGGCCACGGGGGCACCAGCGGAAATCCAGGGGTCGAGACGCGCGTGGTCACGCTCGCGGCTCACTTCGTCGAGGATGGGGATGATGTGTTCGCGCACGGCGCTTTCGGGTGACATGTCTTCAGCTGCAAGGTCATCGACCGCCATGTAGATGCGCGACGCCCCGGCTTCGCGTGCGGCGCGTGCGGCGTCGAGCGTGACCGCGATGGCGCACATCTCGGGGTCTGTTGCGCGGCGTGCTGCGGGCGCGGCAGGGGAGAGCGACGTAAGCCGAACATCGGCGAGCGCTCGCGTTCGCTTGTCATACGGCGCCAACACCGCGGCTTCGAGCGCGGCGCACGCCTCGGCGCGTATGGCGTGGACGGCGGAAAAGCCCATGCCGCAGCCCTCATCGAGTTCAATCTCGCATGAGCGCATCTCGAACGGCGTCGACCCCATGCGGCCGACGTGTTCGATAAGGTCGTCGCGGGTCACGGCGCGGGTTCGGGCCGCCTCTACCGTGAAGCCCTCTGCCCGCCCGCAGAGCGCAGGGTTGTCGCAGCAGGACAGCTCAACGCAGAACGGCTCGCCCAGACGTGCCCGTACGCGTACGTCAACGGCGCGCTTGCGGGGAACCGTGCGCTTGAGGACGGCGTCCGCGCGGTCGATGGCTTCCTGGCTGCGGATGACGCGCACGCGCCAGCCGGTGACGACCGGGCGCGGCACCTCAACCTCGAGTGTCTCGCCAGCAGCGGCATCGCGGCGTGCGAGCGTGGTGAGGAACGTATCGGGATCGGCGTCGTCGCGAAGTTCGAGCAAATCGCCGGTGCCCACGGGCGCGTCGAGAGCGAGTGCGGCGACCCCCGCCGGTCCCTTGATCTGGGCGCGCATGCGTTCGCCCTTGGTGAGCGGCTCATGTGCACGGAATCCTGCCACACGCCCCACGATCTCACCGCGATTGTTCGAGCGCTCGTAGCTCATCATGTCATCGTCTGAGCGCCCGTCTTGGTAGGCATGGGTGAAATCGCGATTGAAGCAGCGCTTGAGCTGCCGCGCCCGCACCGCCCGCTCCTCGCGTCCCGGATCGCGCCCGGCGAGCACATCGTCGAGCTCGCGGCGGTACACATCGGTCACGGCGTAGACGTAGTCTGCGGCTTTCATGCGTCCTTCAAGCTTGAGCGCGGCGGCTCCGGCATCGACCAAGCGCGGCAGCAGGTCGGTCGTGCAGGTGTCGCGCGGGCAGAGTGGCCGACCGCGACCGGGAGCAGAGATCACGCGGCCGTCTTCGTCCAAAAGCTCGTAGGGGAGGCGGCACGGCTGCGCGCACATGCCACGGTTCGCGGAACGTCCTGCCTGGCAGAAGCTCGAGAGCAGGCAGATGCCCGAGTAACTGAAGCAGATGGATCCGTGGGCGAAGACCTCGAGGTCGATCGAGGGGCAGGCCTCGTGGATTGCCGCAATCTCGTTGATCGAGAGCTCGCGCGAGAGCGTCACGCGGTCGGCACCCATGGCTTTGCACCAGGCCACCCCGCGCGCGTCGTGGATGTTCGCCTGGGTGGAGATATGCGTCTCGATACCCGGCATGAGCCGACGCACCTCGGCGAAAAGACCCCAGTCCTGGATGATGAACGCGTCTGCCCCCAAGCACGCGCAGCGGCGCACGAGCTCAAGCGCGTCTGCCATCTCGCGGTCTTTGATGACGATGTTGATGGTCACGTACACACGAGCGCCGGCAAGGTGCGCCGTGCGGCAGGCTGCCTCGAACGCTTCGTCTGTGAAGTTCTCCGCCTTGCGACGCGCGTTAAACGAGCCCATGCCCATATAGATGGCATCGGCGCCTGCGGCGAGGGCGGCCGCGAAGGGCGCGGGGCCGCCCGCAGGGGCGAGGAGCTCGGGGGAGCGGGTGGGCATGCCTCCTGTAGTTGCCGTACGGCAGGCTGCATGTTTCATTGCGTGTTTACCCTGCTCACACTGTCCTCTGGTTGCCGAAATGGCGCGCTTCATGCTCGCTCCTGGTTCCATGGGATCGAAGGCCTCGAATGCAGCAACCCATTATAGGTGAGGCTCCAACGTGCGGGAAACGCGAAGGCGGCAGGGAAGCGGGGTTGCATAGCATGTGCATTGTTTGGCATCCGGCGGGCGCGGCGTACAATGGACGGATACAGCGAAAACCAAGGGCGGCAGCTTCGGGAGGTATGCCATGACATACGATTTCACCTCGATCATGGATCGGCGTGGGCAGGACGCCATCGCTGTCGATGCGCTGGGGAGCGACCCCGGCGTACCGGGCGCCCCTGATCCCGGTTTTGACGCCATCCCCATGTGGGTCGCCGACATGAACTTTCCCGTGTTGCCCACCATTCAAGAGGCCATCGAGGCGCGCGTGCGCCAGCCGCATTTCGGCTACTTCGCGCCCCGACCTGAATACTTCCAGGCGATTATCGACTGGCAGCGCGACCGCAACGGCGTCACGGGGCTCGAGCCGAAGCATATTGGCTATGAGAACGGCGTGCTCGGCGGACTCGTTTCGACGCTCCAGGCGTTCATGGCGCCGGGCGACGCGGTGCTCGTGCACAGCCCGACGTACATCGGCTTCACGAAGTCTATCGAGAACGCGGGCTTCAAGATCGTGCATTCTCCGCTCAAACTCGATGAAGCGGGCGTATGGCGTATGGATTATGAAGACATGGAGCGCAAGCTTGCCGAGAACAAGATCCATGCCGCCGTGTTCTGCTCGCCGCACAACCCCTGCGGCCGCGTGTGGGAGCGCGCGGAGATCGAGCGCGCTATGGAGCTCTATGCGAAGTACGACTGCGTGGTGGTGTCCGACGAGATCTGGTCGGATATCATCCTGCCGGGGCATGTGCATGTGCCTACGCAGTCGGTGAGCGATGACGCGCGCCGACGCACCGTGGCGCTCTACGCCCCGAGCAAGACGTTCAACCTCGCCGGCCTGGTGGGCAGCTACCACGTAATCTACGACGACTATCTGCGCGACCGCGTGGATGCGCAGGCATCGAAGTGCCACTACAACAGCATGAACATGCTCTCCATGCATGCACTGCTGGGAGCATATCGTTCCGAGGGTCGCGTGTGGGTAGACGAACTGTGCCAGGTGATCGCGGCAAACGTGGATTTTGCCTGTGCGCATATCGAGAAACGCTATGCGGGCGCGGGCGTGCACGTGGTGCGGCCGCAGGGCACCTACATGTTGTTCCTCGACTGCACCGGCTGGTGCGAGGCGCATGGTTGCGAGGTGGACGAGCTCTTGCGGCAGGGCTGGTGCGTGGGCGTGGCCTGGCAGGATGGCCGGCCGTTCCACGGGAGCCACCACATCCGCATGAACCTCGCGCTGCCCACGGCGCGCGTGGAGGAAGCGTTCGCGCGGCTCGATGCGCACGTGTTCCACGCATAATTACCTGCTTCTAGCGGGAGTTCTCTAGACAAACAACGACATACCCACTGAACCATGTTTCCGCGTGTGAGCACGGTGAGTTACCACTCACCGGCGAATAGGTACCGTATAGCAATTATTCTTAGAAATTCTCACTAATTCTGATATTTTCTAATTAACGGCCGTCCTGCTGTCACATCGTTCAAGGAGGATTCTATGCCAGATGCGGTAAAGAGAAACTGGAAACTCATTATTGGCGTCATCGTATCGACGTGCTTGTCGGGAGCCACGGTAATCTATTCCCCGGCAGTCGCGAGCGTTCAAAGCACGTTTAACGTTGCACCCGATGCGCTTTCGAGCATGCTGAGCCTTGCCGCTATCGCCAACCTCGTAGGCGCGCTGATTGCGAGCGGCCTGCAGCGCTTTATCTCCCAGCGTCACGTCATCATCATCTCGGCGGTACTTGCCTTGTTGGGTGCAATGCCGCTCTTCATCAATAACAGCTTCAACGTCGTATATGCGGCACTCATGACGTGCAACGTCGGCATGGGTATCATGGGCGCGACGTCCCAGTCGTACATCAGCTTGCACTTCGACGGCGAGCAGCGTGGCGAGGTCATGGCGTGGCGCACGAGCGTCCAGGGCTTGTCGAACGTCGCCCTGTCCGCAGCTGCGGGCGTTATGACGGCGCTTGCATGGTATTTCTGCTTCGGTTTGTATCTGGTTTTCGCGGTCGCGCTTCTTGCGGCGGTCGTCTTGCTTCCGAGCGAGCCTCCGTTCCGGAAGGCGGAGGAAAAGGCCGAGAAGTCGGGAGACGAACAGGTCAAACTTGCGGAGCATGGCAGGAAGTTGACCTCGTGGACCACCATCATGTTCCTGCTCCTCATCACGGCGACCACGTTCCTTGAGTGCGGTATCTACAACTACGTCTCCATCCATGCCGAAGTGAACAATCTTGGCGGAGCGGTTGCGGCTGGTATGACCATCGCCGCGTATCAGACCGGTCTCATCGTTTCCGGAGTCTTGGCTCCCTTCGTGTTCAAGATCGCCAAGAAGAAAACGCTCGTTGTGGCATACGTGCTCGATCTCATCGGCTACGTGCTCATCTTCGTAGCGCCCGTTGCTGCTGTCCTGTTCATCGGAGCTTTCCTCTGCGGCATGACGTACGGCATCGCGACGACGCGCGTTGGCGTTCTTACCGCAGAGAGCGTGCGCCCGAGCCAGATCCCGACGGTGTTCAGCCTCTTCCAGGTGTTTGGTGCCGGTGGTTATATCGTTGGCGCGCCGATCTACAGCATGATCACGGGCATGATGCCGGGCGAGATGTCTTCGAACGTGTATCTGATCGGCATCGTGTTCGCCGTGCTCGTTATCGCAGTGGTGCTGCTGACCGGCATCGAGCGCAGGGCTGCGCTGCCTGCTCCGAAGGCGGCAGAAGAGGCGTAGCGAGCAAACATAGGTTGAGAACCGCAAGGATTAGCACTGGCTTTTTAGATTGGAGCGAATCATGGAATACACAAAGGAATATTTTGACCAGGTTACGGACCGTACGGGCACGCATTGCGCGAAGTACGACTCCATGGGGATGTTCTTCCCCGGCGACGACCTTGTTCCCATGTGGATCGCGGACATGGAGTTCCGCTGCCCGCAGGAGCTCAGCGACGCCATTCGCAAGCGTACAGAGTGCGGAATCTACGGTTATCCCGAGCTGAGCGGTGCGGCATATCGCCATCTTGTGGTCGACTGGCAGCGCGAGCGCAACGGCGTGGAGTATGCAGAGGGCGACGTCTTCTTTGGCGAGAGTGCTCTTACCGGCGTGAAGCTTGCCATCCACGCGTTGGCGAAGGAGGGCGAGGAGGTGCTCATGTTCCTGCCCACGTACGGGTATTTCCATAAGTACGTGGTCAACATGGGCCGCGTGCCCGTGCTGCCGCATCTCGTCCACGATGAGAACGGTTACAGCATCGACTTCGATGCGCTCGATGCGACGCTTACCGAGCATGACATCAAGCTGCTCATCTTCTGCAGCCCGTTTAACCCCGTTGGACGCGTGTGGACGGAGGAGGAGCTTACCAAGCTGATCACTATCTGCCAGAAGCACGGAGTGCCGATCGTTTCGGACGAAGTGCACAGCGATTTCATCATGCCCGGACACACGTTCATTCCTACGGCGCTCGTCGCACGCAAGCTTGGTTATGATCAGAATGTCATCACGACCTCGTCGATCTCCAAGACGTTCAACTGCGCAGGCATCAACGCTGGATACTATATCGTCCACGGTGAGGAGATGCAGGAGAAGATTTCCGCGTCTGCTCGGTTCTTCGATGCGAGCGAACTGCTGGGAGCGTTCGGTTACCTCGCGCTCGAGCAGGTTTACACCGCAAACGGCGGCAAGTACGTCGATGCGCTCTGCGAGTACGTGTATGACAACTACCGCTACCTGCTCGACCGGCTCGCCGCGCTGCCGTACGCGGAGAACATCACGGTGAGCGACATGCAGGGTACGTATCTTGCGTGGATCCAGTTCAAGAACTATGGCGATGCCGAGCGCCTCACCTATGAGTTCTGCAAGCACGGCGTCGCGCTTGAGGACGACGAGGAGTTCTTCGAGGACGAGGGCAACTTCATCCGCTTCAACCTTGCGGCACCGCGCTCCGTCATCGAGAAGGCCGTGGATCGCACCGTGGCGTGCCTGAACGCGCTGTACGGCCAGGAGTAAATGGACTGAATAAAGCGGGTGCTTTACGCCTGCTAGTGAAGTGGGGGTGCATGCGTCCCACGCGAGGTGTGCGCCCCAAATTCTGTAGTTATGAAAGGACAGAACGTGGAAAAGATTGCCGTGCATACCGACCAAGCGCCCGCTGCAATAGGACCGTATTCTCAGGGCATCGCTGTCAATAACATGCTGTTTCTTTCCGGTCAGCTCGGTATCGATCCCGCGACGGGCACGATGCCGGAGAGCGTGACCGAGCAGACCGAGCTCTCACTGAAGAGCATTTCAGCGATTCTCGCCGAACGCGGTATGACGCTCGACAACGTGGTGCGGACGACGGTGCTGCTTGCCGATATCAATGATTTTGCTGCTGTGAACGAGGTTTACGGAAAAGCATTCTCCGAGCCCTATCCGGTGCGTTGCGCCTATGAGGTTGCCAATCTACCGGCGGGTGGCCTCGTCGAGATCGAGGTTCTCGCCACGGCATAGGGTGAGCGTATGCCATGTGGCGCGCCGCGTTTGCTACGGCGCAGCCGTGATGAAATGATATTCCCCAGACGGGCGGGTGCCGGTGCCATGTCTCCTTTCCGGCGCTCGCCCCGTATGCGAAAGGTGGAAGGTTATGGAAATCAGCAGTGTGAAAGCGGTCGTATTCTCGGGGGCGGGAACTACGCTCGCGGCGGTGGAGCGCATGGGTAAGGCGCTCGAGCTCCCCTTTGAGCTCTACGACATTACGCCGCGGGGGTCTGCGGTTCCGAGTCTCACGGCGAGCGAACTCGCCGTCTTTGCCGTTCCGGCATTCGGCGGACGCGTCCCGGCACCCGCGCTGGAGCGCATCGCGGCATGCACGGGCGACGAGACGCCGGCGGTTCTCATGGTGACGTACGGTAACCGCGCGGTGGACGATACCTTCCTAGAACTCGCGGACACGGTCTCGGCGCGTGGCTTCGTTCCCGTCGCCGGTGTCGCGGTGGTGGCACATCATTCGCTCATGACGAACGTTGCCGTGGGGCGTCCCAACGAGGACGATTTCAAGCTCATCGATAGCGTCGCGCACGATGTTGTCGACAGGCTCGCTTCAATCTCAAGCGCTCGCGACATAGAGCTTCGCGAGATTCCCGGCTCGCGCCCCTACACGCCCTATGGCGGGGTTCCCTTCAAGGCGCAGGCGGACGAGAATTTGTGTATCGTGTGCGGCGCATGTGCAGCCCAGTGCCCAGTCGGAGCCATCGACCCAGACAACCCTTGTCAAACCAATGCGGATGCATGCATCTCCTGCACCCGCTGCATCGCGGTATGCCCCGTTCAGGCGCGGAGCCTTTCCGGCGGGGAGATGCTCGAGGGCGCTCGCGCGGGATTCGCGGAGAAGTTTGGAGCGCCTGAGGATTCCTACATGCTTTTGTAATGCATGATAATGTGGTTTTAAGGAGGGAAGTGATCGTCGCGCTTCACCTCGCCCGGTTTTAATTCGTCTGCACTGGAGTTTGAACGCTATGGCCCTGACTGTGCACAGCCTCGAAGATGTTTTCACCCTTGCCGATTTCATCGGTGACGGCCTTGGCGATTTTGCCGAGATCGTCGTTCACGACGCTCGCGACCTTGAGTCGTCCATCGTCTATATCAGAAACGGCCATCTTTCCGGCCGCAAGGTCGGCGACGGTGCGACCGATGCTGCATTAAAGCTTATCCAAGAGGGCGATACTGCTCAAAACGGTTATGTGGTAGGCGTTGCGGCGAAGTCGGCGCAGGGGAGGGTATTCAAGTCGTCGACGTTATTCGTGCACGATGAAGCGGGGAACCTCATAGGACTGCTGTGCGTCAATTTCGACGTCTCTGCCATCGAGACGTTGATCGGCATGCTGTCCAAGTTCATTCCCGGCTATTCGAGCGGTACGGTCGATACCGAGCCGCGAGGGTTGGAGGAGACCCTTCAGGGCGATCCCGACGAGACGGTGCGCCGCATGGTCCGATCCGTTCTTGCGGGCTACCCCATGCCGCCTGCAAGCTTCTCGAGCATGCAGAAGCACGAGGCGATTCTCAAGATGTACAACGAGGGAGTCTTCCTCATGAAGGGTGCTGTCTCCATCGTTGCGGAGGAGTGCGGTATGTCGGTTGCAACCGTGTACCGCTATCTCGAAAAAGTGCGCGTCGAGAACGAATAGCGGTTCTGGCGCGCTGATCGTGTGATTGTTGGGGGCGCATCCTGCCGGCGGGTTCGTAACGAGCGTGCGTCCCATGTTTACCTGAGGAGCCCTATCATGGCATATCCCGTCTTCGACCTGCATTGCGATACTGCCTCGATGCTGTGCCTTCGGAATGTGTCCGAAGAAATCGTGGCTGCGATTGGCGTACCCGATGCCTTCGTTCCTGCCGCCGGCCAAGATCTTGCGGGCAGCTCGCTGCACGTTTCGGCGCAGGCTATCGGCAGCATGCCGTGGCTGCAGTGCTTCGCGTGCTTTATTCCGGATACGTTGAGCGCGGAGCAGGGCGTTGCCCTTTGGCGGGAGGTTTCGTCATTTCTCGATGCGCAGGTGGCGGCGCATCCGGATGCGCTCGCTGCCGTGCGGAGCGCCGATGACGTGCGGGCGGCGATTGCGTCGGGCAAGCTCGGCGTGGTGAAGACCATCGAGAACGCCCGGCTCTTCGCGGCCGACCCCGCGTGGATTCACTGCTGCGCCGAGGACGGCGTGTGCATGGCGTCGCTCAGCTGGAACGCGCAAGGGCCGCTCGCGAGTGGACACGATGTCGAGGACGCGGGGCTCACGAAGGCGGGGCGCGAGGCGGTTCGCCTCATGGAGGAAGAGCGCATGGTGCTCGACGTGTCTCACCTGAACGATACGTGCTTCGCCGAGGTGGCGCGCCTTGCAGAGCGCCCGTTCGTCGCGAGCCATTCGAATGCGCGTGCCGTGTGCAGCCACCTACGCAACCTTACAGATGACCAGTTCCGCGAGATACGCGACCGCGGCGGTCTCGTGGGCCTCAACTATTGCAGCGATTTCCTCGTCGATGAGGCGGAGGGGCGTGAGCCCACGTATGATGACGTGCTCGCGCACGTGGAGCACTGGCTTGACCTGGGAGGGGAGCGCATTGTGGCGCTCGGTAGCGATTTCGATGGCTGCGAGCCGCCGACGTGTTTGGCGGACGCGTCGAAGCTCGGAGCGTTCCAGCAGCGCCTCGTGGAGCGCTTCGGCGCGGATATCACCGAGGCCATCTGCGGCGGTAACGCGCTCAGGTTCTTTGAACAGCAGGCGTGGTGATAATCCGGCATCCCGTATCAGATCTCGCCTTTCGGGGGCTCGCATCTGCGATTTAGGATGCAGAATTATCCGTTAAGAAGTTCCGGAACGGATAAATTTGCATCGCGAAGCCCAGAATTCACCTATGGTTGCCGAACAATGAATGTTAAAAACCCTGGGGTAATTTTACATGTGGGACTTTAAGACCTGGTGTCAAAGTCCCACTGCTGAAATGTGGATTTCCGCAGGCTGAGCGGGATTTGCGAAGTTTCTCTGGCAATTCGGCCGTCAAGCGCGTATCATACCGACTCGTATTGCTGGCTCCTGCCGGTGATTCGTCGTGCCGCGATAAGCCAGCGCGCGCACGGCTCGGCAGGAGGCACGAGGACAACCCGGCGGCGTGCCCGCGTCCAGAGGCCAGGCCCCGTGCTTAAAACCCCAAAGGAGTGAACATGGCTGAAGAGAAGTATGTCCCGCGTCTGAAGACGAAGTACCAGAACGAGGTGCGTCAGCAGCTCCAGGACAAGTTCCAGTACAAGAACGTCATGATGATCCCGAAGATCGAGAAGATCGTCGTGAACATGGGCGTCGGCGAGGCCGCGACCGATTCCAAGGCCATCGACGGTGCCGTGCGCGACCTGCGCGCCATCACCGGCCAGCAGCCCATGGTGACCCGCGCCCGCAAGTCCATCGCGTCCTTCCGCCTGCGTGCCGGTATGCCCATCGGCGCCAAGGTGACCCTCCGCGGCGACCGCATGTGGGAGTTCCTCGACCGCCTCACCGCCGTCGCGATCCCCCGTATCCGCGACTTCCGCGGTATCGATCCCAAGAGCTTCGACGGCCGTGGTAACTTCTCCATGGGCGTGACCGAGCAGCTCATCTTCCCGGAGATCGACTTCGACTCCGTTGACCGCCAGCGCGGTATGGACATCACCATCGTTACCACCGCGACGACCGACGAAGAGGGCCGCGCCCTCCTCGACGGCTTCGGCTTCCCGTTCAAGAAGTAGTTTTTGCCTCGCGATTGCGGCGGCGGGCACGGTGCCTGCCGCCGCATGAGGCTATGGATACCTTACGTAAGGAGGAAATGTGGCTAAGACATCGATGATCGTCAAACAGCAGCGCGAGCCGAAGTTCTCGACCCGCAAGTACACCCGCTGCCAGCGTTGCGGCCGTCCGCATTCGGTCTACCGCAAGTTCGGCCTGTGCCGTGTGTGCTTCCGCGAGCTGGCGCTGCGCGGCGAGCTTCCCGGCATCAAGAAGGCCAGCTGGTAAGTCACTGCCGGCGCTAGGGATTTGCAGCCCTGGCAGGGAAGAACGTGCACGCAGGCTTGTCCGCCACGGGTGGACGAGTACCGGTCGCACGAGTTCATCTAGAACGAAGGAGAATCTGCATGAACCTCACTGACCCGATCGCAGATATGCTTACGCGTATTCGTAACGCGAACGCTGCGAACAAGGCCGCCGTCTCCATGCCGAGCTCGAAGAAGCTCGTCGAGATCGCGCGCGTCCT
>CASFXG010000023.1 GCA_949298635.1 uncultured Coriobacteriaceae bacterium | reverse complement strand
GCGTGCCACTAGTTGAGCTTGTTGCCGCACTTGGAGCAGAACTCGGCGTCGGCCGCGTTCTTGGCGCCGCACTTGGAGCAGAACACGGAGTCGCTGGCCGCGGTCTCGGGGGCGTCGGCGTCATCCTCGTCCTCGACGACCTCGACGTCGTCGTGGGACTCCACGGGACCCTCGGAGATCTCTTCCTTGCCGTCCTCCATGCCCTCGCGGACGTTCTTGACGGTCTTGCCAAGGGCGGAACCGATCTTCGGAAGGTTCTTGGGCCCAAAGATGACGAGAACGACGACGACGATCAGGATAAGCTCAAGCGGGCCCATACCAAGAAACATGATGAGATGTCCTTCCGGTGCGATGTCTAAGATGGGCCCCTAGGCCCAATACAGCATCAGCTAGTATAGCCGACGTTGGACGCTACTCACAATCTCTAAAACGCGCGAATTGCGGATTCTCGCGTGTCGTCTGGAGGCCCCGTGACGGAGCTCATTGTTGCCCTTGTCGTTCTGACCGTTGTGTGCACCGCGATTCTGGCCGCGCTGCCGTGGCTGCTGCGCAGGCGCGGCGTTGAGATGCGCCGCACCAAGTTTGGCCTCACGCTCATCTTTGAGGCCGACAACCTCGACGGCACGCCCGTGCGCCTGCTCAACGTCAACGGTACCTTTCAGAGCGGCTGCTACGTGCCCGAGGACCTGCGCTTTGAGCTGGCGTGCGAGTACCACCGCGAGATGGCGCGCGTGATCGAGGGGCTGGCGCGGCGCGCGGCGGGGCGCGGCGTGCGCGTGATGGTCATGGGCGGAGGCGGCTACTCCCTGCCCAAGTACCTGGCGGCGTACGTTCCTGCCGCGCGGACGGACGCTGTTGAGGTTGACCCGGCGATCACGGCGATTGCGCGCGAGTTCTTCTTCCTGGACGAGTGCCTTGAGAAGACGGGGGCCGAGAAGGGCGGGCGGCTTCGCCTGGTAAACGACGACGCGTGGGCGTTCCTGCGCGCCGCGACCGAGCCTTACGACGTCATCGTCAACGACGCGTTCTCCGGCAAGCGACCGCTCGGGCCGCTCACCTCGGCCGAGGGCGCGCGCGTGGTGCGCTCGCGACTCGCCGAGGACGGCGTCTACCTGGCCAACGTGCGCTGCGCGTGCGAGGGGCGCGGCGCGAGGCCGCTGCGCGAGGTAGAGGAGGCGTTTGGCCGTGAGTTCGCGCACGTGGGCTACGTGCCCGAGTGGCCGGACGACCCCGAGAAGCCGGGCAACAACGCGTTTATCGCCACAAACGCCGAGGGCGTGCTGCCCGCGGGCGCAGTCGTGGTGAAGTAGGGCGTCACGCGCGCAGGCGAGCGCCCAGCGCAAGAAGTGAGAAGAGCCTGTCGGCCGCCAGTGCGTAGAGCTCCTCCGCGCGAGACAGGGCTTCGTCGAGCGGCATGGCGTCGATCGCCGTGGGCACCGCCGCGGCGAGCCCCGGGAGCTGCGCCGCGTCCGCACTCATGCCGCCCACCACGGCCACGCACGGAACGCCTGCTGCCTCGCACGCCGCCGCCACTCCGGCCATGACCTTGCCGCGCGCCGTCTGCGCGTCGGCGTGGCCCTCCCCCGTGACACAGAGATCCGCGTCTTCTAGTAGCGCCATGAAATCCGTGAGCTCCAGGACGCGCGCGATCCCGCTCTGCGCCCGGGCACCGAGAAACGCCATCGCACCGGCGCCCAAGCCGCCCGCAGCGCCCGCGCCGGGGACGTCCGCGAGGTCGCGGCCAAACGTGGAGGCGAGCACGCGCGCGTAGTTGGCCATGCCGGCATCGAGCTCGGCAACCACCTCGGGCGTGGCGCCCTTCTGCGGGCCGTAGACCGCGCTCGCACCCTCCGGGCCCACGAGCGAGTTGTCCACGTCGCACATGAGGTGAAAGTGCGCCTCACCCACTCGCGGGTCGAGGCCGGAGACGTCGATCGCGGTGACGCGGGCCAGGTCAGCTCCACAGCCTGCGAGCTCGTTGCCGTTGGCGTCCAGAAAGCGTGCGCCGAGCGCTCGCATGCAGCCCATGCCGCCATCGTTGGTAGCGCTGCCACCAATGGCCAGCGTCACGTCACGTGCGCCGGCATCGAGTGCGGCGCGGATGAGCTCGCCGGTGCCGTAGGTGGTCGTGAGCAGCGGGTTCTTCTCGTCAAATGCAAGAAGCGGGAGGCCGGAGGCGGCGGCCATCTCTATGACGGCGCGCCCGCCGGGCAGCACGGCGTAGACGGCGTCCACAGGACGGCCCAGGGGGTCGCGCACGCAAACCCGCCGCAGCTCTCCGCCGCAGGCCTTCGCAAGCGCGGCGACCGTGCCGTCTCCACCGTCGGCCATGGGGACGCAGCGGCACGTACAGCCCGGGAAGTGTCGACGGGCGGCGGCCTCGAGCAGCTGGCCGGCGCGCTCCGACGTGATGGTGCCCTTGAGCGAGTCGGATGCAAAGACGAGCCTTGGTGCGAGACCCATGGCGCCCCCTCTGATCGGCTTCGTTCATTGTAGGCGCGGGCGTATACTTCAGGCGTGCAAACCAGCATGCAAACCGCAACTTGGCAGGCATGCACAGCCGGACTTGGCAGGATCACATGATCAGACTCTTTGCGAGCGACCTCGACGGCACGCTCTTTAATGCGTTCCACCAGACGGACCGAAACATCCTCTCGCGCCTCGACCGCGCGCTGAGGGCGGGGCGTCACGTTGCCCTTGCCACGGGACGGGCCGTCCACTCGGCCGCGGAGCTCGGCTTTGGAAAGCTCCCCCTCGAGACCGTAAGCGGTAACGGCGCGCTCGTGCGAGATACGCACGGAGAGTTGCTTCGCTGCGTGCGGATTGACCCTGTCACACTTGAGGAGCTAGTCGCGGGCTTTCCCACGTGCTGCCTCGTGTGCGTGACCTCCGGCAAGACGTACGTCCGCGGGTCACGCGACCAGCAGCTTGCGGGATACCTTCCCTCGCGAGGCCTTGCAGGGAGAATCGCCGCTCGGCGCTTTCGCCGTGCCGCCCCCGACTCGGCCACGCTCTACGACCAAGCGGATGCGGACGTCCTGTCCCAACCCGTCTGCAAGGTCAACTGCCGAGTCTTTGACCAGGGCGTAAAGCGCGAGCTCGAGGCCTTTGTTGCCGAGCACGCCAGCACGCTCGTGAACGCCTCGTTTGACGGCGACCTCTTTGAGCTCACGGACGCAAGCGTCAACAAGGGCGAGGCCGTGTCGTGGCTTGCAAACTGGCTTGGCCTTTGCGAGGACGAGGTCGCGGTCTATGGAGACGGCGGCAACGACCTCGCCATGCTCGAGCGCTTTGAGCATGCCTACGCCACAAGGAACGGCAGTGACGCGGCAAAGGCGGCCGCGGGCAACGTCATCGGAAGCTGCTCTCTCCATGCGGTGCCCCGCCACATCGTGGCAACCGTTCGGCGAGAAGGACCCCTGGCCCCGCTCTCGCACTGAGCTGAGCTGCTTTCCGGTCGCCGCCGCCACGCCGAAGCTCCAGCCGTCCACGGCGGCCCAAGGTGGCCGGCCAAGAGCTCCGTTCGCGGGCCGCGCCCATAGGTCGTGGCCAAAGGCGCCGCCCAAAAGGCGCTACCCAAAAGGCGCGCTCAAAAGCTGTGCCCAAAAGCTCTGCCCAAAAGCCGTGCCCAAAAGCTCTACTTGTGCGGCACGGGCGGACGCCGCGTTGGCGGATTGTCGAAACCAGGTCCTTCTCGCCATGTTGTGTGGCACATTTTTTATATAACTAGCCCAGCATGCCGAGAAAAACCTAGCTTTTGCGACAGAAGGCTCGACACAAGCGAGGGTTGTGCGTCAAATAGGGGCCAACCACCCGCCTGGGCCATCAAAAATGTGCCACACAATCCGGCGGGCAGCGGGAAGAAAGCCGGTGGACAGCGCGCAGGCAGCGGGCACACCAGACACAGGGCTCGGGGGGTACGGCGGCAAACGAAAAGGCCGCCGACGCAAGCGTCGACGACCTCAAACTCAATGGTCGGGTTGACTGGATTCGAACCAGCGACCTCTCGGTCCCGAACCGAGCGCTCTACCAAGCTGAGCCACAACCCGTAGCGAGGGGATATTTTAGCAGACTTCCGGCGTGGAACCAAGGGTTTTTGTCGACCAGCTTCGCCATCCGCGCGCGGCGGCGTCCGCAGCCACAGCGTCGGCGGCGTCCGCGCTCTCACAGATTGCGAACGAGCACGTCCCCGAGCCCGTGACCTGCGCGGCAACCACACCAGGCCGCCCGCGAAGCCACGCCTCGACCTCGCCGACCTCCGGGCAGAGCACCTTTGCCGCGGGCGCAAGGTTGTTCTCCAGGCAGGTAGCGACAGCGGCCGCGTCCCCCCTCGCCAGCGCCAGGCACATGGGCTCGTAGCCCGCCGGTTCTTCTCCCGAGCGGTCAAACTCGGCATAGGCCGCAACGGTGGACCCACCCTCCGCGCGCGGCATAACAAGCGCGAGCGGCAGCTCGATTGGAAGGAACGCGCGGTCAACGACGTCACCCGCCCCAAGGCAGAGCGACGGTCGCGGATCGAGGAAAAAGGCCACGTCCGCGCCAACGCGACGCGCGACGTTCACGACGCGTGGGTCGAGCGCACTCACGCCCCAGCGCTCGGCAAGCGCCCGCAGCGTGGCACCTGCATCAGCGGAGGAGCCACCCAGGCCCGCACGCTCGGGAATCCGCGCTTTCACGCGGATTCGCACGTTAGGCTCGACGCCGAGCGCCTCGGCGAGCAGCGTGGCCGCGCGCCACACGCCGGTCTTCTGGGTGGGGACCTCAAGCTCGGGCGAGAAGGACACGGCGAGCTCAGGGGAGTCCTCGACCGTCACCGTGTCAAACAGCGCGACGGGCGCCATCACGGAGTCGACGCGGTGATATCCGCGCTCGTCCTTCTCGCGATGAACACCCAGATGAAGGTTAATCTTGCAGGGGGTCGCAACGACCGTGGCCGGAGCCATGCGCTCGGACCTACTCGGTGACGGGCTCGACGAAGTCGAAGAGTCGCTCGCCAGTCTCAATGTCAAAGAGCTCGACCGTCCCGGTGAGGACGTCGACGTACTGGTACGACTGACGCGCAGTGCGCCCACGGCGCTCCTCGACCTCAACGATGAAGAGGGAGGGGTGGACGTGCACGAGCGTGCCGGTGCGCTCGACGATGCGCGAACGGCCCATGTTTGCCTTCACCTTGAGGCGCTTGCCTTCGAGGCCGTGCAGCTCCTCGCGAATCTCGTCAACGCGGTTGACGGGCGGGATCTCGTTTTCCATCTGAACCTCCAGGCACCCAGTGGGCAAAATGTCGAAAATGCAGCAAACTTCATATTATGCCGCACGCGCTGCCACGGCAATCAGGGTCAACCCCTTGTCACGATAAGACCATCGAAGCCAGCTCGCGCCCTCTTTCTCACAAGGTGCTAAACTGCGCGCATCGGACAAGCGGAGGGATTAGCCATGAACCTAGACCGTCTAGGCCGCGTAAGGGCAAACCTGTCGAGGGAGGGCCTCGAGCAGGCGCTCATCGTCGACCCGCTCTCCATTTGGTGGCTCTGCGGATACTACACCGAGCCGTACGAGCGCTTCCTCGCCCTGCTCATCACGCCCGGCAAGACGCCCACGCTCTTTGCCAACCGCCTCTTCCCTGATGCCTCTGGCTGCGGAGCGCGCGTGGTGACCTTTGACGACACGGATGATCCCGTGAGGCTTGTCGCCGCAGAAACGGCGCGTGACCGGCCCCTCGGCGTGGACAAGGACCTTGCAGCGCGCTGGCTCGTCCCTCTCATGGAGGCCGGGGCGGCCACGGGCTTTGTGCTTGCGTCGGGAGCCGTTGACGACGCCCGCTCCATCAAGGACGCCCGAGAGCAAGATCTCATGAGGGCTGCGTCAGCGACAAACGACCGCGCGATGGAGTGGCTCGTCGACCAGGTACGTCCGGGTGTGACGGAGCGGCAAATCGCGGACGGCCTACTCGCCGAATACCGGCGCCTGGGAGCGTCGGGGCACTCATTCGATCCCATCGTGAGCTTTGGCGACCACGCTGCCGACCCGCACCACGAGCCCGACGACACGCCGTTTGTCCCGGGCGACATGGTCCTCTTTGACGTGGGCTGCAAGCAAGACTGGTACTGCTCGGACATGACGCGCACCTTCTTCACGGCTACGCCTACCGAGCACCAACGCGCGGTCTATGACGCCGTGCTCCGCGCCAACGAGGCCGCCGAGGAAATCGTGCGTCCGGGCGTAACGTTTGCCCAGATAGATCGCGCCGCCCGCAGCGTCATCGAAAACGCGGGCTGGGGACCGGCCTTCACGCACCGCTTGGGCCACCAGATTGGTCTTGTGGACCACGAGCCCGGCGATGTGAGCTCTGCGCACGATGAGCCGGTGCGGCCTGGCCAGTGCTTCTCCATCGAGCCGGGCATCTACCTGCCGGGGGACATGGGCGTGCGCATTGAGGACCTGGTGATCGTCACCGAGGACGGTTGCGAGGTGCTCAACCGCTACCCCAAGGGACTGACGGTGCTGTAAGGCGCGCGCTTCGGAGGGTCTACTCGGCACCTCCGAAAAATAAGGGAATTTGGTTTGCTGAAAATCGCTCTTTTGCTAGAAAAAGCCCAGTTGGCAAGATTCTTTCAGCAAACCAAATTCCCTTAATTTCCGGGGGCCCCGAGTAGCAAGACAAAAGGACGGCGGGCGAGGGCTTTTCTGCCCCCGCCCGCCGTCTCAAGTTTGACTAAGGACCTGGTTTACTCGGCCGGGCAGAGCGCGAGCGCGGCCTCGTCGGCCACAACCACCACGTTGGGGTGGAGCTGCAGGATGGAGGCGGGGCAGCTCGGCACGACCGGGCCAAAGCACATGTCGTGGACGGCCTGGGCCTTGGCGTCGCCGTTGGCGATGACGAGAATCATCTTGGCGCCCATGATGGTGCCGATGCCCATGGTATAAGCCTGGCGCGGCACGTCATCGATGCTGTCGAAGAGACGGCTGTTGGCCTGGATGGTGGACTCGGTGAGGTCAACGCAGTGGGTACCCTTGACGAAGGAGTCGCCGGGCTCGTTGAAGCCGATATGGCCGTTGTTGCCAATGCCCAGGAGCTGGAGGTCCTGGTGGCCAGCGGCGGCGACAGCCTCGTCATACTCGGCACAGGCGGCCTCGTAGTCCTCCATGAGGCCGTCGGGCACGTGCGTGTTGGCCTTGTCGATGTTCACGTGATCGAAGAGGTTCACGTTCATGAAGTAGCGATAGCTCTGCTCGTGATCGCCGGGCAGACCGCGGTACTCGTCGAGGTTGTAGCTCTTGACCTGCGAGAAGTCTAGGTCGCCAGCCTCATAGGCAGCAACGAGGTTCTTGTAGGTGCCAATGGGCGTGGAGCCGGTGGCAAGACCGAGCACGCAGTCGGGCTTAAGCGTGACCTGGGCGGCGATGATCGCGGCCGCCTTGCGGCTCATGTCCTCGTAATCCTTGGCGCGAACGATTCTCATGACATATCCCTTCCATAGACCGGCGGACTCCCCTGCCCACCGAGCGGCCCCATCGGCCGCGGCCAATGTGACTGCGACCACCAGGGCGAGGTCGCCAAAAGCTATGAGAAGGACCCGCCGCGTCGAGGCCCCTGCCCGTCCACGGCGGCCCAGGGCTAACAGCCCCGGACGTCTCTATCATGACGCATTCCGAGAATCGCCGACCCCATCGATGGGCAAGCGGCTCAAAAAGACCGCTCGCGGCCCTCTGGTCACAAGAAATAGAACCAAGTCGCAGGCCTCAAACGGGGCGCACCGAGAATCCCCTACAGCTTGGCGGCAAGATCCTCGAGAGCGTGGAAGCGATGCGAAATCTTGTTCTTCTCGTCCAACGTGAGCTCTGCCATGGTTTTGCCCGGAGTCTCCTCCGGCAGGAACAGCGGGTCATAGCCAAAGCCGTGGTCACCGCGGGGAACGCGGCCCACCACACCCTCGCAATCGCCGTCGCCACGCAGAACCTCGTCGCCGCGCACCAGCACCACGCTCGAGTGGAAGCGCGCAGTGCGCTCGCCGTCAGGGACGTCTGCCATCTGCGCCATGAGCTTCTCGTTGTTGGCGTCGTCGTTGCCGTGCTCGCCCGCCCAGCGTGCCGAGAAGATCCCCGGGGCGCCATCGAGGGCGTCCACGCAGAGACCGGAGTCGTCCGCAACCGCCATGAGCAGGCCCGTCTCTGCCTGGGCGGCGCGCGCCTTGATGAGGGCATTGTCGTAGAAGGTCTCTCCGTCCTCAACCGGATCGGGGAAGTCGCCCAGCTCCCCGAGGGCAACAAAGCGCACACCCGGCATGACCGGCGCGAGAATGGCCTCGATCTCCACGACCTTGTGAGCGTTTCCTGTGGCAACGACGACCGTCGCCGTAGGGTCGAGCTCGCTGATTGCGACCTGTGACATGCTTCCTCCTTAGACCTTTGGGCGCCCCTAGAGGCGGTAGCCCGTTGCCTGCGACTGCAGCTCCACCAGACGCGCGATGCCCTCCTGGCCGAGGTCGAGCAGGCGGTCGAGCTGGGCGCGGTCAAGCGTCGAACGCTCGCCGGTGCCCTGCACCTCGACGATGCGCCCGTCGTCGGTTCCCACGAGGTTGAGATCGACCTCTGCGTGACTGTCCTCGGGATAGTCGAGGTCGAGAAGGGCGATGCCGCCGACGTATCCTGCCGACACCGCGGCGACCTGGCCCGTAAGGGGCAGGCGCGGCAGGCGCCCGCGCTCGACGAGGCTCATGAGCGCGCCGTGCAGCGCCACCCACGCACCGGTGACCGAGGCGGTGCGCGTGCCGCCGTCCGCCTGGATCACGTCGCAGTCAAGCGTGATCGTGATCTCGCCAAGCCGATCAAGGCGGGTGACGGCGCGCAGGCTGCGCCCAATGAGACGCTCGATCTCCATGGAGCGGCCCTTGCGGCCGCGATACTCACGGGGAGTCCTCCTGGAGGTGGACGCGGGCAGCATGGCGTACTCCGCCGTTACCCAGCCAGCGTGGGCACCCTTGCGCCAGTTGGGCACCCCCTCCTCGACGGTCGCCGAGCAGAGCACGCGCGTGTCGCCAAACTCGGCAAGGCACGAGCCGTCTGCGTTCTTCATGACACCAGGCGTAAGCGTTACCGGGCGCATCTCTCCCTCGGCGCGCCCATACGAGCGCGACGGCTCCTCTGCCATGAGACCTCCCTGCAAAGAGGCCCCCGCCGGGACGCGACGGGGGCCGAGACGGGCATGGTGGGCGATGACGGGTTCGAACCGCCGACCTTGTGCGTGTAAGGCACCTGCGCTAGCCACTGCGCCAATCGCCCGAACAGCAAGAGTCTAGCATACGCGCGGACGCGGCCCGACCTATACTAGTTGGCATGGATACTACGACTCTTGCCTCGCTGGCCGCGCTCCTTGACGAGCAGGGCCTGCTCGCAGGCACCCACAATCTCACCCCCGAGCTCGCCGCGACCCCTGTGTCCGGCGCCGACTGCGACTCGCGCGTCGTCCGCCCGGGCCACGTCTTCGTCTGCAAGGGAGCCACCTTCAGGCCCGCCTACCTCGAAAGCGCGCTCGACGCCGGCGCCGTCGCCTTTCTCTGCGACGAGGCGCGCGCAGACGAGCTCGTTGCGTCAGCCCCCGGGGTGCCGGCGCTCGTTGCCACAAACCTGCGGCGCGCCATGGCGCTCGTCGCGGCCGAGGCGTTTGGGCACCCGGACCGTGACGTCCCCGTGGTGGGGATAACGGGCACCAAGGGCAAGACCACGACCGCCTACATGCTCCGCTCGATCGTTGACGCCCAGAGGGGCAAGGGGTCCTGCGGCATCATCGGCACCGTGGAGACCTTTGACGGCGTGACGGACGAGGCGTCGAGAAACACCACGCCGGAGTCCCCCGACCTCTGGCATCACCTCGCCAACGCCCGCGACTCCAAGCTCCCCGCCGTAGTGATGGAGGTCTCGAGCCAGGCGCTCAAGTACGACCGCACCCTCGGGGTGGGGCTCGTGGCCGGCTGCTTCCTCAACATCGGCCTCGACCACATCTCCCCTGTCGAGCACGCGGACTTTGAGGACTACTTCACCTCCAAGCTCAAGATCTTCTCGCAGTGCGAGACCGCGGTGGTGAACCTCGACTCGGACCACGTCGACCGCATCCTGGCCGCTGCGAGCGAGGCGCCCCGCACCCTCACCTTTGGCGTCGAGCACCCCGAGGCGGACGCCTGGGCAGACGCAATCTCCACCTCGGAGGAGGGCGTGAGCTTCACCCTCCACATGGACGGCTGGCAGCGCGAGGTGACGCTGCCCTTCCCCGGGACCTTCAGCGTCTCCAACGCGCTCGCCGCGGCGCTGTGCGCGCACCTTCTTGGAATTGGCCCGGACGCCATCGCGCTGGGCCTCTCGCGTACGAGAGTCCCGGGTCGCATGGAGTTCTATCGCTCCGAGGACAGACAGCTCACCGCAATCGTGGACTACGCACACAACCGCCTCGCCTTTGAGGCGCTCCTCTCCGCGGTCTCCAGCACCTTCGAGGGGGCGCAGGTCATCTCGGTGTTTGGCGCCGTGGGTGGCAAGGCAGAGGAGCGGCGCCGCGACCTCCCCGAGATCGCCGCGCGTTTCTCCGACTACGTTGTCCTGACCTCCGACGACCCCTGGACGGAGGACCCCCTCGACATCTGCCACGAGATGGAGCGCGCCCTGCCCGAGGGCTTCCCGCACGAGATCGTCGTCGACCGCGAGAAGGCCGCCGAGCGCGCGTTCGAGCTGGCGGAGGGCCGCAAGAGCGTGGTCCTTCTTCTCGCCAAGGGCCACGAGGCGTACCAGCACAACCGCGACGGCTTTGTTCCCTGCGTCTCTGACTGCGAGCTCGCCCGCCGCGGAGTCGCGGCGCACGACGAGAAGGGCCGCGCATAGCCAGCGCGATAGCCCAAATCCTTTTGTCGCGTTGGGGTTTCCCAGGGGAATGCGCCGAGTCCCCGTGTTCTTGTCGATTGATGCGCCGAGTCCCCCTTTGGAAGCGTTTCCAGAGGGGGACTCGGCGTGTTTCTGCAGGAAGCAGCCAGCGCAATAGGGGGACTCGACGCGTCTGGCGTTGGCGAGAAGGACCTGCCACCCAAACAAAAACGGCCGGGACCCACGTGGGCCCCGGCCGCTTGCGCGTCTCAGCGTGACTTAGAAGTCAACGTCCACGTCGTTGTAGACGCTACGAGCGCGCGGCTTAGAAGTCCACGTCAACGTCGTTGTAGACGCACTCGAGGAGCTTCTCCATCTCCTCGGGGGTCGGGGTGCGCGGGTTGGAGCCGGTGCAGGCGTCGCCGATGGCGTCAACGGCGATGCGGGACTTCTTCTCCTCGAACTCGGCGTAGTCGATGATCGACTCGTCGGCCTTCACGCCGCCCTTGCCGTAGTTCTTGATGCCCTGCGGGATGTCCAGCTTGTCGTTGAGGTCGCGGATCTCCTGCACGAGGGCGGCAACGAGCTCGTCCTCGGTCTCACCGGCGAGGTGCAGGACCTCCTTGGCGATGTAGGCGTAGCGGCTCTTGGCACGGGCGTCCTTGGCGTTGAACTGGATGACCTTGCCGAGGTACATGGCGTTGGCGCAACCATGGATGATGTGGTCGCCGGTGAAGGCGGCACCGGTCTTGTGCGCCATGGAGTGCACGATGCCGAGCAGGCCAGAGGAGAAGGCGATGCCGGCGATGCACTGAGCCTCGTGCATGTGCTGACGGGCCTCCTTGTCGCCCTGGTAGCTCTTGGGCAGCCACTCGACGATCTCGCGGATGGCGTGCAGCGCGTTGGCGTCGGTGAACATGGAGCCCGCGGTGGAGACATAGGCCTCGATGGCGTGGGTCAGCGCGTCCATACCGGTGTGCGCGCAGAGCTTCTGCGGCATGGTGTAGGTGAGCTCAGGGTCGACGATGGCCACATCGGGCGTGATGTTGAAGTCGGCGAGCGGGTACTTGATGCCCTTCTCGTAGTCCGTGATGACGGAGAACGCGGTGACCTCGGTCGCGGTGCCGGAGGTCGAGGCGATGGCGCAGAACTTGGCCTTGGTGCGGAGCTCGGGGAAGCTGAACGGCACGATGGCCTGCTCGAAGGTCTCCTCCGGATACTCATAGAACAGCCACATGGCCTTGGCGGCGTCGATGGGGCTGCCGCCGCCGATGGCGACGATCCAGTCAGGCTGGAAGTCCTCCATGGCCTTCGCGCCCTTCATGACGGTCTCGACGGACGGGTCGGACTCGACGCCCTCGAAGATCTCGACCTCGAAGCCGGCCTCCTTGAGGTCCGCCTCGACGTCCTGCAGGAAGCCGCCACGGCGCATGGAGCCGCCGCCGGTGACGATCATGGCGCGGGAGCCCTTGAGGTTCTTCACCTCATGGCGAGCGCCCTCACCGAAGTACAGGTCACGCGGGTTGGTAAAACGTCCCATATGTGCCTCCAAACACAAGCCTTCCGAGCTTGATATAACACGGGATCGCCGATCGACCCCGTTAGGACCGAATTGCACCCGGCGCCGACGCGTCGGGGAAGGTTCACACCGGCGTATATTTTACCCCGCTGAAACGAAAAATGTGCGCCCAGTTTTGGTCACTTTCGAAGACTGACCTGCTGGTATGATAGGTCACATACCAGCATCCTCACCCTGCGCGCCACGTACACGCGACTGTGCTATGCTAAGCCATTCATACATCGCCAGCCAGGCGGTCAACGAGACCCCATACAGCACGAGAGGAGGAGCATATGGCATACGATCCCATCCAAGAAGACTGCCTGAGGCTCATCCTCGGTGCGCTGCACCGCGAACACATCTACCCGCTTGAAAACGCCGCCTTCATCGCCCGGTGCATGGAGGACTACCACCGCGATCCGTCGAAGCTCATCGCAAGCGATGCCGATCGATCGTTCCATCTCGTGGCCTTGGCAACCGAGACTATCGACTACCGCCTGCCCTTCGTCGCCGACGATGCCGAGGCGGATCGCCTCTCCGTCGCCGCGGAAGCGCAGCTGCGCGAAGCCTGCCAGCTCGATTCGAAGAACTGGGACGCGCAGCGCATGCTCGCGGCGCTCTCCTCCCCCTCGAACGACGAATACGTCTCGTACCTCCTTGAGCATCGCGCCGAGGTGGAAGAGGCGGTACGCCGGGACGAGCGCGAGGCTTGCGATCCCTATAGCCAGGAATACATGCGCGACCTCGGCAAGCGCGGGCTCATCCGCTGGCTTGCGGCCCTTGCCTCGCGCGCGCTCATCTCCGGACAGTACCGGCTCTCGCTCTCCGCTGCGGAGGACTGCCTCGCGCTGGCCGCAGACGACCCCGCCGACGTGCGCTACACTGCGATGCTCGCGCTCGCGAAGCTCGAGCGTACCCGCCAGGATCTCAAGCGCTTCCGCCTGGGGCACCCCGCGTCGTATCGTGCGCACGCGGGCGGGCGCAGACGCCATCATTTGGCCGAGAAATCCGCCGATGCCTGGGAGCTCATCGCCGAGCTTGCCATCGCCTACCATGAACTCGATTTCGCCGGAGCCACGCGCGTGCTGCGCACCATCCTCTCTTCGTACGATGCCGCCGCCGAAACCCTCTATTTCCAGGAGGAGTTCCCCGATGGCCTCTTCGGGCGCGTGAACGTCTCGCCCGGAAGCGACGACGAGCTCATCCTCGCGCTCAGCGAAGCCACGCCGCTGCTGCAGGAGGGCGTCGGTGCACCCGAGAACGCCGGGCTGGCGGTCTGGATCGCCTCGCACGACCTCGTGAACGCAGCGCTTGAGCGCACCTCGATGCAGGCGGGCGCACGCCGCGGCATCGACTCGTTGGGCGGCAACTGATGGAGGCGCGCACGTACGTCACCGCCTTCTTGGAGCGGCTCTACATGGCCGAGCATCCCGACCTCACGGCGGCGGCGCGCGAGCTCGTGCACGAAGACATCCCCCAACGGCCCGAGAAGTACGCCACGAGTGAGCATGCGCAAGCGCTCGTCTCATATCTTGAGGTGCACGAGCACCTTGTCCAAGAGCTCGAGCGCATAGACGAGCTGCCCGACGCGGAATTCGAGCAGCAGCGAAACCGCCTGTTCGATGAGGCGCGCGAGGCGTTCGCCCAGATCGCGCGGACAGATCAGCTGTGCGTCGACGCCGCGCTCGTAGGAACGCTTCTGGCGAATATCAGCATCGATGCGTGCATCACCGAACTGCTGAAGCTCGAGCAGCGCGTTCACGAGCACCTGCAGCGCAACGTCGAGGACTTCGACGATGAGGCTCCGCATTTCTGGAACGAGCGCGCGCTTGAGCGCCGTGCGGAGCGCGAGGGGCGCTCGGCTGACGCCGCGGCGCGCACCATGGAGGAACCGGAGTTTATCGGCTGGCTGCATACGCTCGAGGCGCTCGCACAGCTTTGCCTGGCAAGCGCGCGATATCGGGCGGCGGAGGGCTATGCGCGCACCGTACTTCGTGCAGCCGGATACCCCAGCAGACAAGAGGGGACGGTCTTTTTAGTGCGGGCGCGCCTCGAAGACGACGAGGGGTTCTTCGAGTTCGCACACGAGCTCGAGGCTACCCGACCAAACGAGGCCACCGTACTCGTCGACGATTCTCCCTGGTTCTTATTGGGGCGCACGCTCCTGCTTTACAAGACCGGACGGCGCCGTCCCGCGAAGCGCGCGCTCCGGGATTTCGCCGCACGCTGCGAAGGCGGGGCGTTCTTCTTGCTCAACCCCACCTATATGATGCCGTACCTGCCGGTTCGTCCGCCTGCGCGCGAGCCATGGAACCTCACGCACCAAGCGGTGTGGGAAGCAGACGGCATCATCGTCGACACCCCCGACTTCGTACCGTGGGCAGAATCGATCGAAGGCATCCGCGAGAGCTCCGAGGACTTCGCCAAACGCTACGGCTTCTAGCTGAGTTGGCCCCCAGAGGATTCGCCGTCCGGCGGGCGGCGAATGTAAAATTACCCCAGGGGTTTTTTAACATGGTTCGGCAACCTCATTGTGAAGTCCGTTCTTCATACCATGTTAAAAAACCCCTGGGGTAATTTTACATTCGCCGGGCTAAATCTCCGCTATTTCGCGTAGAACTCCGCCATGTCCTTGCCCATGGCTTCAAGCGTGGGCTCATCGACATACGCCATATGCCCGCAGCTATAGAGCTTGAACTCCACACGCTCCTTAAGCTCCGGAGGCAGGAACAGACACGAGATATCGTGCACTACGTTCCAATACGTCGTCGCTGCGTCGTAGCGTCCGCCCAAAATTGCGATGCGCATGGTGGGGTTGCGCTTGAGCGCCACGGCGATGTCGTACGTCACGTTCGGCGCGGGCGAGCTCTCGCCAATCCCCGGCTCCTCGTGATCCCACTTCCACGAGCGGTTCACGACCGCATAGTTCTGCGTGAGGTAGATGGGCGCACCCGCGAAGCCGATCGAGTGTAGATGCGCGCGGAATGCCGCTGCCCATACCGGCTCGACGGCATCGTCCGCCGCATCCTCGCCGGCAAAAAACTCGGTCGACGCCTGGAGCGGCAAGGGAGCGGCGCTCGCGAAGCGCATGTCCAAACGACCGATCACGCGGCCTTCATCTGCCAGCAGGCTTCGACGGAACGTATCGAGGTCGATGCGCAGGTTGTAGCGCTCGATGAGGTCGGCGGGAAGACCGATGAGCTTCGAGATCTTCTTCGCCACCGCCGTCTTCTCGCGTGCGGGCAGGCGGTCGCCGCGCAGAAGCGCCGGCGCATACACGGCCTCCGTGAACTCCATGGCGTCGTCGAACCACTTCGCCTCGTCCACCTTCGTGCCGGCACGGCCGAAGTACCGAGCCGCAGCGGCAAACGTGGGCAGCATGCCCAGGAAGTACAGATCCTCGCCCGGCAATACCTGCACCCAGTCGAAAAGCGCCGAGAGCATCACCACGCCGCGCACGGGCACGCACTTCTCGCCCAAGAGCCGCATAAGCACGGCATTGCGGATAGTACCGTACGATTCGCCGAAGAGGTAGACCGGCGAACCCCAGCGATGGTTCGCGTCGAGCCAGCCGATGATCGCGCGGCAGAACGCATCGGCATCGTCGTCGATGCCCCACACCGTCTTGGGGTCGACGCCTTCGGCGATGGCCGAATACCCGGTACCGAGTGCATCGAGGAACACGAGGTCGCTCTGACGGAGCACCGTGTAGGGGTTGTCCTCGAGCGTCGCGGGGAGACTCAGGTGGTTCGTGCCATCCGTCTTCACGCGCACGGGGCCGATGCCGCCCAGATTGATGGGCACCGACGAGCTACCAGGGCCTCCGTTGTAGCAGAAGGTGACGGGACGCTGCGAGATGGGGATGTCGGAAGCGGAAGCGTCCGAAGGCTCGGCACCCTCCTCCGCTTTCGCCACGTACGCGACCGAGAACATCTTGCCAATGAGCGAACCCGTATCACTGCGCACGTCGATGTAGCCCGCCGTCGCCGTGTACTCGATGCGCTCGCCCGCGCCCTCCCACACGAAGTCGCGCGAAGCGGATTCCGGCACGGGAATGCGCGGATCTGCCGGCACCGTGATGGCGGTATCGGACTTTACGGCCTCCTTGTTCACCGACGGTGACGCAACCTGGGTAACGTTCTGCTCTTCCATGGCAAACCTCCTCGGTTCAAAGGCGGATATCACACACAGCATACCCCCATTGCGCCCCGCTGACGGGACGTTGTTCAAAAGACGATGCCAAGCGCAACCCAGATTGCGCCAAGTGAACAGTTTTAGCGCACCTTACAAAGTAGTAGAGAAAATCGGAAGGCCGCGAACAGGCATTTTGTGAGCCAAAGAGGGGCGTCTACTTCAGACATGCCCTTAAAACTGTTCATTTGGCTCGATTTGGGAGCGCCGCATCACTCGTCATTTTGGCGCAAGGCATACCGCTTCAAAACAATGGGGCATCTACCTGCGAAGAGCAACCGGAAGGCGCCTTCCGGTTGCAGAGAATTCGCCCAAAATGCATCCCGCTGGTTGGTAGAATAGGGCGCGGCGCACCCGTAAGCTCTGTGGTGCCGGCGTTGAATGTCCCTCAGCCGCGCCTGCTAGACGGCGCGCACGAAAGGATGCACCATGAGCTTCCGCGATAACCTCCAACACCTGCGCGCCACACGCAACATGACCCAAGAGCAGCTCGCCATGCTCCTTGGCGTCTCTCGCCAGTCTGTCACGAAGTGGGAGGCAGAGAAGAGCTACCCGGAGATGGACAAGCTCCTCAAGATGTGCCAGATTTTCGAGTGCTCGCTCGACGACCTCGTTCAGGGCGACCTCACCGACCGCGCACCCGAGCCTGGCGCCGCGCACGTTCCCGCAGGACCCCCGACCGACATCTGTGGCTACGACGACCATCAACGCATGATGGCCTGGAAGGTGCCTACGGGCGTCGCCGCCATCCTCCTTGGCATAGCGGTTGCGTTCTTTTTCGAAGACGCTCTTGTTCTTGGGGAGCTCAACGGCAACGATGGTCTGTTCATCCTCATCGTACTCGCCGGCATCCTTGCTGGGCTCGCATTCCTCATCCCCGCCGGCATGGAGCACAGCGCCTTCCAGAAGGCTCATCCCTACGTGGAGGACTTCTATACCGAAGACGATAAGGCTCGCGCTCGTAAGACCTTTTCCGCAGGACTCATTGCGGGCATCGCGTTCATCTTCGCGGGTATAGGGTGCTTCATCATGCTTGAAGCAACGGCGGAGAACATCGCGCTCTTCTTCCTCATGTTCTTCATAGCGCTCGGTGTGTGGAACATCCTCCACTACAGCATGCTGTTCGTGCGCACGAACGTCGCGGAATACAACAAGAGCGTCGGTGAGGATCTCGAACTGGAAGAGATCATGAGCGTACAACTCGATGAGGCGCGTCGCGAGGAACTGCTCCGTCTGAAGCGGAAGAACAACAAGCTCGGCGCCGTGTGCGCGGCCATCATGATCGCAGCGACGATTGTGGGGCTCGCACTCCTCTTCGGCCCCGCGCTCGCCTCGCCCAACCCGGACGCCTTCGAACCGGAGGGCACGCCCGCCATGTGGTTCTGGCTCGCTTGGCCGGTGGGTGGCCTCATATGCGGCATCGTTGCCGTGCTGTGGGACGCGTTCGGCAAGCAAAACGACCAGATGGGTTGATTGGGGACGCGTTCCTTCCATGTCAAATAACCCCAGGGGTTATTTGACATGCGGGAACCGGGCTTGAATTCGAATGGTGCCCCCAGCGGGATGTCCGGGCTTGCTTCGCAAGCCCGCCCGCTGCGGCGGCTCCGCCGCCTTGCGCGCTCCGCGGCCAACGGCTCACGCCGTTGGCTCCGCTCCGCGCCCTACCGGGTTCGAATCCCGGCACTAAGCAGCAAAAAACCCGGCTCCCCTGCGGGAACCGGGCTTGCGTTCGAATGGTGCCCCCAGCGGGATTCGAACCCGCGATATCCACCTTGAAAGGGTGGCGTCCTAGGCCGCTAGACGATGGGGACAGCAGAGGAAAGTATAGCAGAGAAATCCAACTTGAAAAGTCCACCCAGAAAACAGCCGCAACTAGCGGTGATAAGATGATGTCCAGCACCATATCACCACGTTGGGGAGGAATCCATGGCCGACCGCAACCTCTCGCACATCGGCAGCAATAATCGTCCGAACGCCGTGCTCGGAACGTGCTTCCATACGCCAGCCTACGGCTCGTTCGAAATGCTTGATCAGGCGCTCATCGAGCTCGACGACCGCGGCGTCATCGAACGCATCACAACGCCCGACGACCCCGCATACCCCGAGCGCCTCCGCTCGGCGCGCGAGGCGAACGACCGCGAGCCCGGCTACCTCCTCGAGCTCGGCAACGATGAGGTCGCCCTCCCCGGCTTCGTTGACCTGCACGTCCATGCGCCGCAGTGGCCGCAAGCGGGCATCGCGCTCGACGAACCCCTCGAGGTATGGCTCAACGAGCGCACATTCCCCCTCGAGGCGAAGTTCGGCATCGAAGAAGAAGGCAGCTCACTGGGCTTAAGCTTCACGATCCCCGTCTACCAAGACCTCGTGCAGACGCTTCTCTCGCGCGGCACCACCACATGCGTGTACTTCGGCAGCGCCGATGTGCGCGGCAGCGAGGCGCTGGCGAAAACATGCGCGTCCATAGGCCAGCGCGCCATCGTAGGCAAGGTCGTTATGGACGACCCGTCCGCGAACCCCGACTTCTATCGCGATGCCTCAACGGAGCAGGCACTCGCCGAAACCGAAAGCTTCATCGCGGCCGTCGAAGGCCATGCCGCACGCTGCGCCGAGGGCGACCCCCGCTTCCCCGGCATCTACCCCGCCGTCACACCGCGCTTCATCCCCAGCTGCACCGAAGCGGCACTCCGCGGTCTCGGCGAGATCGCCCGCGCGCACGACGCCTACGTGCAGTCGCACTGCGACGAAAGCCAGTGGCAAAGCGGCGTCGCCCGCGCCCGCTTCAACAAGAGCGACGCCGAAGCCCTCGCCGATTTCGGCCTGCTCAAGCGCAAGGCCATCATGGCACACGGCACGTTCCTCCTCGACGGCGAAGCGGAAATCTTCCGCAGCACCGGCGCCGCGCTCGCGCATTGCCCCATCTCGAACGCGTACTTCGGCAACGCCGTGTGCCCGGTGCGGCGCATCCACGACCAAGGTGTGAGCATCGGCCTGGGTACCGACATCTCCGGCGGGTTCTCGCCGAGCCTCTACGACAACATCCGCATGACGGTCATGGCGTCGCGCATCCTGGAGGACGGCGTGGACGCCCGCATGCCGAGTGAGCGGCGCGGAGCGGGAGAACCCTCGCGCATCTCTGCCGCCGAGGCGCTCTACCTCGCCACGAAGGGCGGCGGCGAAGCGCTCGACCTCCCAATCGGCTCGTTCGAGGTGGGACGCGCGCTCGATATGCAGGTCATCGACCTCAAGCGTCCCTTTGCCGATCTCACCGGCAACGGCGTGTTCACACGTTCCGCTGACCAGCTCGAACGCATCCTCTACCTCTCCACGCCGGAGAATATCCGGAAAGTTCTGGTACAGGGCACCTGCGTGCTTTCGCGCGACGACCGGTAACGGAGCGGCCGCGGCGGGGCGGACGCGGCGGGATGCCGTCAAAAGGGGTTGAAACGAACCCGTCCCCAACCAACCCACCCAACCAACCCATAAAAACGGCGGTAGCAGAGCCGTGCCTGCTACCGCCATACCACCCGGGATACCTGGGGAGAACCCGGGCTGGTTTGCCAAAGCTAAAAGCTATATGATTACTCGCCGCAGCCGCTTTCGATGAGCGCCACGAGCGCGTCGACAGCTTCCTGCTCGTCTGCGCCCTCAGCGGAAATCTCTACCTCAGAGCCGGTGCCGAGCCCCATACCCATAACCATAAGGATGGATTTCGCGTCGCGCTCGGGAGCACCGTCCTCGTTCTTGCGCAGGGTGACCTTCGATGCGAAGTCCGAGGCCGCCTTTACGAACACAGCCGCCGGACGCGCATGCAGGCCGCTCGGGTTCGTGATCGTCGTTACTTTTGAATACATGACCGTCTCCTTCATGTGCGCGGCGAGGCGGGCCCGCCCCGCCACGAATCAGGTGCGCTTTACGCCAGATCCTCGCCGTTCGTGGCGATGACCTTCTGGTACCAGGCGTAGCTGTCCTTGAGCGAACGCTTGCCGGTACCATGGCCGTAATCGTCAAGATCGACGTAGATGAAGCCATAGCGCTTGCTCATCTCGGAAGACGAGCAGCTCACGATATCGATGGGACCCCATGCGTAGTAGCCGCGAATATCGACGCCGTCCTTAATGGCCTCGCGCGTCTGCTCGATGTGTGCGCGCAGGTAGTCGATACGGTACGTATCGTGGATCGATCCGTCTTCCTCGACCTTGTCGTACGCGCCCAGGCCGTTCTCCAGAATGTAAACGGGCTTCTGGTAGCGGTCGTAATACATGTTCAGCATGAAACGGAAGCCCTGCGGGTCGACCGTCCAGCCCCACGGGCTCGCCTCGAGCTCGGGGTTGCGGGTGCCGCGGTTGTTCTTGGCGAAGCCCTCGGCCGTCACCATCTCGGTGTAGTAATACGACATGGCGAAGAAGTCGCCGCGCGCCGCGGGATCCGCCCACACGGCAAGGTCTTCGTCGGAGACCTCGACATGGATGCCGAAGTCCTCGAAGAAGCGCGTGGCGTAGCCGGGGTAGGTGCCGCGCAGCAGGATGTCCGTGCAGAAGCACTCCATCTGGTTGTGGCGCATCGCGGCGAGCACGTCGGCGGGCTTGCTCGACGCGGCGTAGGCGAGGCTACCGCCCACCATGACGCCGATCTGCAGATCCGGATAGTTCTCGTGCGCGTACTTCGTCGCCTTCGCCATGGCGAGGAGCTCATGGTGCACGGCCTGGTACTTCGCGGAAAGCAAGTCGTCGACCTTATCGGCCGCCACGCCCAGGTGGTTGAAGCTCTCGAGCGCCACGAAGTTCACCTGGTTCACCACGACCCAGTACTTCACCTTGCTCGCGAAGCGGTCGAACACGACCTGGCAGTACCGCACGAAGAAGTCGATGACCTCGCGCGAGTACCAACCGGTGTAGTTCAGCGTGAGATTGATGGGCATCTCGTAGTGCGAGATGGTGACGAGCGGCTCCATGCCGTTCGCGCGGATCTCGTCGAAGAGGCGATCGTAGAACGCAAGACCAGCCTCGTTGGGCTCGGCATCGTCGCCGTTGGGGAAGATGCGCGCCCAGTCGATCGAGGTGCGGAACGTCTTGAGGCCCAAGCCCGCAAGGAGCTTCAGGTCCTCGGGATAGGTGTGATAGAAGTCGATGGCGTTGCGCTTGGGGAAGATGCGCTCCGGACCGGCGGCGATGGCACCGCGCACATATTCAGCGGTGATCTCGCCGTTCTCCTTCTTATCGACCGCGATGTTGTCATAGAACTCGTTGATGTCGGCGACGCTGATGCCCTTGCCGTCGACATCCCAAGCGCCCTCGCACTGGTTCGCGGCGACCGCGCCGCCCCACATGAAGTCGCTGGGGAATCCTTTGGGAGTCGTAAGCATATGCTGCGATCCTTTCAAACCTCGCTTATGCCAGCTTCGCCTCAAGGGCGGCAAGGCGCGCGTCGTAGGCCTCGAACACGCTCACAAGCTGCTTGGTGATGGTGATCTCGCTGTTGATGGTCATAAGGGTGTCCTGGGCGTGCGTGAAGAGGAGCGAGTACTCCATCCTCTCGCCTGCCGCCTCGCCTTGAATCGCATCGGTCTGCACGCGGTGTGCCTCGGTGATCTTGGCATGGGCCTCGGCCATCTTCTCGTGCGCGGCAGCCAGATCGCCCTGCGCCACAGCCTCGAGCGCCTCCTTGTTCTTAAGGCGCGCGTCGCCGGCGTTCAGGATGATTTCCATCGCGCTCTGAACGGTCTTCTCGTCCATGGATACCTCCTTCTCGGTATGAGTTAGGTACCGGGTGCAGCGCAAGGCGGCACCCGGCGCGACGGGAGAGCTTACGCCTCGGCTGCCTCGAGACGCTCAGCCTTCTTGGCAGCCTTGGCAGCCTCTTCGGCCTCCTCGGCAACGAGCTGCTTCTCATACGTCTTGAAGAACGGGTACCAGATGAGGCCGGACACCACAAAGGACGCGATCACGAACAGCACGGCCATGACGGACTGGGTGGAGATCCAGGTGCCGATGGGATACGGGCAGTACCAGAGGTCAAACTGGATGTTGTTGAACGGCGCGATCTGGAGCACCTTCACGCCCAGGTAAGTGAAGAGCGGGATGAGGATGCCCTGGAGCCACATGGCGACCATCATGACGGGACGCCAAGCGATGGCGCCGAAGACGACGGGCTCGTTGATGTTGAAGATCGCAGGGCCCAAGCACGCGCGACCGAGTGCCTTGAGCTCCTTGGCCTTGGAGAAGAGCATCATGATGACGAGCGGCATGGTCGAACCGATGCCACCCCACCACATGTAGGTGCAGAACATGAGGGTGTAGTTGAAGATGCCCAGGTTGTCGGCCGTAGCGGTACCGGCAGCGATGAGTTCGAGGTTGATGGCGATGGTGGCCATCTGAACGGGAGTCTGGATAGGCGAAAGCACCCAGCCAGAGATACCCATGGAGTAGATGAAGCAGGTGATGAACCAGAAGAGGCTCATGCCCCACCAGGTGTTGAGCACGTCGGAGAGCGGCATGAAGATGCTCACGACGAGCGCGTACAGGTTGACGTTGAGCACCTGGACGACGAAGAACATGCCGAAGACAACGATCGTGATGGGCAGGAGGGCGTCGAACCACTGGCGCACGAAGTCGGGGATGACGCTGTCCTCCTTGAAGAAGGTGAACTTACCGAAGAGGTTGAACACGATGCATACGATCACGCCGGTGATCATGGCGCAGAACATACCGCCGGCGCCCAGCGCGGAGGAGCCGAAGCCCACGGTGCCGTCGATCATGACCTGCGGGGTGATGGAGATGAGGAAGCAGGACACGCCGCAGCAGGCAGCCACGAGGCGGGTCTTGCGGAGCCTCTTGCGCTCGCAGAAGTTGAGCGGGAGCAGGAAGGACACGAAGAGGGACAGGAGACCCATCGTCCAGCCGAACGGCGTCCAGAACGAGAACGGCAGGGTCACGTACGTCTCGATGATGGTGCCCACGCAGAAGATGGAGCCGACGAAGATGAACGGCAGAATCTGGAGCATGGTGTCTTTGATAGCGGTGACCCAGACGTTGCGGCTGATCGCATTCATCTTGGGTGCGAAGCTGTTTTCCAGCCAATTCATGAAGCCCATGAATCAATTCCTTTCGTAAGCCGGCGGGGCGACCGCCGTGCGATACCCGGTCGCAAGGGACGGCGCTACTTCTCGCCGAGCTCCTCGAGCATGTGGTCGAGGGCGGCCTCGCCATCCAGCTTGGAGTAGTAGTCTCCGCGCATGAGGATGACCTTGAGGTCGGGGTTCACCTCGGCGTACTCGTCGATCTCGTCCATGATGTAGGCGAGATGCGGGCCGGCCATGAGCACATCGATGTCGTCGATGTAGCTCTCGATCTCGGACTCGCTGCGTGCGACGACGCTCACGTCCAGGCCGCGCGCGCTCGCCGCCTTGCGGATGTTGGCGGCCATGAAGCCCGAGCTCGCCCCCGATCCGCACACGAGCAGCACGTTCAGCTTCTTCATCGGCTCTCCCTTCTTGTTCTGCCCCGGGCATTCGAGGCATGACAGCACGACATGCTTATCGAACCACGCGGCAAACGGAACGTCGACCGAATCTTTGCAGGGTTAGCCTGCAACGCCCTGCAATGGTGCATAATTGCCTAGAGGAAATGTAGTGCCGCCCGCGCGGCAGGCAGGTGACCGAGGGACACGCGGTGAAGGAAAACGAACGCAAGGTTCTCCACATCATCTTGGAGCGCACGGAGCCCATCACGGCGATCGAGCTCGCCGCCGCGGTGGGGGTCTCCGAGCGCACCGTCCGCTCCTACGTTCACTCCATAAACCGGCAAGCGGGCATGACGTGCATCGAGTCGAGCCGGAAGGGCTACTGGTACCGCATCGATGGCGCGCGGAACCTCCTCGACCGTGAGAGCCTCGAGGCGGCGCACGCAAGCATTCCGCAAACGAATGCGGAGCGAAGCGCCTACCTGGTGAACCGCGTGCTGCGCAGCCCCGTCCCCCTCTCCACGGCAGACCTCGCGGAAGAGCTCTTCGTCTCGACATCGACCATGAACGCCGTGCTTTCCCGCGCACGCCGGCATCTCGCCCCGTTCGACCTCACGCTCGTGCAGGCAGACGGGCACCTCTCGGTCCATGGGACGGAGAAGAACAAGCGGCGCGTCCTGGGCGAGCTCCTCTACGACGAGGCCTCGGCGTCCTTCCTCGATGTGGCCACCATCCAGCATGCGTTCCCCGATATCGACGCCGCCCGCATCCGCGAGACCGTCATCGACACGCTCGACAAGCACCGCTTCTTCGTGAACGGCTACTCGCTCGTCAACATCGTGCTGCACATCGCCATCGCCATCGACCGCATACGCAACAGCAAGGCCTCGCATGTGGAGAGCCCGGACAAACCGGCGGCGGCGATCATCCAGGCGCACGACCTCGCCATGGCGGATGAGATCGCGGAAAACCTCAGCGAAGACTTCTGCGTACCCTTCGCATCGAGCGAACGCCAGGAGCTTGCGCTCCTGCTCTCGACGCGCACGACGCATATCGTGGGAGATGCGCAATCGGACGAGGAACTCGAGCAGATCGTGGGGAAAAGCTGCCTTGCGCTGGTGAATAAGCTTATTGGCGGCATCGAGTCCTACTACTTCATCAACCTCTCGGAACGCGAGTTCTACGCGCGCTTCGCCCTGCACATCAAGAACCTGCTCGCCCGCGCGGATCAGAAGTCATTCTCGCGAAACCCCCTTACGGAGGAGATTCGCGCTACCTGTCCCCTGCTCTACGACAGCGGCGTCTACTGCGCGAGCATCATCGCCGCAGAAACCGGGTTCACCATCAACGATGACGAGATCGCCTACATCGCGTTCCACCTGGGAAGCGCGCTCGAGGCGCAGCGACAGCTCGCCGCCCGCGTGAAATGCGTGCTGTTCTGCCCCGCCTACTACAACATCGATAAGAACCTGCAGCGCTTCGTCGAGCGCAATTTCCCCGACGACGTGCTCATCTGCGATGTCGCGACCTCGCCCCAAGAGATCGCGCGCACCCCCGATGTCGAGCTCATCCTGGCGTCCGCCCCGCTCAACGATGTTCCGGAAGTTCCCGTGTACCGTATAGGCATCGCGCCGAAACCTTCCGATATCGGGCACATCCGCGCCCTTGTTTCGCGCATTCAGCTCGAGAAGCGGCGCGTTCGCTTCCGCGAGCAGCTCGAAGCGCTCATCACCACCGAGTTGTTCGAAGCGCGCGACGCGCAAGCGAGCTCGCGCGAGCAGGCGATCGATATCCTTGCCGAGACACTCGAGCGCAACGGCTTCGTCCAACCCGGTTACGCCACCGAAATATGGGAGCGCGAGAACCTCTCGGCCACTGCGTTCGGCTGCGTCGCAGTGCCTCACGCGCTCAAACCCCATGCCGAGCGAAGCGGCATCGCCGTCCTGGTGCCGCCCGCCCCCATCGACTGGGCCGGCTCGAGTGTGAGCCTGGTGCTCATGCTCTCCTTCAGCCTGCACGAGCGCGCTATCTTGAACGAGATCTTCGACCCGCTCATCTCCGTGCTCATCGAGCCTGCCCACGTGACCGCCCTCGCCGCCTGCCGCGACCGCGAGGCGTTCATCGACACACTTGCAAGCGTGATGGAATAGCGCACCCAACCCGCACGCCCGCCCGACAGAAGCGCCCCCGCTTCTCCCTTGCTCAAACAGTCCTCGAATAAGCTCCTTCGGAGCTTATTCTGCGGAACTGCGCAGGGAGAAGCGGGGGCGTTTCAGTCGGGCTATTCGCCAAGGTCGAAACTACGATCGAACCTACACGTAGAACAGGATATCGTCGTAGGTGGGCACCGGCCAATAATCGGCCGCGACGATCTCCTCCATGGCGTCCACGGCGGCGCGCAGACGATCCATGGCAGGAACGACCTCGTGCGCGTAGCAGTTCGCCTGTTCCTGCGAGTCCGCGATGGCCTCGGCCGCCATGTGCGCCGCATCGAGCGCCTTGATGGCCTCGTTGATCTCGGTGATGCCCGCGCACAGCTTGTTCAGCGTATTCTGCTCGCAGGTCATGGCGGCCTCGGCGCCGGCAGCGCGGATGGCCTCCAAACCCTTCGCAACCTTCGTAGCATAGGCGGTAATCACCGGGCGGTACGTACGGCGCGCCTCGCGCACCATCGTCGTGGCCTCGATGTTCATGAGCTTGTTGTACTTCTCGAGCTTCACCTCGTAGCGGCTGAAGGCCTCGGTCTCGGAAAGCACGCCCATGCCCTGCCAGAGCGCCAGGCTCTCCGGGGCAACCATCTGCGGCAGCGCGTCGGCGGTCGTGCGCAGATTCAGAAGGCCGCGCTTCTCGGCCTCCTGCTCCCATGCCTCGGAATAACCGTCGCCCGAGAACAGGATGCGGCGATGTTCATTCAGCACCTTCTTGCAGTACTCGAGCGCGGCGGTCGCGAAATCATCTCCCGACATGCCTTCGAGCGCATCGGCGAATTCCTTGAGCGTCTCGGCCACGGCGGTGTTGAGCACGAGGTTTGCATCGCTCGCGTTCTGCTCGGAGCCCACGGCACGGAACTCGAACTTGTTGCCCGTGAAGGCGAAGGGCGAGGTGCGGTTGCGATCCGTATTGTCCTGCTCGAGGTTGGGCAGCACGTCCGCGCCCAGATCGAGCACGCCATGCGTGGCATGGACGCTCGCCTTGCCGTCCATGATCTTCTGCACGACCTCGGTGAGCTGATCGCCCAAAAAGATCGAGATGATTGCCGGCGGTGCCTCGTTCGCGCCCAAACGATGATCGTTGCCGCAGCTCGCAACCGACATGCGCAAAAGTCCCTGGTACTTGTCGACCGCTTCAATCACCGCCGTGAGGAAGACCAGGAACTGCAGATTCTCGAGCGGGGTGTCGCCGGGATCAAGCAAGTTTTCCTTGCCTGCGGAGAGCGACCAGTTGTTGTGTTTGCCGCTGCCGTTGATGCCCTCGAACGGCTTCTCGTGCAAAAGGCAGGTGAGGTCGTAGTTCGTGGCGACGAGCTTCATCTTCTCCATGACGAGCATGTTGTTGTCAATGCCCGCATTGAGCTCGGAGTACACCGGGGCGAGCTCGTGCTGGCACGGCGCGACCTCGTTGTGCTTCGTCTTCGCAGGAATGCCAAGTGCCCAAAGCTCGTCATCGAGCGCCTTCATGTATTTGGAGACGCTCGGGCGGATGGCGCCGAAGTAGTGCTCTTCGAGCTCCTGACCCTTGCAGGGCGGCGCGCCGAAGAGCGTACGTCCACAGATCACGAGGTCGCGACGCTTGCGGTACGCGTCCTTCTTGATGAGGAAGTACTCCTGCTCGAGACCGATGCTCGGCACCACGCGCTTCGGATGCTTGCCGAAGAGCGCAAGCACACGCTTCGCCTGGGTATCGAGCACCTTCATCGAGCGCAGAAGCGGCGTCTTCTTGTCGAGCGCCTCGCCGTTGTAGCCGCAGAACGCCGTGGGAATGCAGAGCACCTCGTCCTTGATGAAGGCAGGGCTTGTGGGATCCCACGCCGTGTAGCCGCGCGCCTCGAACGTAGCGCGGAGGCCGCCGTTGGGGAAGCTCGAGGCATCCGGCTCACCCTGAATGAGCGCCTTGCCCGTGAACTTCGTGATGGCGGTACCGTCGCCCACGGGCTCGAGGAAGCTGTCGTGCTTCTCGCTTGTGATGCCGGAAAGCGGCTGGAACCAATGCGCGTAATGCGTGGCTCCATGCTCGAGTGCCCACGTCTTCATGGCGTGCGCGACGGCATTTGCCACGTCGAGGTTGATGGGCTCGCCCTCCTCGATCGTCGCGAGCAGGGTCTTATAGACATCTTTGGGAAGGTAGTCCTTCATAACGCTTTCGGAGAACACCAAGGTTCCGAAGCGGTCGGTAAGGCTTGCCATGCTTACGCTCCCTTCGCTTGACGCGTGTCGACGCGTCGGTTCGGTTCTGGTTCGCGAACACCAAGCAGGTTAGCCGTCTTGTGTTGCGGAGCCGTTACGCGCGAGTTACTGCTGAAAAACATCTTCGAGGGTACCTCAACGTGACGAAGCGCGAACCTGCGAGTGTCAGCAATTCGCGAAAACCACGCGAGCAGAGTAGCAAATCCCCCGGTATCGAGCGGATTTCCCTGCGGAACAGCGGACGCCTCGAGCAGGCGTCGCCATATGTTGTCGAAAACGTAATCCAATCGAAACGCACCCGCAAACCCACGGCAACGCGACACGCCTACGATGGCGGCGCCTACCGCTCACCAGCACTCGCCGCGGCATCCCATCCTGGCCGCTGCGGCATCTCGACTGGCTTGCGTCGGCACCCTGTCCACGCTCTTCGAACGAATCCGGGCGGCAAATGGCGTGTGTTTTCTCCATTTGAAGCGACTGCACGCCATTTCCTGCCCGGATTTCATCGGGCGGCGAACGTGCCGCTCGTCCCCATCCATATGCTCAGAAGGAGTCACCATGAGCCAACCCACGCTATACCGCCCGGAGTTCGAGCACGATGCCTGCGGAATCGGCGCGCTCGCCGCCATCGACGGCACGCGTAGCCACCAAATCCTCGACGACGCCCTCTCTGTCCTCGTGAACCTTGAGCACCGCGGCGGCAAGGGGCTTGAACGCAACACCGGCGACGGCGCGGGCATCCTCTTCCAGGTGCCGCACCACTTCTTCCGCAAGGAGGCACAGCGGTGCGGCCACCTTTTGCCCGATGAAGGAGACTACGGCGTGGCCATGCTCTTCTTCCCGCGGGACGACCATGGCGTGGCCGACGCGCGCCGCGTCTTCGAAGACGGCTGCGCCGAGGCGGGCGTGCCCGTGCTCTTCTGGCGCACCGTGCCGACCGATCCCCATGACCTGGGAACGACGGCGCGCGCCTGCATGCCCACCATCCTGCAGGCCTTTTTGAAGCGCCCGGAAGACGTCGAGCGCGGCGACGACTTCGAGCGCCGCCTCTATCTGTGCCGTCGCACCATCGAAAAGCGCGCCGATGGCGAACATGCACTTGCCAGCAAGATCTTTTATATCTGCAGCATGAGCGCGCGCACGATCGTCTACAAGGGCATGCTCGTCGCCACGCAGATGCGCGGCTTCTACCCCGATCTTGCGGATGCCGCCGTGAAGACCGCCGTGGCGCTCGTGCACTCGCGCTATTCCACGAACACGACCCCCAGCTGGGAGCGCGCGCACCCAAACCGCTACCTCATCCACAACGGCGAGATCAACACGCTGAAGGGCAACGTGAATTGGATCCGCGCGCGCGAACCCAACCTGTACTCCCCCGTGTTCCAGCACGACCTCGAGCGCGTGCTGCCTATCATCAATCGCGAGGGGTCGGATTCCGCAATCCTCGATAACGTATTCGAGTTCCTCGTGATGAACGGACGCAGCATGACGCGAACGACCTCGCTCCTCATTCCCGAACCATGGGACCTCAACAAGGAGCTGCCCAGTGAGCGGCGCGCCTACGACGCATACCAATCCATGCTCATGGAGCCGTGGGACGGACCGGCTGCGATCGCGTTCACCGACGGTCGCACGCTCGGCGCCGCCCTCGACCGCAACGGCTTGCGCCCCGCGCGCTACTACGTAACCCGCGATGACCGCTTCCTGCTCTCGAGCGAGGTCGGCACCATCGAGGTCGATCCGGCAAACGTGCTCGAATGCGGCTGCCTGGGCCCGGGCGAGATGATCGAGATCGACCTTGCCGCAGGACGTATTCGCAAAAACGACGAGATCCGACGCGCGTTCGCAAAGCTCAAGCCCTTCGAGGCGTGGATCGCAGACGAAACGCTCGCGCTGGCCGACCTTGTGCGGCCGAGCGCCGGGGAAGCTGCCGAAAGCGCACTCTCCGAAACAGATGCGACAACACCCTTCACCCAGGCTGCCATGAAACTTGGCCTTGCCTGGGACGATGTGAACGAAGTGATCGCGCCTATGGCGCAAACGGGAGCGGTGCCGCTCGCCTCGATGGGCATCGACGCGCCGCTCGCGTGCCTCTCCGACAAGCCACGTTCGTTCTTCGACTACTTCTACCAGCTCTTTGCCCAGGTCACAAATCCGCCCATCGACGCCTTGCGCGAGCGCATGGTCACTTCGACGATCCTCTACCTTGGAAACCATGGCAACCTCCTCGAAGACTCCCGCGGCACCTGCCAGCTCATCCGCCTCGAGACGCCCGTGCTCACCGAGCAGGAGTTCCGCGCCATCTGCGACGTTGACCGCACCGGGTTTAAGACCCGCTGCTTTAACGCCGTCTATCCGCGTGCCGAACCAAACGGTCTCGAGCAGGCGCTCGACGTGCTGGTGCGCGACGTCGAGGCCGCGGTGCGCGACGGCGCGAACATCATCGCGCTCTCGAACCGCGCGGGCGAGAGCGAAGTCCCCATCCCCTCGCTTCTCGCCGTGGGAGCGGTGCATAACCACCTCATGAGCGTTGGCCTGCGCACGTTCGCCGACCTCATCGTCGACGCGGGCGATGCGGTGAGCGCGCACGACGTCTCCGCGCTCGTGGCATATTCGGCGAGCGGCGTCTACCCTTCCACCGCACACCGGGTTATCGAAGAACTCGCCTCGAACGCGAGCCTTACCGGTAAGGGTGGCGATGCGCTCGCCGCCGCCGAGGGGATTGCGAACTACAACCGGGCGCTTGTGGCCGGCATGGTCTCCATCATGTCGAAGATGGGCATCTCCACCGCCCAGAGCTACCATTCCGCCCAAATCTTCGAGGCGGTGGGGCTCGCGCCCGCATTCGTGGATCGCTACTTCGCCGGCACGGTCTCGCGCGTGGGCGGCCTCGACGTGCGCGATATCGAGCGCGAGCTCAACGAGCGGTTCGACGCCGCCCGCGCTTGGCGGCGCTCGCCCGCGCCGAGCGAGCTGCCGACCCTTGGCCTCACCAAGTGGCGCCCACAGGGCGGCGAGGAACATCTCATCGATCCTCAAACCATCTACTTGCTGCAGCGCTCCGTGCGCACCGATAGCTTCGACGACTTCCTCGCCTATAGCGAGCACGTCTGCCGCCCGGGGCGCGTCGTGCGCCTGCGCGACCTCCTGGCTTTCGACGATACGCGCGCCACGCCCATTCCGCTCGAAGAGGTCGAAGACGCGCGCAGCATCGTCACGCGCTTCAACACCGGCGCGATGAGCTTCGGCTCCATCTCGAAGGAGGCGCACGAATGCATGGCGATCGCCATGAACCGCCTGCATGGGCGGTCGAATTCCGGCGAGGGCGGCGAGGACCCGCGTCGCGAGACGCCGCTCGCGAACGGCGATTCCGCGAACTCCGCCATCAAGCAGGTCGCGAGCGGGCGCTTCGGCGTGACGAGCCGTTACCTCGCCTCTGCGACCGAGATCCAGATCAAGATGGCACAGGGCGCGAAGCCCGGCGAGGGCGGGCACCTGCCCGGCAAGAAGGTCTACCCGTGGGTCGCCGAGGTACGCCACTCGACCCCGGGCATCGGGCTCATCTCGCCGCCGCCGCACCACGACATCTACTCCATCGAGGACCTAGCAGAGCTCATCTACGACCTCAAGTGCGCGAACCCCGAGGCGCGCGTGAGCGTGAAGCTCGTCTCGGAGGCAGGTGTGGGCACCATCGCGACTGGCGTGGCAAAAGGCGCAGCGAACAAAATTCTCATTTCCGGCCACAACGGTGGATCCGGTGCCGCCCCGCGTGACTCGATCTGGCACGCCGGGTTGCCCCTGGAGCTTGGCCTGGCCGAGACGCAGCAGACGCTCGTAAGAAACGGTCTGCGCTCGCGCGTGGTGCTCGAAGCAGACGGCAAGCTCATGGACGGCACGGACGTCGCGGTCGCGTGTCTTCTAGGCGCCGAGGAATTCGGCTTCGCCACGATGCCGCTCATCGCGATGGGCTGCCTTATGCAGCGCGACTGCCACCAAGACACCTGTCCCGCAGGCATCGCCACGCAGAACTGCCGGCTACGCGGGCACTTCGCCGGCAAGCCCGAACATGTTGAGCGCTTCATGCTCTTCGTGGCAGAACAGCTGCGACACGTCATGGCACACCTAGGCTTCCGCACCGTGGAAGAGATGGTGGGACATCCCGAGTACCTGCGGCAGGTCGAGACACCGGCGAGCTGGAAGGCAGGGCGCATCGACCTTACACCCGTGCTCGCGCCGAGTACCTGCGAGTTCGGCGCCCATATCGAAGGGGCGGACGAACGCCACTACCTGCCCCGCATGGCGGCGGACGTCGAGCTCGAGCGCACACTCGATGCCGCGCTCTTCATCCCCCTCACCCGCGAGGCACGGCGCACACTCACCCGCACCCGCTTCCATGTGGACATCGACAACATCGATCGTTGCGTGGGCACGATGCTCGGCCACGCCGTAACCGCACACCATCCCGACGGCCTGCCCGATGGCTCTATCACTATCGACTGCGACGGATCCGCCGGCCAGAGCTTCGGCGCGTTCCTGCCGCGCGGCATCGAGCTGAATGTCGCGGGCGACGCGAACGATTACTTCGGCAAGGGGCTCTCGGGCGGCACGCTTTCCGTGCGCCCGCCTGCTGCGGCGAGCTTCAAGTTCGATGAGAACATCGTGGTGGGCAACGTCGCCTTCTTCGGCGCGACAAGCGGAAAAGGCTATGTGAACGGTCTTGCCGGCCAGCGATTCGCCGTACGCAATTCCGGCGCGACGCTCGTCGTGGAGGGCGTGGGCACCTGCGGCTGCGAGTATATGACCGGCGGACGGGTGCTCGTGCTCGGCGAGGTGGGTACGAACTTCGCTGCGGGCATGACGGGCGGCGTCGCGTATGTATACGACGAGTTCGGCACGCTTGCACGCCGGGTGAACGAGGACTCCGTCGAGCTCAAACGTCCCACCGTCGGTGAACTCGAACAGATCCGCCAGCTCATCGAAGAGCATGCCCGTGCCACGCAGAGCCCGCGCGGCATCAAGATGCTCTACCGTTTCGACGAAATCGCGAAACACTTCGTGAAGGTGGTGCCCGAGGCATACGAGCGCATGCAAGCGGTAATCGAAGAGGCCGAAGCCGCCGGGCTCACGCATGAACAGGCGCTCGAGCGGGCATTCGAACAAGCGACGGGCAGGAGCGCGGGCCGTGACGCCGGCGCGAGCGCGAAGGGAGCGCGATAACGATGGGAAGACCGGGAGCATTTTTGGAAGTCGGCCGCGCGACCCATGAACTTCGACCGGTCGCCGAGCGCACGCGAGACTTCGACCCGCTGTATATCGAACTCGATGCGGACGCGCGACGCGAACAGGCAAGCCGCTGCATGATGTGCGGCGTGGCATTCTGCCAGGCAGGCGTTTCGTTTGGAAGCGCGCGGCCGAGCGGCTGCCCGCTGCACAACCTCATCCCCGAATGGAACGACCTCGTCTGGCGCGGACGCATGCGCGAGGCTGCGGCGCGGCTCGCGCTCACGAGCCCGCTTCCCGAGTTCACGAGCCGCGTGTGCCCGGCGCTCTGCGAAGCCGCGTGCAACCTGGGCTCCATCGAAGACGAGCCCACCGCGATCCATGACACGGAACGCGCCATCTCGGACTGGGAGTGGGCGCATGGCGGTCCCGCGCGCTTCACGCCCGCTGCAGCAGATGCTCCGCATATTGCCGTGGTGGGGTCTGGACCGGCCGGCCTCGCCTGCGCCTGGGAGCTCGCACGTCGCGGCTGCCGCGTAACGGTCGTCGAGCGCGACGACCGGGCGGGAGGCCTGCTCACCTACGGCATCCCCAATATGAAACTCGAGAAGTCCGTGGTCGAACGGCGTATTGCGCTTATGCAAGAGCTGGGTATCGCGTTCAGGCCCGGCGTCGATGCAGGCAATCCGGAGGTAGCGGAGGAGCTTGCGTGCGAGGCGGACGCCGTAGTGCTCGCTTGCGGCGCACGGGAGGCGCGAGTGCTTACCGTTCCCGGTGCAGACGCTGCAGGCGTCGTGCTCGCGGTTGACTACCTTGCAGAGGAGACACATGCGCTTCTCGATGGGCGCGAGCCGCGCATCTCTGCCAACGGTCGGGACGTCGTGGTTATCGGCGGTGGTGACACGGGTAACGATTGCCTTGCCACCGCGGTGCGCCAAGGCGCGCGAAGCGTCCGTCAGCTCGAAGTGCTCCCCGAGCCGCCTGCAGGACGACGTCCCGGCAACCCCTGGCCGGAATGGCCGAACATCAAGAAGACCGATTACGGCCAGCAGGAAGCGATCGCGCTCATGGGCGACGAGATGCGCAGCTGGAGCTGCGATACCGTCGCGTTCGAGGTCGATACGACAGGCGCGGTGAGCGGTGTGCGCGTGGCGGACGTCTCGTGGGAGACGAACGCGCCGGCGCGTCTCGCGGGAACGGAGCGCGTGCTTCCCGCGCAGCTCGTGCTCATCGCCTGCGGGTTTACGGGTGCTGAGCGCACGGTGTTCGAGGCGTTTGGCGTCTCGTTCCCTGCGACGGGTAGCGGCAGGCCGCTGCCGCGCACACAAGCGGGGTCGCATCGCTGTATTTCGGCGAAGGCCGTCGCAGAGGGCGAACAGGGGGCATCCGAAGCAAACGTACCTTCGACGCCAGTCTTCACCTGCGGAGATTCCCGCACCGGCGCCTCGCTCGTCGTCTCCGCCATCGCGGATGCCATGGACTGCGCCGCCGAGGTCGCTCAAGCGCTGGAAATCTAGCGCCGGCAATCTTGGCCGCCCCAGAAACGCCGCCTTGTTACGGTATGTTTCCACTCCTGACACGCCCGCTCGCACACGGTATCATCACAGGATACGGACACCGAGCCGAGCACTCGGCACCGGCACCGTCCGCGCTCCCACCTATCCTGGAGGTACGCCATGCGCATCGACGACATCTTCGCCCACGCGAACACCGCAGGACGCACGCCGGTCTCGTTCGAGATGTTCCCGCCCAAGGGCGAGCTCACCCTCGACCGCGCCCGCGAGGCCGCTAGCGCCCTCTGCGAGCTCGCGCCCGATTTCATCAGCGTAACCTGCTCGGCGGGTGGCGGCGGGAACTTCGGCCAGACCGCAGCGATCGCGAACATGATCGACAAGGAATTCGGCGTGAGCTCTGTGGCGCACCTCACCTGCATGTCGCTCACGCGTGAGCAGCTCGCGCAGCGCATCGAAGATTACCGCGCCGCCGGCGTGGAAAACGTGCTCGCCTTGCGCGGCGACCGCCCCACGCCCGATAGTCCCGCCTACGGCGCGCCGAGCGACTTCTCCTATGCCTGCGAGATCATTCCCGCACTTGTCGAGGCAGGCTTCTGCGTGGGCGGCGCGGCATACCCGGAAGGCCACATCGAGTGCGACGACCTTGCCACGAGCGTTGCACACCTCAAACTCAAGCAGGACGCCGGCGCGAGCTTCTTCGTGACGCAGCTCTTCTTCGATAACGAGGTGTGCTACCGCTTCCTCGACCAAGGCCGGCATCACGGTGCCCATCACCTGCGGCATCATGCCGTTCATGAGCCGGGCGCAGATCAGCCGCATGGTCTTCATGTGCGGCGCGTCGCTCCCCTCGCCTGTCATCAAGCTCCTCGCGAAATATGAGAGCGATCCGAAGAGCCTGGTGCGCGCGGGCATCGACTATGCCTGCCGCCAGCTCGCAGATCTGCGCGACCACGGCGTCGACGGGCTCCACGTCTACACCATGAATCGCCCGTCTGTGGCGCGTGCCGCCATGGAGGCGCTTTCATGAGCACGCCTGCGGAGGAGGGCACGACGCTTCCCCTTGGCATGCCGCGCCCGTGGCATGCGGATGCGGAGTCGTTGCGCCTTGAGCGCGCGGAGGTACTTCGGTACCTGGGGTATAGCGGCCAGGAGCTCGAGGCGGAGCTCGTCGAGCGCATCGACGCGACGATCGAGGAAGCGAGGCGAGGCCTTGCGCCCCGCGGTACGGGCGCGTTTTTCGGCATCGATGCCCTGGGTACAGATGATGGCGGAAACCCCTGCATCCGCCTTGTAGACACCACGGTCGTGCTCACCGGACGCGACATCTACCGTCACCTCAAAGACGCGCGCGCGGCGGCCGTCTTCGCCGTGACGCTCGGCATGGAGAGCGAGCGACGCCTGCGGGTCTTGAGCAGCCAGCAGCCGCTTGACGCGACGCTCTACGATGCAGCATGTTCGGCGCTGGTCGAAGAAGCTGCCGAAACCCTCGATCGCAAGCTCAAGCGCGATGCCGCCGCACGCGGGCTTATCGGCAATTGGCGCTTCTCCTGCGGCTATGGCGACTTGCCGCTCGACGCTCAGCAGAGCCTTCTCGACGCGCTCGATGCCCGGCGGTCGCTCGGCATCACGCTCACGCCGTCGAACCTCATGATTCCCAGCAAGAGCATCACCGCAGTCTTCGGGCTGTTCCTCGCGCCGCGCGAAGGATGCGAGGCGGGCGACTCGAGTGCGGGCACCCTCCCAGCCGCCGACGCCGTGCGCAGCTGCCGCGGCTGCCGCGTCGTCGCGAGCTGCTCCTTCCGCTCCCGCCACACCACCTGCTGGAGTTAACACTCCGCTTCGCGTCACTTTGAGGACGGGTACGTTCGTGTCGTTTTCGTCACAAACGTACCCGTCCCCAAAGTGACGCACCATCCGCTGAAAGCAACACTTTGGGGACGGGGTCAAAAGTGTTGTTTTTGGCACTTTTGACCCCGTCCCCAAAGTGTTGGGCATGCTACCGTAGGAGATGTTGTCTCCCCGTCGAAGGGTCACCAGCATGACGAACCCCATCCCGTTCAAACCCCGCGCCCTCGATACCCTGCGCATCGCCGACGACGACCTACGTGCGGCACTCGAAGGCCGACGGCGCCTCATCTTCGATGGCGGCATGGGCACCATGCTCCAAGCCGCAGGCCTTGCTGCCGGCGCGCGCCCCGAGCTCATCAACCTGAGCGATCCAGGCGCCATAACCCGCATCCACGAGGCCTATGTCCAAGCAGGGTCCGAGGTCGTCACCACAAACACCTTCGGCGCGAATGCGCTCAAACTCGATGGAGCCGCGACCGTGGAAGAGGTATTCGCTGCTGCCGCCGCGGCGGCGCGCGCCTCGGGCGCCCACTACGTCGCTGGCGATATTGGCCCTTTGGGGACGCTGCTCCGCCCGCTCGGCACGCTCGACTTCGAGGAAGCCTATGAGCTCTTCGCCGAACAGGTGCGGGCCGCCGCGGCCTCGGGCGTCGACATCATCCTCATCGAAACCATGACGGATCTCTCGGAGATACGGGCGGCTGTACTTGCAGCGAAGGAATGCTGTGACCTGCCCATCTTCGCCACCATGACCTTCGAGGCAGACGGGCGCACGTTTCTGGGCACTCCGCCCGAAATCGCTGCGCGCACACTCGATGCCCTCGGCGTTGAGGCACTCGGCATCAACTGCTCGCTCGGACCTGCCCAGATCCGCCCCTTCGCCCAACGCATGCTCGCTGTCACGGACAAGCCCGTCATCGTGCAGGCGAACGCTGGGCTCCCCCATGCGGAAGGCGACCACACCGTCTACGACATTACGCCCGAGGCGTATGCAGCCGCCGTCTCCAGCATGCTCGACGATGGCGTGACCATTGTGGGTGGCTGCTGTGGAACCACACCGGCCTACATCCGCCAGATTGCAGATGTGCTTCGTGCCAAGTCGAGACCCTCGCGCGGCGAACACCCCGACCGCCCCTTCGCGGCCACGAGCGCCCAGAAGGAAGCCGTACTCGACGGGCGCAGCATCGCCGTCATCGGTGAGCGCATCAACCCCACGGGAAAGAAGCGGCTCCAGCAAGCGCTTCGTGAGGGAGACTTCGCGTACCTCGTGGGACAGGGCATCCAGCAGCAGGAGCAGGGCGCCGATATCCTCGACGTGAACGTCGGACTCCCCGATATCGACGAACCCGCGACCCTGGCGCGCGCCGTGGAGGAGCTGCAGGCTGCCACCGTCCTCCCCCTTCAGATCGACTCGAGCGATCCCGCGGCCATCGAGGCGGCCGTTCGCCGCTACACGGGCATCGCGGTCATCAACTCCGTGAACGGAACACGCGAAAGCATGGACGCGGTGCTGCCCATCGCGGCGCGCTACGGCGCGAACATCGTGGCGCTCACCCTCGACGAGCAGGGTATCCCCGAAACTGCCCAACAACGTGTGCGTATCGCGGAGCGCATCGTAACAGAGGCCGCCCGCTACGGCATCGCGCCGCACCGCATCCTCGTCGACTGCCTCGTGATGACGGCATCCACCAACCAACGGCAGGCGCTCGAGATTCTGCACGCCGTCTCGCTGTGTCGCACGCGCCTCGGTGTGCATTGCGCGCTCGGCGTCTCGAACGTGAGCTTCGGTCTGCCCGCCCGCGGACTTCTGAACGCAACCTTCCTCGCCGCCGCGCTCGGTGCCGGCCTGGACGCCCCCATCGTGAACCCCGCCTCCGCACGCATCATGGACGTGATACGGAGCTATCGGGTGCTTAATGCCGAAGATGAGGGCTCGACGGCCTACATCGAACGATACGCGGACGCGCCCGACCCATACGCGGCTGGTGGCACTGCACACGTCGGCGCTCCCGCAAAGGCGCAGGCATCCTCCCACGCAGCCGATTCCATCGAGCATCTCATCCTCACCGGCCGCAAGGGCGATATGCCCGCGGCGACGCGCGCAGCCCTTGAGACCCTTGAGCCCATGGATGTCATCGGCAACCACTTCATCCCCGCGCTCAACGAGGCGGGTGAACTCTTCGACGCCGGCAAGCTCTTCTTGCCGCAGCTCATGGCGGCAGCCGAGGCGGCACGGGCGGGATTCGACGTCATCCGCGAGCGCGTGCCCGCCGCTGCGGCTACCGGCCGGGGCGTGTGCCTCGCGACCGTCAAGGGCGATATCCACGATATCGGTAAGAACATCGTACGCATGCTGCTCGAAAACTACGGCTTCACCGTATACGACCTCGGTCGCGACGTCGCGCCGGAAACCATCCTCGCCGCGGTGCGCGAACGGGACGTGCGCGTCGTCGGCCTCTCTGCGCTCATGACCACGACTGTGCCCGCCATGGCGGAGACGATCGAGCTCGTGCACCGTGAAGCACCCGGGACGAAGGTCGTCGTGGGAGGCGCGGTGCTCACGCCGGACTATGCCGCACAGATAGGCGCGGATTACTACGCGAAAGACGCCGCCGCAGCTGCGCGCATCTGCCAAGAGGTATTCGGCGGCTAGGTTCCAATCTTCTGGAAATCTAGAAAACGGATTTCACCCAGCATTGCGCTTCAAAACGGAGATACAACCAAGTTTAATCTCGCTTTTGGGGTTGCCTAGCGCGAGAAACCAGGGTGAATTTCGAATTGAACCTTAACGTCTGCCAAGAGCGGGATTACACCTAGGTTTGCGATGCGCTGTGCAAGGCCGAAACGCTGACGAGGGCAGTGAAGCGCCCGAATTCAAGGCTCGGATTCGAGCAACATGCCAAGCTGTCGAGTCGCAATGATTGTTTGAAGATGGTTAGCAAAACAGAACGTGAGCCAAGTGGGCATGACCCCGAGGTCTCATCCGGTAGAATGAAGGGTTGGAGTCGCAAGATTGGAGCTTCCATGGCAATCACCCCGGCAGAGATCGCCGAGACCCGAGGCATGGTCTTCGAACAGCATCTCGATATCCGCACCATCACCATGGGCATCTCGCTCATGGAATGCGCCGACGAGAACCTCGAACGCATGTGCACGAAGGTCTACGACCGCGTGACCACGACCGCAGAGCATCTCGTAGAAACCGCCCAGAGCCTCGAGCGCGAATACGGCATCCCCATCGTGAACAAGCGCGTCTCCGTGACGCCCGTCGCGCAAATCGCCGCCGCCTGCCCCGATGAGGACCTGACGCCGCTCGCCCATGCGCTCGATCGCGCCGCTGAAACCCTCGGCATCGACTACCTGGGCGGGTTTTCCGCGCTCGTGCACAAGGGTATCGGAGGCGCAGACGCCCGCCTCATCAGGAGCATCCCCGAGGCGCTCGCGCAGACGAGCCGCGTGTGCTCGAGCCTCAACGTGGCGAGCCTGCGCGCGGGCATCAACATGGACGCCGTGCTCATGGCCGCGCAGGTCATGCGCGACGCCGCCGAGCTCACCGCGGATGCGGACTCCGTGGGCGCCTCGAAGTTCGTGGTGTTCGCGAACATGGTCGAAGACTCGCCGTTCATGGCGGGCGCCGTACACGGCAGCGGCGAGGCCGACGCCGTCATCAACGTGGGCGTCTCCGGCCCCGGCGTCATGGCCGCGGCGCTCGAAGAACTGCCCGAGTCCGCAAGCATGATGGATGTGGCCGAGAAGATCAAGCAGACGGCGTTCAAGATCACGCGCGCTGGCGAGCTCATGAGCCGCGAGGCCGCACGACGCCTCGGCGTGGAGAAGGGCATCGTCGACCTCTCGCTCGCCCCCACCCCTGCCGTGGGCGATTCGGTTGCGCGCATCCTGGAGATCATCGGCGTGGGAACGTGCGGCGGTCCGGGCACGACCTGCGCCCTCGCCTTGCTGAACGATGCCGTCAAGAAGGGCGGCGTCATGGCGACTTCGAGCGTGGGCGGTCTCTCTGGCGCATTCATCCCCGTCTCCGAGGATGCCGGCATGATCGCCGCCGTGGAGGCAGGCGCGCTCTCGCTCGAAAAGCTTGAGGCCATGACCTGTGTGTGCTCCGTGGGTCTCGACATGATCGCCATCCCCGGCGACACGCCCGTGGAGGCCATCGCCGGAATCATCGCCGATGAGATGGCTATCGGCGTTATCAACAACAAGACGACGGCCGTGCGCATCATCCCGGCAATCGGCAAAGACGTGGGTGACGCCGTGGAGTATGGCGGCCTCTTCGGTCGCGCGCCGATCATGCCCGTGAACGCGCACGCCGGCACGGTGCTCGCACATCGCGGCGGCCGGTTCCCCGCCCCCCTAAACTCGCTCAAGAACTAGGTATGAAAGGGCTCGGCAGCATATCCTCCGTGCTCAGACAGTCTTCGCTCGCTCCGCTCGCTGCGGAACTGCGCGCGGAGGATATGCCGCCGAGCCTATACTACGTTCTTGCAGGGGCGAGAACCTATAACGATTGCACCTGTCACCTACCGGAACGGGCAACGCGCCTATACGGTAGCCGTTTCTCCCAGGGCTTTTCCTTCCCACGAGTTCCGCAAGATGGTTGCCCGAAGTGGGGAGGAAAGCCCAAAACCCAGCACTACGTTCTTGCAGGGGCGAGAACCTGGTATAGGTTGAAACCGAAACGGAACGAACTGCAAACACGGTGCACGTCTCCGCGCTCCCGGATATATCCTCCGCGCGCAGTTCCGCAGCGAGCGGAGCGAGCGAGGACTGTCTGAGCACGGAGGATATATCCGGGAGCGCGGAGACCAAAAGGAGTTGCGATGAGGACGTTTACGCGGGCTATTGCAGGGATTGTGTTCGGGATTGCGGTGCTTCTCGGCATCTTTTCGGTAGCATGGACGCTCGCGCTCAACGGCACGCCGCTCGAGGATGCCATCGGGACGGGCATTGCGAACGCGGCACTCGATGCCTCGGGCGTGAAGGGCAGCATCGACGAGGCGCTCAGATCTAACGTAGGGAGCATCGCCGCAGCGACCGGTTTGTCGAATGAACAGGTCGAGACCGCAATCGATGAGCTTGCCATCGAATCCTGGAGCGCGACCACCCTGCCCGAAGACGCCTCCGTATCCGGAACCTTCTCCACGAGTTATCGAGGAGCCTCGGCGACCGTCACTACCTACGCCGACCCCTCGTACATCACGGTCGAAGCGTACGGGCAGAATCTGACCCTCGCCGTCCCCGAGAGCGCCCAGCAATACCTCTCGCTGCTTGCCTATCTGTAAGCGAAACGCTGCCCTAGATTCTCACCCCTCGACAGACGGCAGCTCCAGCGTATACGTCCTGCCCTCGGTATCCGTGAGGACAAGCCCCTCGTCATCGAGATCGAGATCCACCATGGTTCCCTCGCCCCGATAGAACTCGACCGGCAGAGAGCCATCTCCGAACACATAGCTCAGCACCACGAAGCCATCGTCCTCGTTGGATACGATATAGAACACGCCATCAAAGTAGGCGAATCCCAACGGCGTTCCCGAAACCTCGAACAACGGGAATGGATCAGCGCCGTGCTCATCGTAGCGGTAGGCAAAGGCGTAGGCATCGTCGACCGCTTCAATGGAGTACACGTAGCCGCCGGTCGTGATGGTTCCCTGGTCTGCCACACGTGCGACGCGCCTCTGCGCGGATGCGTCTTCCGACGCGCCGTCCACAGCCGCCACGGCATCGTCTGCCGCATCATCGTGAAGCAGGGCATCCACCACAGCCCTTCCGCCAACGAACAGGACGAGCGCGGCGAGTGCGCAGCCAACGAACACCGATGCGGCGACGATGATGCGCCGCATGCGCTCGGAACCAGCTGGAGCACTATTTCCTTCACGCGAAATATGAGTGCGCTGAGGCGCTGCGGCACCCGAAGCCTCGCGGCGCAGGCGCTCGAGGTCGCGCGCGCGGGCACGAGCAGCCTCATGAGCGGCGCCCGCCGCGTTGATGGGCGCCTGCACACCATGCGAACCGCGGGTGACGTGCGGGGATTCCTCTCGGGATGCATGGCTTGGGCGAAGATGCTGCGGCATGTCAACCTCCAACGCGCGGAAACAAGACTATGACGTCGTGCATAGCGTACCATCGCCGCAACGCCCATCGATCACCCGCCTGCAAAGACCACGGCATCCGCGTGAATAAAAACGGGTCGTTAATAATCGCCGAGCGAAGCGTAAGAAGCGCTATCCTGTTGCACCGGAAACTACCGACCCCTTCTCGGGAGGCATCATGGAAACCGCGCTTTTGAGCGTGACCTCCTTCGCAACGATCATCGTGCTCGGCATCGCAGCATCCCGCCTCGACCTCATCAGCAAGGGGGCGGATAAGCTCATCTCAACCATCGTATTCAAGCTCACGCTGCCCGCGACCATCATCCACGCGTTCGGATCGACCGAGGTGCTCCCTTCCATGCTCGTCATCGTCGTGGTGGGATTCGCCTGCGCGGCGATTCCCTATGCGGTAGCCCTGCTGACGACCAGCCATATGTCACAGCAGGATCGCCCGCTCTTCCTGTTCGGCGCAGGCGGCATGAACATCGGATGCTTCGCCCTCCCGTTCATCCAGGCGATCTTTCCTGCATCGAGCGTGGTCACCGCGTGTCTCATCGATGCGGGCAACTCCATCGTCGTGACGGGCGGGTCGTTCGCCCTCACCAAGGCGCTTCTTGGCGGCGAGGACGATCCCCACCGGCTGCGCACGATGCTGAAGCGCCTGTTCTCATCCATCCCGTTTGACTGCTATATCCTGCTCGTCGCGCTCGCGCTCGCAGGCATTCGCATGCCGGGCGTTGTGATCGAATTCGTGGAGCCCGTCGCGAACGCGAACCCGTTCCTGTCGCTCTTCATGCTCGGACTCATGACGAGCACGCACGTCAACGCCCGCAAGCTCAACCGCCTATTCGAAGTGCTCGCGCTGCGTGTGGGCACCTGCCTCGTGCTCTCGCTCGCCGCCTGGTTCCTCCTGCCCTTCGACACCCTCACGCGCTGCGTGATTGCCACCGTCATCTGGGCGCCCATGTCTGCCCTCGCGCCCCTCTATACGCTCTGGTGCGGCGGAGACCATGGCCTCTCCGGCCTCGCGGGAACAATCAGCATCGCGATCGGCATTACCGCGATGCTGATTATCATCACCTGCTCCGGCGCGCTGTAGGCACCCCGAAGTGTCACCCTGCCATTCGAGCCACGGGAGCAGCCAAGGCCAGGCATCGACCCAATCCCTACCTCCAAGGTACGGCCTTTCCAGGTGCCGCAGATTGCCATGAAAGAGGGACGGCATAGGCCTTAGGGCCATGCTCGAAGATTCATTTCCCCGACCACCAGCGTACGGCGCGCCGTAGTGCCCAAGATTGACGCGAAAGCGGGCGGGCATAGGCCTAAGGGCCATGCCCGCCCGCTTGAACGTCAAGGTTGGGTGCTACGGTGCGCCGCCGGGATGAGTGGACCTACATCAGGAGCATCCCGTGGTCGTCCCACAATCCATGCACACCTTGCACGTCCCGTTCTGCACCATGCGCGAGCTGCCGCAGTTGGGGCAGGTGCTGCCGTCGTAGAGGCGTTCGCCGTGGAGCGCCGCGTCGTGCACGGCCTCGTTCACGAACGCGGCGGTATAGTAGTCGCCGTTGTTGGCGATGCCGGTCTCCTCCTCGAGTTCCTGCTCCTTCTGAGCAGCGAGCCGCGAGAGCTCCTCCTCACTCGCAACAGGCTCCTCATCGAGGTCGAGCTCGACCGCCATCGGCACGGCGGGCGCGGGCGTGGCGCCGGCGATCTGCCCCCAGCCCTCGGGCTTCACCTGAACGCGCGTGTAGTCGCCGAGCTCGATATCGATGACCTTCGAGATGAGGTCGGAGATCGAGGTTACGTACTTGATGTTCGGGTGGCTCTGCACAAAGCCGTAGGGCTCGTACATCTGCCCGCGCAGCATCTTGGAGATGCTCTCGGCCGGAATGCCGTACTGCAGCATGACGGAGATGGTCTTCGAAAGCGAGTTCAGAAGACCCATGATGGTCGTACCCTCGCGATCGGTCGTCACGAAGAGCTCAGAGATCTTTCCCTCTTCGTTGCGGTTCACCGTGGTATAGATCTTCACGCCGTCGATCTGCGCGAGGTGCGTGCGTCCGTTGCGAATGCCCATGACGCGCTTGCGGCGCGCCGGCTGCTGGGCGCTCGCGAGCTGCGTCTTCGCCCCCTGCGCGTACTCGAGTAGCGCCGCGTAGGAAAGATCCGCCAGCTCCTTCTCACCGTCATCGTCGGAAAGGGAGGTGTTGAGCGGCTGCGCGTTCTTGGAGCCGTCGCGGTAGAGGGTGATGCCCTTGCAGCCCGTCTGCCAAGCGAGCGTGATGACATCCTTGAAATCCTGGACGGTCGCCTCGCGCGGCAGATTCACGGTCTTGGAGATGGCGCCGGAGACGAGCGGCATGAGGGCGGCCACCATGAGCACGTGCCCGCGCGGCGCGATGTAGCGCTCGCCCGACCCGCAGACATTCGCGGTATCGAAAATGGGCAGATGCTCGGGCTTGAGGTGCGGGGCACCCTCGATCTTGCCGTCGACGATCATGCCATTCTCATCGGTAGCCTGCACGTACGCGAGGATATCGGCAACCTCGTCCTCGGTATAGCCCAGATGGCGCAGGGCGTCGCCGATCACCGGGTTCGCGATGGTCATGAACCCGCCGCCGGAGAGCTTCTTATACGCCATATGGCTGAAGAACGGCTCGATGGAGGTGGCGCCGCAGTCCATGGCGAACGAGATGGTGCCCGTAGGTGCCATGACGCTCACCTGCGCGTTGCGGTACCCATAGCGCTCGCCGAGTTCTTCAGCGAACGTCCAGCTCTCGATGAGCGCGCTCGCGAGCTCGCCCTCGCCTGCCTGCTCGAGCAGGTCGAAGTCGACTACCGGCGGCTCAATGGTGAGGTCTTCGAACGCATCGTTGCGAGCGCCGGCAACGCGCGCATGGTTGCGGATCACGCGCGCCATATGGCGCTTGTTGATGTCATAGCAGTCGAAGGGACCGACCTTGCGCGCCATGATGGCGGAGACCGCATAGCTGCGACCGGTGAGGGTTCCCACAATGGCAGACGCCATCGCGCGCGCCTCACACGAGTCGTACGGCATGCCCTTCGCCATGAGCAGGCTTGCGAGATTCGAAATGCCCAACCCCGTCGCACGGAAGCGATAGGTCTTGCGCGCGATGTCCTTCGTGGGGAACTGACCCCATGCGATGGACGCCTCGAGCGCGAGCTGCACGACATCGACCGTGTGCTCGAAGCCCTCCACGTCGAAATGGTCGGTCGCCGCGTCGTAGTAGCGGAACACATTGATGGACGCGAGGTTGCAGCTCGAATCGTCCAGGAACGCGTACTCGCCGCAGGGGTTCGTAGAGTTCAGGCGGTTGTAGTAGGCACCCACGACGCCGTCCTCGCCGCCGGGGCACGTATGCCACTCGTTGAAGGTGTCGCTGAACTGCGGTGCCGGGTCGGCGCAACGCCAGGCGCTTTCGTTGAAGATGTCCCAGATGTGCTTGACCGAAACCTCGCGGTTGAAATCGTGGTCGACGCGCCCCTTGAGCTCGTAGGAGGCATCCGGATCTTCGGGCAGCGCCATGACCTTCGCCATGAACTCGTTATCGATGCGCAGGGAGTTGTTCGAATTCTGCCCGGAGACCGTCGAGTACGCCTCGCCGTTGATGTCGCCGTCGTAGCCCATCTTCATGAGCGCGAGCGCCTTGTCCTCCTCGCGCGACTTCCACGTGATGAACTTCTCGATATCCGGATGGTCGATATCAAGGCAGACCATCTTCGCGGCGCGGCGCGTGGTGCCGCCGCTCTTGATGGCGTCCGCGTTGCGGTCGAGGCCGCGCAGGAAGCTCATGACGCCGCTCGACACGCCGCCGCCCGAGAGCTTCTCGCCCTCGGCACGCAGCGCGCTGAAGTTCGAGCCTGTGCCCGACCCACCCTTGAAGAGCTTCGTCTCGGTAACGAACTCGTCGGAGATGGAGTGGTCGCCGAGCAGCTTGTCCTGCACGCTCACGATGAAGCAGGCACTCGCCTGGGTGCGCGTGTACTGATCGATTGACTCGACAACCTCGCCGCTCTCCGGGTCGACGTAATACATCTCCTGCGGCTCGCCCGAAATGCCGTAGCTGCGCTTGAGGCCGGTATTGAACCACTGCGGCGAGTTGGGGGCGAAACGCTGGTCGAGGATGAGGTAGACGAGTTCGTCGTAGAGGATTCGCGCCTGCTCACCTTCTTCGATCATGCCCTCGTCGATGAGCGCCGCGACCCAGAAATCGACCATGCGGTGCGCGACCTGGCGCATCGACACCTCGTGGCCCGTCTCGGGCACGCCGGCGCGGCGGAAGTACTTCGACGCGATGATATCCACGGCATTTTGGGAATACTGGACGGGAAACTCGAGATCGTGCATCTCGCAGAGCACCCTGCCCGTCTTGTAGTCCGTGAGGAGCACGTCGCGCTTCGACCATTCGAAGAGGTCGTATACCGTCTTGTCTGCGTTCTCGGGTGCATCGAGCGCCGACGTGAATCGACGGCAGATCAGCTCCTCGACTGTGGTTGCCATGGGATCCTCGCTTTCTAGCTGAAATGGCCGGCTGCTGATAGTTTCGCCGCCCGTGCGGACAAAACCCGAGGCGCTTCGGGCGCGCGACGGCAGCCGCATTTGATTGTACCAAGGCAGCTTGACAGAAATTCCAACATATTGCGCTATTCCGTGAACGGTAACACTACATATTGATTTCTTTGAGCGCTGAGTACTAGCAGTCAAACGAAAAAACGGCGTGCCGCCCAGTCGCAGCACGCCGTTTGCATAGCAAGGACGCTATCTACATATTGTGCCGGGGGACGCACGGCGTTCGTCCGGCAAACCGTTTACTCCACGTCGAAGAGCCAGTCGAGCTCGCTCTCCCACTGATCCTCGTCGACGACCCACGAGCCGTTCTCGTACGTGAGATCGATCGTCATCTGATAGCCACCGTTCATGCCGGCGGATTCAGCCGCCTCGATGAAGATCATGCCCATGCGCTGGCAATCCTCTTCATACGTGGTGTACTGGTAGTCTTCGGAGTTTACATAGGCCTCGAGCATGTAGTTGTAGTTGTCGATGAGTTCGAAGATATCGCGGCAGGTCACGGTCGCGTACACCGTCGCCTCGTCGATCGACTCGTAAACGTAAACGTCGTCGATCGTGTACGAGAAGCCCTCGAGCATGATGCGCGCGTACTCCTCCGGATCGACGCCGCAGGTCTCGAGCGTCTCATCGGTCTGGTTCTCGAAGCCCTCGTTCACGATATCGCCCACGAGCGCAAGCGCTTCGGGGTCGGCGTTCTTGAGCTTGTCGAGCTCGGCCTCGGCAGCGGCGGTAACAAGGGTCTCCGCGTCGGCATCGGCAGGAACGCTCGGTTCAGCAGGATCGTCGGCAGGAGCGTTCGGCTCGGCAGGTTCCTCGGCGGGCTCGTCGATCGTCACGCCCCCCGTGCTCGCGCTCGGCGAGTTCAGGTTGGGGATGACGAATGCCACAAGCACGACCGCCACGATGACGAGCAGCGCGCCAACAATACCGCCCACGATGAGCCCCGCGTTCGATTTCTTCTGCGGCTGGACAGGCGAAGGCATATCGGCCTGTGCAGGCGCAGCATACCCGGCAGCAGGAGGCTGGGCGTACGCCGGAGGCTGCTCAGGCGCAGGCTGGCTCTGCGGAACCTGCCAACTTGCCTGCTGCGTGGCTCCCGGTGCAGCCTGGGTGGCTCCAGGCGCCGGCGCTACCGGAGGCTGAGGCATCCCGGCCGCAGACCACGCGGGAGGCACAGATGCCGGCGCGGCTGCGGGCTGCTCGGGCGCGGGCTGGGCAGGTGCAGCAGGCTCAGCAGGTGCAGCGGCGGGCTGGGCGGGCACCGCAGGCGCGGGCTGCTCCGTCGGCGCGGGCACGGGCTGCGGAGCCTCGGCAATCGGCTGCTCGGGCACGGGCTGAGCGGGTACAGCGGGTTGCTCAGGCACAACGGCCGGCTGCTCGGGCACGGGTGGCTGTTCGGACTCGGCAGGTTGCGGCACAGGGGGCATTCCCTGCTGTTCTTGCTCGTTCATGGTGGTCTCCTCCCTTTGCGCGCGTCGCGCGCCCCTACGATTTTTCCATTATATCGTGGGCCAGGGTACCGTTCCACCACACTGCCAACTGTTTCGATTGTTGTTCTCAGGCATGCGCCCTCGTCACCGAGGCGATGCGCGCATCATCTCCCCATACCACCTCCTTCTTGCGGAAACACGTCCCTTTACGGTATCGTTGTTGCGTTTTCGCCCAAAGCATTCGGTACTCAATCAGCAACCGCGAAAGGCAAGCGATTCCCATGGCTCTCTCCGGCAAGCACGTTCGCCATCTGCGCAGTCTCGCCCACCATCTCAAGCCCGCCATCATCATCGGCAAAACCGATGTGAACGACGGCGTGGTGGAGCAAGCGAACGCCGCCCTCGAAGCTCACGAGCTCATCAAGTGCTCGGTGCTCGACACCTCCTCCCTCGATACCCGCGAGGCCGCCGATTACCTCGCCGAGCGCTGCCATGCCGAGGTGATCCAAGTCATCGGTCGCAAGTTCTCCCTATATCGCGAGAGCAAGCGCGACGACATCGAGCACATCGAGCTCCCCTAACGAACTCATATGCAGGGCACCGCGTAGACGCGCAGGCATACGGCAATCCGCCAACCCCCGCTCGGCACCGCGGTGCCCATACGAGCTCACGCACCGTACCTCAAGCGTCTTCCTTCAATCTGCCTGTATACCCGCTCTGTCTCGGGCTCGGGAGCGCGATCGGCTTGTCGGCGCAGATGCTCCCGATGCATGCGATACACCTCCTCGACATCTGAATACCTGCCGGCAAGCTCGTAGACCTGCAACGCGCGTCGCACGACGTCCTCGCGTCCGGCTTCACTGCGCAGCGCCGCCTCGATCATCCAGAGCGCAGAGTTCACATCCTCTTCCTCAATCGCCACGTCCACGCCGCGAATCATGCAATCGATGAACTTCGTCTGCAGCACATGGCGCATATGCGTGAAATACGGGATGGTGCAGCGGTCGGGGACGAGCAGCGGCCCCACATACAAGCTCTCCACCTTCAAACACATCGATATGAGCTGCGATGAGCTCATGCGGAGATGCCCGAGCAGAATCTCGCGTGCGAGCTCACTGAAGCGGACGACATCGCTGTCCACGAACTCGCTGTTGAAGGCGATGCCATCCCCTTGCGTCACGATGTACTGCGGACCATCCTTCCTCTGCCCCAGGGCATGTCGCAACGTCGACAGCGTCGAATAGAGGTTCTCACGTGCCTTCGCGTAATCGAGGCCCGGCCAGATTTCCTCGGTAATGGTGCGGCGCGTGACGTACGTTCCCCGCTCGATAGCGAGGCGCGCCGCAAGCAGTCCGATCTTGCGCCGCTTCCAAATGGTATCCGTGAGGACATGCCCATTGCGCGTCACCGAGAAACCGCCGAGCAGTCGGATGGACACCCTCCCGACTTCCTCTTCCGTATAATCTTTTGCGAACAGCTCGAACAGGGGCTGTTCCTCGTCTTTTGGATCCTCATCGAACAGGTAGTACGGTGCGGTACCCGCCGGCAACATGCGGCGCAGGGCATCGGCGCGCGGACCCAAAACCGATATCGCAAGCCGTGCGAACAGCCTGAACGAGGGCGTGAGCAGCGTCTCCTTGTGCAGGGAGAACCACGCGGCGAGCTCGGCGTCATCGCGTGCCGCAGAGAGGCAGGCAGCACATTCCCAAGCCTCCGCAGGCGTCACGTCCTTCCTGTTCAGATCCTGAAGACCAGCTTCCTCGCGCACCGCCCCGCGCGACATGCCGCACAGATGCGCGATGCGCTCGAGAAACCCTGCTTGCATCTGCAGATACGGCTGACCCTCATCCGCGAGCTTCAGCACCTGCTGTGCGCGAAAACGCGCGTTGACCGCCTGACCTTGCACGAGCTCCTGCCAACCGGCAAACAGCGTCGCAAGCAGCTGCAACGATAGATCTGATGCCCGAAGGGCTGCGGTGCCCGCATCGGTGAAGGCGCGCTCATCGATGAGCGGCGACCCCGCGAACAGGCGCCGGGCGGAACGCACGAGCCTGGCATAACTCACCAGGGGTGCCAGCTTACGCTCGCGAAACACACGATCCGATACCGCGAGTTCCGCATCATCCTTACCGATATGGCCAAGCGAGCCCATGAGCGCTTCGGCAAGCATGACGTCGCAGCGCAGAAGCGCGAGCGGGACATCGACCGCATCGTCGCTCGGGAGACCGTTACTCACCCGTTCGAGTAGGCGCTCGGCGTCTCCCGTCCACGTCCCGCATTCGATGAGCGCACGACGACAACGGGCATGCACCTCAAGCGCCTCGCAGTCGATGCCCCGTGGCGCGCCGCCCCGCTTCTTAGGCGACGCCACTGCAGGAAGATCGAGCCCGGACGCATGCGATACCGACCTGGCAAGCAGTCGAGCCTCCTCCCACGCCTGCCGCTGCGTCGCCGACACCACCTCGTCAACGCGCAGGCGGAGCTCCCCGCCAACAGCGCGCGCCAGCCGGTAATCTCCCGCGGTCAACGCTGAGGCATAGACGGCAAGTTCGAGCGAGAGCGACGCACGCTCGTCTCCGCCCGTTTCACGACGCCGCGCTGTGACCTCGCTCACGAACCGCGCATGCCCATGTATCGCAAAGAGGAGTGGAAACGCATCGACGAAGTCCGCGGCCTCCTTTGCAGAAAGATGCTCGTCGATGAGCGCGACAGCCCGATCCGCGCGTCCCGCCTTCAAAAGGGCGCGGGCGGTGCGCCGCACGAGCGGCAGGGCATCGCGGGCGATGAGCTCGCGAATCTGCCTGCGCGCGCCCGGCTCGGAGCCCAGACACGTGAAGGTTCCCAACGCCCTGTCCTCGCCAAATACCGGGTACTCCCGCAGCAGTAACCGCAACTCAGGAGCAGAGGCGTCGAGCCCGGCGCGCGCGAGGTCGCTGAAGTTTCCATCTCCCGCCAAGATCAGCATCGCCGCGAGCTTATAGCGCGTCGCATCGATGTGACTGAGCTCTTCCAGCATGGTGCGGTACAGGTCGGCCACATAGCTTTCCACCGGCTGGGGCATCGTCGCCGTCTGATCCGTCATGCCCTGAAGCGCAGCCACGAGAAGCGGCACGCCCTGCGTCAAGGCGTACACGTCAAGCGAGGCGGAGATGGAGAGCACATGAGACCATTCAGCGTATTCCCGCGGCTGTATCTTGAGTTGCTGCGCCCCAAACTTCGCCGCATCGCCCATTCTACGCGTAAGCTCGCCAGCCGCGGGCGTACATGCCACGACGATCTCCATGCCGGCAGCACGCGCATCCCTGAGTACGTCCATGAAGGCATCGATGTCCGACCCCTCGAACGGCGGCAGGTTATCGATCGCAATCGCTGGATGCGGTGCCACGGCGAACGATTCGGCGATTTCCTCAATCTGGACGGAGAGCTCGGCCACGACCGCATCCTCCGCGTCGATGAGCCGAACGCTCCCCCGTTCCGGGTCGTTCGCAACCTCATCCACGTACTGGATGAGCAATGCGGTCTTGCCGAATCCCTTCGGTGCGCATACTACGCCTATTCCCGCACTCGACACCTTTCGAATAAGCTCTTGGACGAGCTTCGTCCTGCGCACCATGAAACTCGGTCCCATAGGTAGCGCCCGTGCGCCACGTGCGCCTGGGCGAACCACCCGCGCGCCTCCGACAGAAGCTACCCCGCCTGTGATCTTCGCCGCTTGCCGTGTCGATGCATTCCAAGAATCCATTCCCATTGCTTCCCTCGCATTCAACCCTATCCGAACGATACGGGGAAGACGACGGCGTCGACGTGTCAATCGCCTGCGATATTCAAAATTGATTTGCTTTGTGCAAGATTATGGCAAGATTCGCGCCCATGTTGAAAACTTCCAGCAAGCATGAACCAACCTGCTGGTATACACGGATGCCGCATCACGTCGGCATATCTTGAGCCCCACATGCGCCCCGCCGATTCTTAAGGCAGGAGCCGCTCGCAGATTACCCCCTTCCGTTCGCAGCTTCAATCCATCCCCTTCCCCAATCGTATGATAGGGGGTACCTTTTCATTCCTTAACTCCCTATGCAAGAATTTAGCAAGATTAATGCCAGCTCAGAGCAGCCGCCGTGGAAAACACGAGCACGCGCGATACGTGCAAGCAAAAGGCGGATCCCGCCATCGCGGAATCCGCCTTGGACCATTTATTTAGATGGTGCATGCCGAGCGACACCCTATCGACATCGCGGGCACGCCTTCTAGGATACGAAGCCCGGCCTCGTATCCCTACCGCCTACTCGCACAGCGCGAGCGCCTCGCTGTCGGCCACCACGACGACGTTCGGATGCAGCTGCAGAATCGACGCCGGGCAGCTCGGGGTTACAGGACCGAAGCACATATCGTGGACGGCCTGAGCCTTGGCGGCGCCGTTGGCCACCACGAGGATCATGCGCGCGTACATGATGGTCTGCACGCCCATGGTGTACGCCTGGCGCGGGACGTCCTCCTCGCGCTCGAACAGGCGGCTGTTCGCCTTGATCGTGGACTCGGTGAGGTCGACGCAGTGCGTACCCTTCGAGAAGTGGTCGTCGGGCTCGTTGAAGCCGATGTGGCCGTTGTTGCCGATACCCAAAAGCTGCAGGTCGGGATAGCCCGCCTCGGCAACCATCTTGTCGTACTCGGAGCACGCGGCGTCCGCATCGGGGTTGGAGCCGTCGGGCACATGCGTGTTCGCAAGGTCGATGTTGATGTGATCGAAGAAGTTGTCACGCATGAAGTAGTGATAGCTCTGCGGATCGTCATGCGTGAGACCGCGATACTCGTCGAGGTTGTAGGTGCTCACCTGGGAGAAGTCCACATCGCCCTTCTTATACCACTCGATGAGCTGATGATATGCCCCGATCGGCGTGCTGCCCGTAGCAAGACCGAGCACGCAATCGGGCTTCAAGATAACCTGCGCCGAGATGATGTTGGCCGCCTTGCGGCTCATATCGTCGTAATCGCGCGCCTTGACGATCTTGAACATGAGAACCCCTTCCAACAAAGAACTCGCGAGCCCCGAACAGCCCGCATGCTAACCATAGTAGCGCTATTCGCGGGCGGTGAGGAGCTTCTCCAGCTCGCCCACGGTGTCGCCCACCTCGCCCTTGATACTCGAATATTCAGCGGAATTGCAGATGAGAATCGGCGCGGTGAGGTCGTAGCCCTCGCGCTTAATCGCATCGCGGTCGAACTCGATGAGCACGTCTCCGCGCTTCACCGAATCGCCCACCGCGGCATGAACCGTGAAATGCCTGCCCTCGAGCTTCTCGGTATCGAGCCCGATATGCACGAGCACGTCGAGCCCTTCGTTCGTATGGAGCGCGACGGCGTGCCCGCTGGGGAAGATCGCCTTCACCTTCGAATCCGAGGGTGCGACGACCTTGCCTCCCGTGGGCTCGATCGCGACGCCTTCGCCGAGCGAGCCCGACGAGAACATGGGATCCTGCACGTCGGAGAGAGGGATGACCTTTCCGGCGAGGGGCGAGAGCAGCACGCTGCTGTGCCCGTGGATGCCCAACGTTTTCAGAACAGACTTGAACATGTCTTCCTTTATAGCCAGAGTTCCTCGACTAAAGCAAAACAGCGGCGCCCGCCGCGCCGCATGGTATATCGTACACCCAAATATACCCAAACGGGTATAGCAAGGCACGAAGAAGAATCGTTGATGCAGGGACGCACCACCTGTGCCTCCAACGAACGCCACAGTACCTTGGGATGTGTTGAAAGCCCTGCCCCGGCATGAGCAGCCTCCCTGAACAACCTGCCGACGCTCCCGCCGCGCAAAAAAAGAGCCCGCCAAAAGAGGCGGGCTCCAAAGAAGCACTTCGAGCAGAAGCGACTAGCGCTTGGAGAACTGCGGAGCGCGGCGAGCCTTCTTGAGGCCGTACTTCTTGCGCTCGACCACGCGGGCGTCGCGGGTAAGGTACCCGGCGCGCTTGAGGTCGGCGCGGTAATCGCCGGCGTTCAGCAGGGCACGCGCGATACCAAGACGGAGCGCACCGGCCTGGCCGGAAATGCCGCCGCCATCGCACAGCGCGATGACGTCGAAGGTGCCCATGGTGTCGGTCACCTTGAAGGGGGCAAGCGCGCCATCAAGAAGCTGCTGACGGCCGAAGTACTCGACGGCGTCACGCTTGTTGACGGTCACCTTGCCGGTACCGGGAACGAGACGGACACGGGCCACGGCGTTCTTGCGGCGCCCGGTGCCCTGATAGACAACGGTGTTCTCAGCCATAGCTTATGCCTCCAGCTCGATCTTCGTAGGGTTCTGCGCAGCATGCGGATGCTCGGAGCCAGCGTAGATCTTGAGCTTGCCGAGCTGGGCGCGACCGAGCGTGGTCTTCGGCAGCATACCGCGAACGGCACGGCGGATGACCTCCTCGGGGTGACGCTCCATGGCGGTGCGGAAGCTCTCAGCCTTGAGGCCGCCGTTGTACCCGCTGTGGCGATAGTAGGTCTTGTGATCGGCCTTGTTGCCGGTAAGCTGGACCTTATCGGCGTTGATGACGATCACGAAGTCGCCGCAGTCGGAATTGGGCGTGAACTGAGGCTTGTTCTTGCCGCGCAGGATCATGGCGATCTGCGTGGCCAGACGGCCCAGCACCTTGCCCTCGGCATCGATGAGGACCCAGTTACGGGCAACCTCACCCTGCTTCGCGTAGTGAGTCGACTTTGAAATCACTTCGGACTCCTCCAATAAAACGTGTCGTAACAGAGATTCACGGGGCTCTGCAAATGACCGTAGAAGTATACCGCACTGAGCTGCCTGGTCAACGAGATTTCGCAGACTTTTCGCAACCGATTGCAGCATGCCGGCGCGTAGCGCCACCGCCTTCAACCGCCAACGTTTAGCGCCCTTACTTTTTCGCTCCCACTCACTTGTCCTCGACTATACGAATCGGTTCCACTCATAGAAATCATCGAAATATCTGCGCATTTTCTTCTTATAATTTGCGTTAATCTTTCGAAGATTTTTGAAATGGAGTGCTTATGAGTGCAGCGAACGATCGCATGCTTGATGCACTATTCGAAGAAGCCGAGCACCAAGGCAGATGCGCCTATTCGACAGACGCTCGCGTGCGCGGCATGCTCAACCGACGCGCTCGCCTAGGATCCATTGTCCGTCCGACAGAAGGGCTATTCGCTCGGAAAAACCACTGGCTTGGACTCAAACCCGATACCCGGGCGCTCCACATCATCAAAGCGCTGCAAGCTCTTCACCCTGGCTGGGTCTTCTGCCACGAATCCGCCGCCCTGCTATGGGGGCTCCCTATGTCCTATGCATCGCTCAGCCGAACGCACATTGCAACGACACCGCGCGATCGCCGAAGTTCAAGAGGCGACATCGTTCGCCACTGCATTTCGAATGATGACGTCGTTGTTATTGACGGCATCCTTGTCACCTCGCTCGTCCGCACAGCTTTCGACTGCCTGAGGAAGAGACCGTTCGACCACGGCCTGCCCATCGCCGACCGCGCCGCCGCGCTCAGCGACCTTTCCCTCACCCAGCTGCAGCAGCGTTTTAGGAAAATCGGTAGGGGCTGCACGGGCGTACAGCGCGCAATCGGCATCATGGGATATGCCGATGCGAAAAGCGAGAGCTGGCTCGAATCGTACGCTCGCGCCCTTATGATCACGCAGGGCTTCTCGCTACCTCGACTCCAAGTCGAGCTGCCCCGCCCCCTTGATCCGTCGCGTGTTTATCGCGTCGACTTCCTCTGGGATATGCCAGATGGTTCGCATGTCATCGGTGAAGCGGATGGTATGCGGAAGTATCACGAAGACGCCGAGCGTTCAGGACGCTCAGCAGTGAGCACGCTTGCCGACGAGCAGCATCGCGAGGCCGAGCTCACCCTATACGGCTTTCCTGTCTTACGCATATCGTATGACGACACGCAGCATATTGAAACGTTCGTTGACAAGCTCATGTGCTATGGCATCCCGCGAAGCTCCGAGGTTGTCGAGGCCATTCGCAAGCTCGCTACCCAAAGCCCTGCAAGCTCGCTTCGCTACACCCATGTTCACCTGAAACCAGAAATCTTCGAAGGATTAGTTCATTTTGACGAAGAATAATGAACAGATTCTTCGAAGATTTTGGATAAAGAGCCTCGGCGGAAATATTACAGCCGGTCAACATAGCCGCGGGACAGCGGCGTTATCGTAACCGCGCACCGCCCTCGAGTGGATCGCCACTACCCCGTGTTCTGAAGCCCCGCGGAGACGCCGGTCACGGTCGACAGGATGAGCGCGAGAAGCTCGGCCTTCCGTTCTTCCGTGAGCTCTTCTTGCTGTTCGCGCACGAGGCGCAGCGCGCGCACCTGCGCGAGCGACAGCGCGTCGACATAGGGGTTGCGCACGCGCACCGCCCGACCCAGCACATGCCGGTGCTCGAGCGGCCATGCCGCGCCCGTAATCGCGAGCGCCCAGCGACGCGTGAGCTGCATCTCCTCGTAAACCTTGCGCGCCAGGTCCTCGCGGTCGCCGAGCGCGAGGTACATCTTCGCGATGCGGCCATCGGTCTTGGCAATGGACATCTCGATGTTGTCGATGAAGGTCGCGAAGAGCGGCCACTCGCGATACGCGCGTTGCAGCAGCTCCAAATCGCCGAGTTTTTCGCAGGCCGTACCCAGGCCGTACCAGGCAGCCAAGTTGATGCGCGCCTGGCTCCACGAGAACACCCAGGGAATGGTGCGCAAATCGTCGAGCGATTGCGCGCCCAGCCCGCGCTTGGCCGGACGCGAGCCAATCGGCAGCAGGCCGACTTCCGTGAGCGGTGTCACGGTCGAGAACCACGGCGCGAAGCCCTCCATGTTGAGCAGGTCGAGATAGCGCTCGTGCGAGGCACGGTTCAGGCGGTCGGCCATATCGGCATAGCGGGCGGTGGACTCGGTGTTCGCCTGCTCGATCGAGGGCGCGGAGTTGAGCAGCGTTGCCGCCGCGACGCTCTCGATGTGGCGCCGCGCGAGAAGCGGGTTGCCGTAGCGCGCGAAGATGACCTCGCCCTGCTCTGTGACCTTGAAGAAGCAGTTGACCGAGCCCTTGGGCTGAGCGAGCACCGCGCGGTTCGCCGGCCCTCCGCCGCGCCCGACCGCGCCGCCGCGCCCGTGCATGAGCACGAGGTCGATATCGTGCTTCTCCGCCCACGCCGCGATGCGCGCCTGTGCAGCGTGCAGCGCGAGCGTGGCAGTGGTGGGGCCAGCGTCCTTCGAGGAATCCGAATAGCCCAGCATGACCTCCATGCGGCGGTTCGTCTGCGCAAGGCGCTTCTGCACGGCCGGGAGCTCGAGCATCTCGTCCAGGATGTCAACGCAACCCTCGAGGTCCTCGAGCTGCTCGAACAGCGGAATCACGTCGAGCGCCGGTACGTCCTCCGCATGCGCGAACGCGAGGTTCGCGAGCTCGTAGACATCGGCCACATGGCTCGCGCGCTTCGTGAACGAGATGATGTAGCGATGTGCCATCTTCTGCCCGTAGCGCTTCTGGATCGACCCGATGGCACGGAACGTGTCGAGCACCTCGCGCGTCATGGGCGCGAGCTCACCGTGAATGCCGTGTTCGCGGATATCGGCCAGCGCGCGCTCATGCACGACCGAGTGCTGACGGAACTCCATCTCGACCATATGGAAGCCGAAGGTTTCGACCTGCCAGATGAGCGTCTGCACAGGTCCGTACGCCGCGCGCGGAGCGCCCGCCGCGGCAAGCGATCGCTGTACGACGCGCAGGTCGGCCAAAAGCTCGTCGGCGGTGTGGTACATGGTGTCGGCGTTCCGGCGCACCGTCGCGTTCAGGCGGTCCGCCATAACGAGCATGACGGCACGATGCGGCTCGAGGGCAGAGATCGAGCTCGCCCGCGACGTGAGCACCTCGCTCATCTCGACCTGATGGTTCCAGAGATTCAGCAGCTCGTCGGACGGCTTCGTGTGATCCGCCTCGAGCGTGAGGTTGCGTCCCACGCGGCGGCACTTCTCCTCGAGCGCCTGCACCATGTGCGTGGCAAACTTCGCCGCAACCTCGCGCGACACCTTCGCGGTGACGTTGGGGTTGCCGTCGCGATCCGACCCAACCGCGTACTCGCCAAGCACCCAGTCGTCGAACCGGCGATACACCTCGGGAATGGTATCGAAGAGGCAGTTGTCGAAGATGTCGATGATGGTGTCGGCTTCCTCGATGGGCGTGGGCTTCTGAGCCGCCGTGGGGCTCGTGCGCACAAGCGCGTCGATCTCTTGCAGCAGATGCCGTTCGTTTTCCACGAGCGCCGAGCCGCCGAGGTTCGGATGCTCCGCGAGCAGCTGTGCGATACGACGGATCTTGCCCTCGACCGCGCGACGGCGCGCCTCGGTGGGGTGCGCAGTGAACACGGGGTGGAACTCGAGCTTGCCGAGCAGCTGGGTCGCCGGTCCTCCCCCGATCTCGCGCGTGAGCTGGTCGTAGGCGACCGTGAGTTCGTTTGTGGGGTCAACAATGGCGTCAATTGAAACCTTGCGCTCGCGCTCGAGCAGGGTCTCAACGCGGTAATTCTCCTCCGAAAGGTTCGCCAGATGGAAAAACGACGTGAACGCCCGCACCACGACCTGCGCGTCGTCAATCGAAAGGTCGTCGATGAGGGCGACGGCGTCGCGGAACGCCTGCGCACTCGGGGTATTCGCCAAGGGCACGCCCTGCCCGTCCGTCTCCTCGCCCGCGGCAGCGCCGCCGGGGTCGCCCTCGTTCGCCCGGATCACGCTGTTCAGCAGCTTATCGAACAGATCGCAGATGCGCGGGTCGTAATCGCGTAGAACCGAGCGCTCGAGGCGCAAGAAGAGCGCCAGGCTCTCGTGCAGGCGCTCGGGGAGCTCAATTTCGGAGTAGCTCTGGTAGACGACATCCGTGTCCGTGGCGCCGAGCTTATGGCTGCCCGCTTCCGCGGCCCGCATCGTTCGTTCTTCAGTCATAGCAATCCCCTCGTCATCCTTGCCGTCAATGGGACAATCACACCAGGCCTCAAAGTCCCACCTCGCCAAGATGGGACAATCACACCAGGTCTTATCGTCCCACCGAGCCGAGCCTCGAACGTACCTCGTCAACCAGGGCGTCGCGCGGAACGAGCGTCTCTTCGTGCGTCGCCATATCGCGCACGCGCACCGCGCCCTGGGCGAGCTCGTCGCCGCCCACGACGACCATGAGCGCCGCGCCGAGCTTATCGGCCTGCTTGAACTGGCTCTTGAGCGAGCGTCCCTGGTAATTCGCCTCGGTGCGAATGCCTGCGCTCCGGAGCTCGTGTGCAAGCGAGAACACCGTCTCGCGCAGCTCGTCACCGGCATTTGCCACATAGACGCAGGGGGCGACCTCGTCCGCCGTCTCGATGCCGAACGCCTCGAGCGCGAGCATCGCCCGCTCGAAGCCCACGGCGAAGCCCACGCCCGGCGTCGGTCTGCCGCCCTCGAGCTCCACGAGCCCGTCGTAGCGACCGCCGCCGCCAATCGAGCCCACGCCGGCACCCGGAGCCTCCACTTCGAACACCGTGCGCGTGTAGTAATCGAGGCCGCGCACGAGCGTGGGATCCTCCACGTACGCGATACCCGCCGCATCGAGGTAGCGCTTGACCTGGTTATAATGCTCGCGGCACTCGTCGCACAGTTCGTCGCGCATAAGCGGCGCCGCCTTCATGACCTCGCGGCAGTGGTCGTTCTTGCAATCGAAGGCGCGCAGGGGGTTCAACTCGGCGCGCTCGCGGCACTCGTCGCACATCTCATCTGCATGCTCGAGGATGAACGAGCGCACGCGCTCGCGATACGCCGGCCGGCACGCCGGGTCGCCCATGCTGTTGATGAGCAGACGGAGCTTCGAGAGGTCGAAGCCCATGCGACGGTAGAGCTCCATGAGCATGATGATGCACTCGGCATCTGCCGCAGGGTCGGGCGCACCGAGCCACTCGATGCCCACCTGGTGGAACTGGCGCAGGCGACCCTTCTGAGGACGCTCGCCGCGAAACATCGCCTCCGCGTAGTACAGCTTGACGGGCGAGCCGCCCTGCGGCACGAGGTTGTTCTCCACCACCGAGCGCACCACGCCGGCGGTGCCTTCGGGGCGGAGCGCCAGCCTCTGCTTGGCCTTGAGCTTCGCATCGGTACCCTCGGCGAGCACGCGCTCGAAGTTCGCGCCCGAGAAGACGCGGAACATCTCCTTGCGCACCACGTCCGTTGACTGGCCAATGCCATGCACGAACACATCGAGCTGCTCGATCGCCGGCGTCTCGATGGGGTCGAAACCGTACGGCTCGAACACCTCGGCCGCGATGCGCTGCATGCGCTGCCAGTCGCGCATCTCGCGTCCCATGAGGTCGCGCGTACCCTCTGCCTTCTGTGCCTGCATAGCGATCCTTTCCATACGCCCACGCATGTCCCAAAAAGGGACAGGTGCATTTTGGGACATGCGCGGGCTTTCGCGATTCGGCCAACCATTATAGTATGCGTCATGGGAACGAACCGGTTGGAGGCACAGATGCACCAGTTTCGCAACGATTACAGCGAAGGCGCCCATCCCCACATTCTCGATGCGCTCGTTCGCACGAATCTCGAGCAGGCGGTAGGCTACGGCGCAGACGAGCATTGCGCCAAGGCGGCGGAGTATATCCGGGCAGAGATCGCGCAGCCAGATGCCCATGTGAGCTTCGTGCCGGGCGGAACGCCGGCGAACATCCTCGCCATCACCGCGCTCACCGAAGAATTCGAAGGCCCGCTCTGCGCGGCCGATGCGCATCCCACCATTCATGAAACGGGAGCTATCGAGGCACACGGCCGCCGCCTGCTCGCCACGCACGACCCGCTTGGCCGCTTAACCTGCGAAGGCATGGATCAGCTTTGGGCTGCCGCCGTGGCAAACGGGGCAGCCACCACCCAGCCTGGCATGCTGTACCTTTCACAGACGAGCGAGCTGGGATACGTGTACGGCCGTGCCCAGTTCGACGCGCTCTGCGATTGGGCTGAAGCACGCGATCTGGCCGTATACGTCGACGGAGCCCGCATGGCGAGCGGCTGCATGGCCGCAGGCGGAGACCTCACGATCCAACATATCGCCGAGCGCGCCGATGCGTTCACCCTGGGCGGAACCAAGAACGGCATGCTCTTCGGCGAGGCGCTCGTACTCAATCCGCGCACCGCACGCGGACAGCGCGCCTGCGCACGGCTCCCCTACCTCACCAAGCGCGCAGGGCAGCTCACCGCAAAAGGCCGCATTATGGGCGTGATGTTTGAAGCCGCCTTCGACCCTGCGACGCGCGACGATGCCGGCCATGTGCTCTATTGGCAGATGGCGCGGCACGCAAACGCCATGGCGAGCGAGCTCGCAACAGGGCTTCGCGACGCCGGCTACGAGCCGCTACTCGAAACAGCGGGCAACCAGCAGTTCTTCTGGGCGACGTCCGCCGAAGCGCGCCAACTCGCCGAGACCTTGGGCTGCGAACCCACCGCGGGCGAAGATCCTCTGGGAGCTGGACGCGAGCTCGTGCGCTTCGTTACGAGCTGGGCTACGCCCGAGGAGGCCGTGCGCGAAGCCGTCGCGTTCGCTGCATCGCTGCGCGCGTAAGCGACATCTGGGACGCGCCGCTGCTTCCGCACACGGCATTGCCATAAGAAACGGGGCGGGTGTTGCCACGTAGCAGCACCCGCCCCAATCGCGTTCAGCCCTGGGCGTTTATGTCCCATGTGCTCCCGCTACGAAACCTGCGAGACGTACACCACGTTCGTGGAGACGTCCTTGCCGTTGTGCTTCACCTTCACCGCGGGGTCGCCAGCGGTCACGACCACCAGGTCGCCCGGCTTGGCGATGCCCGTCATCTTGGCCTCGACCACGGCGTTGTCGACCACGTAGGCAAGGCTGCCCACGGAACGGCCGGAAAGCATAGGCTCGACGCCCCAGTACACGGTCATCTTCGTCACGGCCCACTCGTTGGGCGTCACCGCCTGAATGGGCAGGACGGGGCGGAAGTTTGACACGAGGCGCGCGGAGCGGCCGGAATTCGTGGGGGTGAGGATTGCCTTGGCGCCCACGTTGAATGCCGTGGTAACCGCGGCAAGACCCACCGCCGCGTTCACGAGGTTGCGACCGGGATCGATGGCCTCGAAGTCGAACGGCTTGTGCTCGGGAATCGTCGCCTCGGCGGTGAGAGCGATCTGCGCCATCATCTTCACGGCCTCGAGCGGGTACTTGCCGGCAGCGGACTCGCCGGAGAGCATCGTGGCGTCCGTGCCGTCGGCGATCGCGTTCGCGACGTCCGTGACCTCGGCACGCGTGGGGCGCGGATTGCGGATCATGGAATCGAGCATCTGCGTTGCCGTAATGACCGGCTTGCACGCAGCGTTGCACTTGCGGATGATCTCCTTCTGGATGGTGGGGCACACCTCCGGGGCAACCTCGACGCCCAGGTCGCCGCGGGCGACCATCACGCCGTCGGATGCCTTTAGGATCTCATCGAAGTTGTAGACCGCGAGCGCGCACTCGATCTTGGGGAAGATGTCGACGTGGTCCCCGCCGTTCGCACGGCAGAGCTCGCGGATCTCCTTCACGCCCTCGGCATCGCGAATGAACGACGCAGCGATGAAGTCGATGCCCTCTTCGAGGCCGAAGAGGATGTCGGAGCGATCCTGCTCGGTCATGCTTGGAAGCGAGAGGTGCGCGTTCGGAACGTTCACACCTTTCTTCTCACCCAGGGCGCCGCCGTTCTCAACCGTGCAGTGGATATCCTGACCGTCGATCGAATCGACCGTGAGGCCAATCAGGCCGTCGTCGATGAGGATCGTACCGCCCTCATGCACCTCGCGCGGAAGCTCAAGGTGATCGAGATAGAAATGCTCAGCGGTACCCAGGAGCTCTTCACTCGTCTCGGCGGCCGTCACCACGACCTTGGAGCCGGCCTCGAGCATCACCTTGCCATGACCCTCGAGGAAGCCCGTGCGGATCTCGGGGCCCTTGGTATCGAGCAGAATGCCGACAGGGATGTTGAGCTCGCGCGAGATGCGCTTCACACGCTCCATGCGCTCATGGTGCTCTTCATGGCTTCCATGGCTGAAATTGAAGCGGGCGACGTTCATGCCGGCGAGAATCATCTCGCGCAGGATGTTCTCATCGTCACACGCCGGACCCATCGTGCACACGATCTTAGTGCGCTTGTTCATGCATGCCTCCATTTGGTTCGTCGTCGGTTCTCTCGTGCCAATACGTCTAACCGGTATATCAGTTTATCAAACGAGCGTGCCCTCTGCGACGAACCATGACGATTGCTTAACAAATAGCGGCACAAGGGGAACAAAGCTGCCTTCGTGCCGCTGATTGTGTCATTTTGGGACGGGTACAAAACGTCAGGTAATCTCACGCGAAGATTGCGCACAGGTTCACGATGCGGGGTCGCCGTGCTGGTTTGTGATGCACGTTCAAACCAGCACGACGACCCCGCAAGGCACGGAGTATGTTCTTTGACCTACACGCCCTGTGCCAGCGGAATTATCTCCTCAGGCTGCCAGAGCACGTGGGGCGCACCGGCGAACGCCTGCCCAGCACCCCAGGTAGCAAAGGCGAAATCGACGCCCGCACCCAAAGCGCACCGCATGTCGTAGATGGTATCGCCCACGTAGAGCGTCTCGCCCGGCGCGGCTTCCGTACGACGCAGGTATTCGAGCATGGGCTCCGGCTCCGGCTTATGCTGTTCGGTATCTTCCACCAAGATGCGCACCGGGAAGAACGGGTCGAGTCCCAACGGCGTGACCTCGTCTGCATACTCGCCGCGCTCACGCGAAGAAACGATGCCGAGCGTGCACCCTAAGCGTTGCAAACGCTCGAGCGTTTCGACGATACCCGGGAAAACCGTGATCTGATCTGCCAGCTTGCCGGCAAGCTCGCGCCAGCGCACAAGAGCGGCGGGGTCGGTGATGCCAAGCTGGCGCAAGGCGTTCTCGCCGGGGATGCCCGTGGAAAAATACAGATCCTCGATAGGGGGAATCATGCCGGTGTACTCCCCCACCACCTGTTGGAGTGAGCCGAGCGCCGACATTCTCGAATCCACGAGCGTACCGTCGACATCGAACACCACGTGCGTAAACTTCAACATTCAGTGCGCTCCATTCACTCGGTGCATCTGCGTTCTGCTAGAAACAGCATACCTGAGCGCCGCACGAGCGCTAGCGTTCTTCCTGCCTCAAACTATCCAGATTCTGCCATCTTGTACGATACTGCGACGGCGTACAGCCCATAATCGAGCGAAACGCCAGGCCAAACTGGCTCGCCGTGGAAAACCCGCATTGCAGCGCCACGGTGCGGATGGGACGCGTGGTGTATGAAAGCAGCCGACACGATTGCTCAATGCGATATTCCTTGAGATAGCACATGGGTGTCATGCCTAAACACGCCTGAAACGTGCGGAAGCAATCCCGTTCGCTGCATGCGGCGGCGGATGCGATGTCCACCACGCGAAGCGGCTCTGCATACCGGTTCCGTATACAGCCGATCATCTGCTCGAAGCGCACGTCACGCTCGGTCATGAGCGGTGCTGCATCGCCGCGTGAGCTCTCCTCCGCCCGTTCCAATACGCTCGCCCAGATTTCCGAAAGCACCGTGCGCGTCGCCAATTCGCCCCCGGCTAACACCTTCTCGCTCTGGAATGAGGCGCGCATGAGTTCGATGAATGCTCGATCTTCTGCCCGATCTGGCAGCCACGCGAGCATATCTGCCTGACGATTCGCAACAAGCGGCTCTACGAACCGCCGACTGATCCGTCCTCCAACATCTCCGAGCAGCTCCGGTCGAAAGATGTGCAGCCGCTGCACCGTCCCTTCCTTCAACGCCGTCGTCATATGGAGAAACCCGCTGTTGAGAAACCCTGCCGACCCCTCGGGGAACAGTGTGTGTCGATGAACGGCGCGCACGCGGTACTCCACCTGGCCGCTTTCAACATAAAACAGCTCGACTTCGCGATGCCAGTGCCACGAACAGGTAAGCTGCGGGTAGCGATCGAGCTCTGCCGTCTCCAGAACATACGGCCAAGCGTCCGTTATCTCGGCAAACCGCTCCTCGCGGCCTCCCGGTACGAAGTCTATGTGGTCCTCGTTGCGCATACTCGCATTGTATCCGCAAACCGCCAACACACTCACGACGTTTTAGGAAGATGAGCCGATACGCCCGTACGGTACAATTGAGCAGTGACATCCACCGTATACGAAGGACACATCATGGAGCTGCTCAAGGAATTCTGCTCCGAGAACATGGAACGCGTACCCGCCGCCATCGAAGCCGGCGCGAAGCGCATCGAGCTGTGCGATAACCTCTCGGTGGGCGGCACCTCGCCGAGCTTCGGCGTCATTCAGGGAGCCGTCGCGTACTGTGCACCGCGCGAGGTCGCGGTTATGGCGATGATCCGGCCTCGTGGCGGCAACTTCGTGTATACGGATGCCGAAAAAGACATGATGCGTGAGGATCTGCGCATGGCGCGCGCCCTCGGCGTAACGGGCGTGGTTTTCGGCTGCCTTACCGGCTGCGCCGAGCAGGGCTACCGAATCGATGAGGAGTTCACCGCCGAGCTGGTCGGACTCGCCAAGGCGCCGCTCGACAAATGCAGCGTTCCGCTTGCCGGTGCCTCGACCGCTCCCGTTGCCGTCACGTTCCACATGGCATTCGATGAGCTCGAAGATGCCGAGCAGGAGCACGCCATCGATGTCTTGGCGAACTTGGGCGTCGAGCGCATCCTCACCCACGGCGGACGCGCGGGCACGCCTATCGCCGCAAACTTCGACCGCCTGCGCGGGCTCATCGCCTACGCCGCAGGGCGGCTCACCATCCTCCCCGGCGCCGGCATCACGTACGAAAACGTTGAAGAAGTCGCCCGCGCACTCGATGTACGCGAGTGCCACGGCACCAAGATCGTGCGACTGGACTAGCCTCTTGAGCCAGCTTTCCGCACTTCCTTATCGTGTAAAACGCGTAGAAAGCTTCAGTAAGAGCTTCTTGAGTTGCTCTTATTGAAGCTTTCTACGAGTTCTGCACATTTTGCGAGCAGCGGCGCGCGCTCACACCCCGCGCACGAAAACCCCGCACACGAGGACGTCAACGAAGGGAGCCCCCGAATCCTCCCCTGAGCGATTCCGCAGCTGCGGTGCGAAGCTCCGCAGCGAGGACAAGCGAAGGGGAGGATCCGGGGGCTCCCGGTCAGGTTGACGCCCTCAGCGCCTTACGCGCGGCCGACCGATCCGAGATTCTCCATGCGAATCGTCACGATCTTGGTGATCTCGGCCATACCCTGCTTAGCGGGCTTCTTCGGATCGAAGACGTTCGGATTCTCGGCCATGAACGCCATGTAGCCCTTGGTGTAGGCCTGACGCAGCTCGGTGGCGTAGTTGACCTTGCAAATGCCGTTCTTCACGGCCTCGGCGACCTGCTCGTCGGGCACGCCGGAGGTGCCGTGGAGCACGAGCGGTACGTCGACGGCGGCGCGGATGGCCTTCACGACGTCCTGCTCGATGTGCGGGGTCTCGGTGTAGACGCCGTGCGCGGTGCCCACGCCGATGGCGAGGGACGTGCAGCCGGTGCGCTCGACGAACTCCTTGGCCTCGTCGGGGTCGGTGTAGGGGTTCTCGCCCTCGACTGCCGGGCCGTCATCCTCCTTGCCGCCAACCTTGCCGAGCTCGGCCTCGACAGGCACACCCATGGCGCGGCCAGCGTCGGCCACGAGCTTGGTGAGGGCGATGTTGTCCTCGAAGGTCTCGTGGGAGCCGTCGATCATGACAGAGGTGTAGCCCGTGCGCAGGGCCTGCATGCAGCGGTCATAGCCGTCGCCGTGGTCGAGGTGGAGAGCCACCGGCACGCTCGCGCGCTCGGCCGCGGCCTTCACCATGCCGTAGAAGTAGTCCAGGCCGGCGGTCTTGATGGTGCCGGGCGTCGTCTGCATGATCACCGGGGACTTCGTCTCCTCGGCGGCCGCAAGCACGGCCATGACGAACTCGAGGTTCTCAACGTTGAACGCGCCGACGGCATAGTGATTCTTCTGCGCGTCAAGCAGCATTTCCTTCGTCGTTACCAGCATGTTGTGTCTCCTTTCTGGTATCTGCCAAAAGGGACTGTCTCTTTTGGCAGGCTAAGACCTGTCCCACATGTCATGACATTGGGGACTGTCCCCAATGTCAGGCTTTGGTCACTTCGATGGCGGTATAGATCTCGTCCCAGGCATCCATCACCAGATGACCCGTCTGAGGATCCATGGCGTTGAGCGTGCCGCACGTATTGCCGCAACGGAGCACCTCTTCGTCACTCGCGCCGGCGGCGATGGCATGTGCGAAACCCGCGATGGTCGAGTCGCCCGAACCGGTAGCGTTCACGCATTCGATACGCGGGGCGACCACACGGTAGCGCGCTCCCTCATGGAAGGCGACCGCACCGGCAGCTCCCATGGTCACGACGACCCACGAGATGCCCGCAAACCGCTCGTCCGCCTCAAGCTCCTGCTGAAGCGCCGGGAGGTCATCTGGGGTGAACGACGTGCCCAGAAGCCCGTTAATCTCCGTGAGGTTGGGCTTTACGAGCGTAGGCTTCACCGGAGCTGCGAGCGCGGCGTCGAGCGCAGCGCCCGAGGTGTCGAGCAGCACCGGCTTACCGGCATCGACCGCGGTCTTCACCATGCCGGCGTAGCAATCCGCCGGGACGCCCTTGGGAAGGCTACCCGAGATGGTCACACAATCGGCCTGCTGCACGAGGTCGGCATAGTTCGTGAGGAACGCCTCGAGCTCCTCTTCGCTCACCGTAGGGCCGCTCTCCAAGAGCTCGGTCTGGTTCCCGTCGTGCAGAAGCGCGATGCAAGTGCGGCTCTCGCCCGCAATCGGCGTAAAGCGGTGCGGAATGCCGTCGGCGTCCATGAGGTCGCCCAGGTACGCACCGGAATGCCCGCCCAAGAGGCCGGTTGCCACCACGTCGTCACCCAGCTGCACGAGCACGCGGCTCACGTTGAGCCCCTTGCCGCCCGCGGTCTTCTGCGGTGTCACGCGGTTCACGTCATCGACCACAAGGTGTTCGACCTCGTAACGCGTATCGATCGACGGGTTCATGGTCACGGTAAGAATCATGCGCCCTCCCTTTCTGAAACGCCGCGAGCTCACGCCGCAACGGAGCTCGCCGCGAGTTTAATACTCGGCCAATCGATCTTTGAACTGATCGAGCAGGCGCTGGTTGAATTCCGGACCGCCGTCGACGTTCGCGCTCATGTAGAGCGGCGGAACCACGCCGCGCTCGAGCAGGATGTCGAGCGACTCCATGACGACGCAATCGAGCAGGAGGCATCCGGTGTAGAGCGAGGTGCCGCCCACCTTGGTGGCAATACCCTCGACCTCGAGCGCCGCGTCACCGAACGTGCTCTTGTTGTCGAGCACCACGTCGGCGCATTCGAAGAGGCGCTTGCCCGTCTTGCTGCGCGACGTGCCCGCGGCAGAGACCTCGCGCGCCGTCACGGCGATCACGGGAATCCCCGCCTCTTGCGCGTGCATCGCGAGCTCCACCGGCAAGGGGTTACGGCCGGAGTTCGAGATGAGCACGAGGCAATCCTCTTCGCGCACGTCGAGCTTGAGCCAGAACTGGTCGCCCACGCCGTCGAGCATCTCGTAGATGCCGAGTGCCGGCTCACGCACGATCTTCGTCTGGATGTAGCCGCCCGCGCGCCCACAGATCTCGAGGGCGTTCGCATGGCTGTGGCCAGAACCGAAGGCGCGGATAATGCCGCCGCGCTCGATGGTATCGGCGAAGATCACGGCCGCAGCATGGATTGCCTCGTCCTGGCCTTCCGTCACCTCGTCGAGGCGGCGAAGAATCTCTGCTTTGAAGCGCTCAGCTGTCTTGAGCACGGTTCCTCCTTACGGAATTTGCTCCTTGGGCGGGAATGTTGCCAGGCCTGCCGAAAGCAGGCAGGCAACATTGGTCAGAAGACATGGGTTGGAAGGAACACGTCCCCAACCAACCCATTTTCAGCTAGGCGACCTTCGTGCCGCCAACGTACGTCGCGGCAAGCGTGAGGTCGGCGTTGAAGATCGTGAGGTCGGCGTTGCGGCCGGGCTTGATGTAGCCGCAGACGTCGTCGATGTGCGCCGAGCGCGCGGGAACCTCGGATGCCATGCGGATGGCCTGCTCAGCGGTCACGAGCTGCCAGTCGACCATGTTCTTCACGCCTTCGGCGAGCGTGAGGACAGAGCCGGCGATGGAGCCGGTGGTGCCGTCCTCGTTCAAGAGGTAGCACAGGCCGCCCTTCATGACCACGGGCAGGCCACCCGACATGTACTCGCCCTCGGGCATGCCGCCGCAGCCCAGGCAGTCGGTGATGAGCACCGTGTGCTCCCAGCCCTTGGCGGTCAGCAGCGCCTTGATGGCAGCGGGCGTCACATGACGGCCGTCGCAGATGATCTCGGCATACGTGTTGGTCGTCGTCATAGCGGCGCCCACCACGCCCGGGTCGCGATGATGCAGGCCGCGCTGGCCGTTGTAAGTGTGCACGAAGCAGCTCGCGCCGGCGTTCACCGCAGCGAGAGCCTCGTCATAGGTCGCATCGGAGTGGCCGATGCTCATCACGACGCCCAGCTTGTCCAGGGCGGCGCAGTAGGCAGGAGAGCTCTCGCGTTCGGCGGCGAGCGCGCTCTTCACGATGCGGCCACCCGCGGCCTCCTGCCAGCGCTCAAATACCTCGACGCTCGGCTCAATGAGGTACTTGGGGTTCTGGGCGCCCACGTGCTTCATGGTGAAGAACGGTCCCTCAAGATAGATGCCGCCAATGCGGGCACCCACGAAGTCTTCGCCGCGGGCCTCGTCCGCCTCGGCAATTGCCTTGCAGGAGCCTTCGATCTCCTCGACGGACTCGGTGAACGTCGTGGGCAGCCACGTGGTGGTGCCGCGACGCGCGAGCGCCTCGCTCGAGATGTTGATGCTCTCCGCCGTGCGGTCGGTGGTGGCGTGGTTATAGAAACCGTGGATGTGCGTGTCCACGAGGCCGGGAGCGACCGTTGCACCCGGATATTCGACGATGTCGCACTCAGGCGCCTCGGCAGACCACGCGCCGAACACGCCGTCCTCGATGGTGAGGTAGCCGCCCTGCATGGTCGCGCCAGGAAGCACGAAGCGGTCGGCAGAGATGGCGAACTTCATAGCAAACTCCTTCCAATACCGCAGTGGAACTCTGAGATCCGTTGCCGGAGTCTTACCGCGGCCTTCCCAGGTGCCGCAGATTCGCCTGAAAGCCAAGGGCATAGGCCTTGGGGCCATGCCCGCCGGCTTGAAGGCGAAGGTGCGGTGCCTGGGAAGGCCGTCAGGTTAGTTGAACGGATGGATGGTGACACCCTTCACCACGCGGTTCACCGTGCCGGTGGGGCTCGGCGTATCGGGCGTGTTGCCCACGCGCACGGAGTTGAGGAGCGACACGGCCTGCGCGACCATGACGAACGGCAGGGCGAGATACGCCTCGGGAAGCGCCTCGGAGCCGGAGAACGTGAACGCCTCACCGCTGAAGAGCTCGCCGGCATCCTGCTGGACGGCGATGGTCTTCTGAGCGATCTTGTCGCCACCGATCTCGTTCAGGATGTCGAGGTCGTACTGGCGGGTGTACTCGTCGTTGTTCACGAACACGAACACGAGCGTCTTGTCGTCCACGAAGCTCTTCGGCCCATGGCGATACCCCATGCAGCTATCCCACGAGGTGGCGACGAGACCGTGGGCGAGCTCGAGAATCTTGAGTTGAGCCTCCTGGGCAAGACCCACAAAGGAGCCGGAGCCCAGATACGTCACGCGGTTGAAGTCGCCAGCCAGGAAGGCAGCAACCTCATCCTCGCGCTCGACGACCTCGCGGCCCATCTTCGCGGCTTCGCGCACCCAGGCGAGCTTCTGCTCGTCGGAAGTGGTGTCGAAGATGAGCGTGGTGAGCAGCGACATGCAGCTGTAGCTGCCGGTCATGGCGAAGCCCTTGTCGTTTGCGCGCGGGATGAGCAGCGTGAGCGCGTCCGGGTCATCGGCGCTCTCCACGGCGAGCTTGCCTTCGGGCGCACAGGTGATGTTCAGGAACTTGATGTTCTTCACGAACTTCTTCGCAACCTCGACGGCAGCCAGGCTCTCGGGGCTGTTGCCGGAACGCGCGAAAGACACGAGGATCGTGGGCTCGTCGGGGCAGAGGAAGTCGCGCGGAGCGGAGACGATGTCCGTGGTGGCAATGGGCTTGAAGTCGTAGGTCGCCGTATCGCCCGCATGGCGCAGGTACGGGGCAACCGTGTCGCCAACGTAATCGGACGTGCCGGCACCGGTGAAGATCACCGACGTACGTCCCTCGGCCATACCGTTCGCCGCAGCGAGAAACGCCTCGATGGCATCCTTGTTATCGGTATAGATCTGGAAGGTGTCCTCCCAGAGCTCGGGCTGCTGCTTGATCTCGGCGGTGGTGATGTCGGCACCGAGCGCCTTCAGCTCCTCCAAGTTTTTCTCGAACATGATAGCTACCCTTCTTCTGTGTGCGGCAACGCCGCTCGCATGTCATCTACTCACCGCGACGGTGGTAGACCTTGTACTTGAACTGGTCGGCGCGGGCAACAGAGAGCGTATACTCCACGATCTCGTTGCTCGCGTTATACGTGGTGCGGACGAGGTCGAGCACCGGCGCACCCTCGTTGATATCCAGCAGGTGGGCATCGGCGACGCGAGCAATGCTCGCGAAGAATTCCTCCTCCGCCACCTTGATCTTCTCGTGATAGACCCCTTCGATGATCTCGTAGAGCGGCATGTTCTCCAAAAGCGGACGCTTGAGCGTGAGGAACTTGCGCATGGGCAGGTAGGTACGCTCAACCATCATCGGGGTGCCGTCTGCAGAACGCAGGCGCTTGAGCTTGAAGAGCTTGTCTCCCTCGCGAACGCCCAAGTGGTCTGCGAGATTCGCATCGGCGAGAATCTCGCTGAACTCAAGGATCGTCGTGTGGGGAACGCGCCCCATCTCACGCATCTGCTCGGTGAAGCTGTACGACTGCATGAGGTTCGTGGTCTGTGCGGAGCGATCCGCAACGAACGTGCCACGGCCGTGCTGGCGAACCACGAGCCCAAGCTGCTCAAGCTCCTGCAGGGCAAGGCGAACCGTCGTGCGCGAAAGCCCGTAGCGCTCGGAAAGCTCGCGTTCGGAGGGCATGAGGTCACCCGGACGGTATTCGTACTCGATCTTCTCGGATAGGATATCGACCAGCTGGTCGTAGAGCGGCTGGCGTCGCATCGTTACCGCCATGGAATCGCCTCCTTCACACGCAATCTCGCGCTCTTCGTTCCCGAGCACCAAGATACCGAACTCCGGTATCGTGCAGGTGCGCCTCGGCGGGCGGCGGCCGATACCTCAGGCGCTACCGCCCAAGGCATGCAGCACCGCCCGCCGCGTCTCAGCAGATGCCGCTTACATCTCGTCGTCTTCGTCGTCCCCCATGGGCTCAAGCTTCTTATGGGTGACGCCCGCCTGGCCGACCGTCACCGCGGCTTCGGCCGTATCCTCGGCGGTGGCGTAGGCTCCGCGCATGACGATGAGCTCGATGAGCATGGGCAGGTTCACGCCGGCGACAACCTCGACGTTGCCGAGCACCTGCGAAGCGAGCATGGCCTGGTTGAACGGAGTGCCGCCCAGAAGGTCGCAGAACACCACGACGCCATCGCACTCCTCATGCAGCTCGGAAATCGCCGCGCGCAGGTCGGCGGCGTACGCGTCGGTGCTCGTTCCATCGAACGGAACGGCCTTGAACGCAGGCGTATCGCCCGCGACCATATCGACGGCGCTCTTCAAACCAAGCGAGAAGTTTCCATGGCCAGTGAGAACGAAACCAATCATCTTCGTGTCCTTTCCTTCGCTTTGACACTCGGTTTTGCTGCGGTACACCCGCCCTGCTCGCAGATCAGCTAGTGGTAACTGGTTACTACCAGCTGAGGGAAATAAAAGGGTGTAGAGCCTCGCAAGCAGGAGAAAGACACATACACCCTCCTTTCGGCATGATGCCGATGCTGCCCGCCTTAGGCATCCGCCTCCGGCGTCTCGGCAGCATCATGTTCGGTATCGGGTTGACCGGAATCCGCAGGTGCGTCTGAGCCCTGCGCGGCAGCCTCCCGTTTGGCCTGAGCCACCTTCGGGGGCTCGGGCATGGAATTCTCTTTGATAAGCTGGACAAGCAGGCCATCGTAGTACTGAGCCTGCTTCTTGTTGCCGGCGTTGCGATACTGCTTCGCGATGAGCTTGTAGAGCTTCGCACGCAACGGCGGATCAGCACGGTCGAGGAGCGCTTCCATCTCCTCAATGCAATCGTGGCGGTTGCCGAGCATGATGTCATAGGTGAGCTGGCAATCCTTGACCACATTCTTGTCGCACACGCCCTTGGCTTCATCAAGCAACTCTTTAGCGCGCTTCTTATCCTCAATGGAGACATAGTAGTTGAACGCCAGTGCAACGATCTCTGCATGGCGCTTCTTGGACGACCGCATGCGCAGCATGAGCTCGATCATGCGTGTCGCCATCTCGCGCTCGTCGCGTGCATCGTGCACCCGAAAGCGCCAGAGATATTGTTCGTATGTGGGGAACAGAATCCTGGGAAGGAACTTGTTCAGCGTATCGAAGCAATCATCGAGCAGGCCGGTCACGAACAGCATGTGAATCTTCATCTCGTAGTAACGCCGCAGTAACAGCGTAGCCACGAAGTAGACGATGAGAAACACGACGAAGATGATGACTTCGATTCTCACGATGAATACCTTCCCTTACCTTCATGCGCTTCCGCGCAAAACTATCTGGCACTGAGCCATGATAGCGAAAAACGGGCGCACACCTCTGGGAGAACGTGGCGAAGCAAAAGCCCGCCTTGAGGAACGCGCCCGTTTGCGACTCACGAGGAGCGAGCCGCGGCCACGGCGCCCGGAAACCCGGGCACCGCAGTCGCGAGGATCTTGCTCCTTAGCCCTTGGCGATCCAGCCGAGGCCGCCGAGGATGATGGCCAGGATGAGGACGATGAAGATCGCCTTCGTCGAGGTCATGCCCTTCTTGCCGAGGAGCCAGTACACGAAGCCGACGAGGGCCGCGGGCACGAGCTTCGGGCAGATCATGTTGCAGATGTGCTGCAGGTCGACGGTGACGCCGCCCAGGTCGATGGGGGCGGAGATCACGATGCCGACGTTGGTGGACACGAGGGCGCCCACCATGAACACGCCCATGACGGTAGCGGCGTCGGTGATGGCGTTGAGCTGGTCGCTCATCGTGGTGACGAGCTTCATGCCCTGGTCGTAGGCGATGTAGGTCTGCTTGCAGCGGAACCAGTCGACCACGACGTTCACGGCGATCCAGATGAAGATGCCGAGCGGGTTGCCCTGGGAGGCCATGTTAGCGGCCAGGGCACCGAAGATGGTGGGCAGCAGCGAGCCGAAGATGGAGTCGCCGATGGAGGCGAGCGGGCCCATGAGGCCGGTCTTCAGGGAAGCGACGGTCTCGAGGCTCTGGATGCCCTCTTCCTCCTCGATCGCCAGGTCGATACCGGTGATGATCGTGTTGAGGAAGTTCGAGGTGTTGAAGAACGGAGCGCAGTGGGTGCGCGCGGCGAGCTTCAGCTCTTCGGTGTTGTCCCCGTAGATCTTACGGAGCTGCGGAAGGATGATCCACAGGTAACCGGAGTGCTGCATACGCTCGTAGTTCCAGCCAGCCTGGAAACCGACGAGGTTACGACGGTTGATCTGCTGGAAGTCGGCCTTAGTGAGCTTGTAGCCCGTGGTGCCGTTCGGAAGCTTAGAGCTCATCGTCGTCATCTCCTTCCGTACCAGCGGCCACAGCAGGGGCGGCAGCCTGGGCCTTGCCCTGCACGTAGTAGATGTAGGCCAGAGCGAAGCCGATGATGGCGATCGTCAGCATGGACAGGTTGTTGAAGTCGCCAGCCGCCTCGGCAGCGCCCGCCACGGCCGCGACGTTCGAGAACAGCGTGCCCAGGAGGGCGGCGATCACGAAGCCGAGGAGCAGGTAGGCGATGTGCTTCTTGACGGGCAGGTAGCGGAGCAGGATGGCGAAGCCCACGGCGGGCAGCGCGCCGCCGGCGACGGTCAGGCCGGCGCCGAGCCAGGCGAGGTCGCCGTTCAGGGCCGCGGTGATGGCCTCGACGACGGGCTGGCCGAAGGCGAGGGCCAGGAAGACCGGGATCATGCGGCTGAGGCACCAGGAGACGGCGCCGAGCCAGTAGTGCACGTTGTAGGCGTTCCAGTTCATCTTCTCCACGTCGGCGTCGCACATGTGGCCGAAGAACGTGTTGGCGAAGCGGCCTGCGATGTCGGTGTACACCAGGATTGCGGCCACCGGCACGCCGAGCAGCGAGAGCGCGAGCTCAGGATCCATCTCGGAGCTCACCGCGAACGCGGTCGCGATGAGGGTACCGGAGTTCGCGTCGATACGGGACGCGCCACCGAAGGTGCCGACGCCCAGAATGGTCAGCTGCATCTGGCCACCGATCAGAAGACCCGTGGTCATGTCGCCCATGATGAGGCCGGTGATGAAGCCGGAGAACACGGCAGAGCCAGCGCTGGAGTACCAGTGCAGCTCGTCCATGATCTGGAAACCGGCATATGCCGTGAGCAAAATAATTTGCCACCAAGCAATCATGGTTTTCCTCCTTCTACAAATACGAAACGATACGTTCCTACGCTATATACAGCCGCGCATCTCCCCTCGCGGCAGTAGCGCCAAAAGAAATTAGGCCGTGAACTTTTCGGGACTGTTCTGCGGCGTGAGCTGGATGACCATGGGCACGCCCAGGCTCTGCAGCTCGGTGAGGGCATCGACGTCGTCCTGACCGCAGTTGATGTTGCGGTTGTAGGTCTTCACGATGTCCATCGAGGTGATGTTGCCGAGGATGATCTCGTCGAACTTCACACCGGCCTTGACCATCTTGAGATAGGTCTCGGGCTTCTTGACCACGATGAACAGGCGCTGGGCGTCATACTTACCAGCAAGGATGTTCTCGCAGGCCTTCTCGGTGTTCAGCACGGAGAGCTTGCAGCTCGCGGGCGTCGCCATGCGCAGAACCTGCTTCTGCACGGCGTCGTCGCAGAGCTGGTCATCGACGACCATGAAGCGGCTCACCTGACGGGCGTTCGCCCAGAGGTTGCCGACCTGGCCATGAATGAGGCGGAAATCAACACGTGCGCCAACAATCATGTTACTCAACTCCTTCTTCTACCAGGTGCTTGATGAGGGGCTCGGAGCGCAGGGAGATCGTGTCGCTCACCGTCCCCTCGGTTTCGAACACAACGAGCTCGTTGGCGCCGGCGTGCGTGATGCCATGGGGCACATAGAGCGTGTAGATGGGACCCTTCTCCCAAAACCGCCCGATGTTGACCCCGTTGACGAACACGACGCCCTTGCCGAAGCCCGTGGTATCGACGAACGTATCGGTAGGTTCATCGAGATTGAACGTAAAGTGCGAGAAGCTCGGCTGGCCACTTTGCCAACCAGCGTTGAAATCGATGCGCGAGATGTCCTCGAGTGGCAGGCGCCAGGCTTCCCAGCCCGTGACGAAATGCAAATCGACGCACACGCCCGTGCGGATGCCCTTGCGCTGCGTATCGGCGAGGAACTTGTGGCCGTAGTTCACGCGGCCCATGTTCTCCATGAGGATATCGAGCCGGCACTGCTCCTCGGGGAGCGTGCAGCGAATATCTTCGCCGATGTGCTCCTGGTACTGCGTGGCGACCAGCGTGCCGTTCACAAAGACCTGCGCGCGGTCGCGCCCGTCTATGACGCGGATGCGCTCCTCGGCCTCGGGTGCCACGTCGCGCTCGATGCTCGTGCGATAGAGCGTGTAGCCGTAGCCCTGACCCATGGCCTCCATCGGCTGCGGATAGAACGAGCGGACGGGCTCGGGGTCGAGCGCGTCGAGGTTCTCGAAGAGGCCGGCGCGCGCGTCGAGTGCGATGCCCTCCTGCGAAGTCGCTTCTTTCACGAGGGGCTTGGCCGTCCAAGCATGGGGGAAGAGGTCGCGCACCACGTCGCGGAGCTTGTACCACTTCTCCGTGGGATTGCCCTCCTCGTTCAAGACGGCGTCGTAATCATAAGAGGTGAGCTGCGGAAGATCATGCGTGTGGCGCGCAGAGCACCCGTTCATAAAGCCGAAGCTCGTGCCGCCGTGGAACATGTAGAGGTTGATGGATCCGCCCAGCTCGAAGAGCTCGCGCACACAATCGGCCAGATCCTGCGCATCGCGGCGGATGACGTTCTCCGCCCAGCGGTTGAACCAACCGTCCCAGAATTCCATGCACATGAGCGGCCAGTTCTTGCCATGCTCATCATGGAACGCTTTGAGGTTCTTGAAGTTCTCTGCGGAACGGGAACCGAAGTTGCCCGTGACGAAGACGTCGTCGTCAATGAGCGTGCCGGCGCGCAGGCAACCACGCCAGGGGCCATCGGAGGTGCAGAGCGGCACGTCGACGCCGCGCTCGAGCATGAGATCGCGGATAGCGCGCAGGTAGTCCTTATCCTCGCAGTACGAGCCATACTCGTTTTCGACCTGCATCATGATGATGTTGCCGCCGCGCGTGATCTGACGCTCGACCAGGATGGGCATGAGCGCATCGTAGTACGAGGCGACGCGCGCGAGGAACTTCGGATCGCGCGAACGCGGGCGCATGCTGCGGTCTTCGAGCAGCCATGCAGGGAAGCCACCCCACTCCCACTCCGCACAGATGAACGGGCTTGGGCGGACGATGGCCCACAGGCCGAGCTCCGCAGCCTCGTCGAGGAAGGCGGCAAGATCGCACATGCCCTGGAAGTTGAACTCACCGGGCTTCGGCTCATGCAGGTTCCACGGCACGTAGGTCTCGACCGTGTTGAAGCCCATGGCCTTCAGGTTGTAGAGGGAATGGTGCCAATCCGTGGGATGCACGCGGAAGTAGTGGATGGAACCCGAGAGAATCGTGAACGGTTCCCCATCGAGGAGGAAGGTATCACGGATCTCGAACGTATGCATGTTCCTCCCGGCATTCGGCATCTACGGCACCTCCACTCCCTACTCGTCCAACCGGCATCGAGGGCAGCGGCGTGCCTTCGTTGGTAACAGTATACACATTCTCAACATATGTTTCGAAAAAATATGAAGTGTCCTGTGAACGGTATGTTTTGAGCCTTGAACGGTTTTTGCTTATTTTAACAGGTAAATAGCTTTATCACACTGCAGTATTAAGACGATATATGACAACAAGCTTATGAAGTATTGGTGCTGAGTGGTTATAACCACTCAACCAGTGCCTATACCAGCTCACTGGTATGAACCACTGGTTAACGGAGGGGGTGCACAACAGTCGGGCATGCCCCTTCCGGCCCATACGCTTCGACATCGAGCGCCGTGTTGGAGTCGAAGAGCTCGCTGAAACCACGCTTCGGTATCGAACGCGGTGCAGAAGCGCGAGAGACGCGTCGACTGCCGTGGGGAACCCGGCAACGCGCCATCCGAGACGTAAACATATCCATTTGCGAGCCATAGTGAACACCCCGGCATTCGTGCAGACGATGTGCGCTATGCTACAGAGACGTTGAACGCACGAAAGGCGACGGAGGGCTCTATGGTCGACACAAGCTCATTTGGATCGTACGAACCCATCATGCCGCTGTCGAACAGCATTCAGGAGCCGCGAGAGGCACTCCTCTTCACGTTAAGCAACTCTGCCATGACGGTTCGCCTCACCGATCTGGGTGCCGCGATCGTGGGTATCGATGCGCCCGACAACAACGGCACCTTCAAAGACGTGGTGCTCGGCTTCGACGACGCCCCCTCGTATTACCCCGACGGACAGGGCACCTACTTCGGTGCGACCGTAGGGCCGAGCGCGAACCGCGTCGAGGGTGCGACGGTGCCCATCGACGGAGCTGTCTACCACCTGCCCGCGAACGAGGGGTCGAACAACCTGCACACCGACCGCGTGCGCGGCCTCCACGCTCAGCTGTGGCAGTCAGAAGTTTTCGAATCGGCCGATTGCGTTCGGTTTACCTGCACCATGGGCGCCGGAGTGCCGGGCAGCGACCTTGAACTGCCGGGAGCACGCACGTTCACCGTTACCTATGAGCTTGATGGAACGTGCCTGCGGGTGACGTTCGACGCGCAGACCACGGCACCCACGTTTATCAACCTCACGAACCACAGCTACTTCAATCTTGCGGGACAGGCATCCGGTTCGGCGGCAGGCCAAGAGCTCCAGCTCTTCGCCGAGTGCTTCCTGCCCATCGACGATGCCTCCATCCCCACGGGCGAGCTGCGCCCCGTCGCGGGCACGCCGTTCGATTTCCGCACGCCGAAGGCGATCGGCCGCGATATCGAGGCGTCCGACGAGCAGCTCGCGCGAGGCAGCGGTTACGACCACTGTTTCTGCATCGACGGATATGAACCAGACGACGGGACTGGGCAGCTGCCCGAGCCGCGCCTCGCTGCGCGCGCCGTCGACCCCGCAAGTGGACGCGGCATGGAGCTCTGGACGAGCTTGCCCGGACTCCAGCTCTATACCGGAAACTTCATCGGCGGCGTTGTGGGCAAGGGCGGCCATGCGTACGAGAACCGCGGCGGCTTCGCGCTTGAACCGCAGTTCTACCCTGCCACCCCCTCGCATCCGGCCTTCCCGGCCGCCATCTTCACGCCCGAGCACCCCTACCGCGCCGTCACCGAGTACCGCTTCTTCACCGCCTAACACTTTGGGGACGGGGTCAAAAGTGTTGAATTCAACACTTTTGACCCCGTCCCCAAAGTGTTGATGCTCGTACCGCAAGCGCAACAGAAAGGAACGCGCATGACAATTGCAGCAACGCCCCTCGTAGACCTCTTTAGCGAGCGATTCGGCGCACCGCAGAGCGACCTGCTCTCCGTGACCGTTCCCGCCCGCTCCGAGATTGCCGGCAACCATACGGACCACGAGGGCGGTGACGTCATCGGCGGTGCGCTCGATGCGAACGTCCATGCAGTGTGTGCCGCAAACGGCACGAGCGCCGTTCGCGTAGAGAGCGTGGGTTACGGCGGCTTCGAGATCGACCTCGCCGACCTTGCCGTGCAGGAGTCGGAGCGCGAGACCACGGCCTCGCTCGCCCGCGGCATGGCCGCCGAGCTCGCCGCGACCGGCCGCGAGCCCCGCGGCTTCGACCTCATCATGCAGAGCTCCATCCCTGCGGGCAGCGGCCTTTCATCATCCGCCGCCGTCGAGCTCGCCTTCGGCCGCGCCATGGAAGCGCTCTGGGAGGGCGACGCCATCGACCCCGTGACGCTCGCCAAGATGGCGCAGCGCACGGAGAACAACTACTTCGGCAAGCCCTGCGGCCTGCTCGACCAGCTCGCGGAAGCGCTCGGCGGCCTCGCACACATGAGCTTCGCCGACCCCGAGACCCCCACGACTGAGAAGCTCGCGCTCGACTTCGAGGAACACGGCTACGCGCTCGTGCTCGTGAACGTAGGCAGCGACCATAGCGCCCTCACCGGTGAGTACGCCGCCGTGCCGGGCGAGATGAAAGCCGTGGCCGCGGCCTTCGGCAAGGAACGCCTCTGCGAGGTCGACCCGGCCGCATTCGACGCGCGCGTGAACGAGCTTCGCCGCGAGCTCGGCGACCGTCCGGTGCTTCGCGCCCTGCACTACTGGCACGAAAACGAGCTTGTCGCCAAGCGCTGGGCGGCGCTCCAGGCGGGCGATATCGAAGAGTTCCTCGCGCTCACCCGCGCCTCGGGCTCGAGCTCCGCAATGTACCTGCAGAACGTCTCCGTGGGCGGTGCCCCCGAGCAGCCGGCGATGGTCGCGCTCGGCCTGGCGCAGCGCCTCCTCGAGGATGCCGGCGCCGTCCGCATCCACGGCGGCGGCTTCGGCGGCTCCATCCAGGCCTTCGTGCCGCTCGACCGCGTCGACGCGTTCTGCGCCGGCATGGACGGCTGGTTCGGCGAGGGCGCGTCGCGCCATTACCGCATCGTGAGCGAAGGGGCTGGTTACCAATGGCTGTAGAGAACGCCTCGCCTGCTGTGACGGGAGCCGCCGCACTCGCACAGGATATCGAAGCGCTCGTGCGCTATGCGATCGGACACGGCATGCTCGCGCCCGAAGACGGCATGTGGGCATATAACGCCGTGCTAGAAAGTGTGGGCGCGACCGGCCCCGCGGCGAGCGGCGCGTCCGACCTGCTCTCGTGGGCATATCTCGTCTCCCCCACCCGCGGACTGCCCACGCCGGATGGACCTGCGAGCCTCTTCGTCTCGAACGACGAGTTCGACCTCGAGGGAACCATCGAGCGCATCGCGGCGGCAGGCATTGCGAATGGCTGCGACGAGGATACGCCGTCTGGCCACGATCGCATCGCCACCCGCGTCATGGGCCTCATCATGCCACGTCCGTCCGAAGTCGAGCGCACATTCGCCGAACAGTATGAACTCGACGGCGCCGAGGCCGCGACCGACTGGTTCTATCAACTCTGCTGCGACGCGCGCTACGTGCGCACCGCCGCCATCGCAAAGAACATCGGCTGGACGACGCCCACGCTCTGGGGCGAACTCGAAATCACCATCAACCTCTCCAAGCCGGAGAAGGATCCGAAGGCCATCGCCGCCGCCGGAGCCGCCCCTGCAGGCGAAGCATACCCCGCCTGCCAGCTCTGCATGGAAAACGAAGGCTACGGCGGCCGCGGCGCAGGCGCTGCCTTCGGCGCGCACCCTGCCCGCCAGAACCTGCGCATCGTGCCGCTCACGCTCGGCGGAGAGCACTGGGGCTTCCAGTACAGCCCGTACGCGTACTTCTCGGAGCATTGCATCGCCATGAGCGCTGAGCATCGCCTCATGCACGTCGACCGCGAGAACATGGCACGCCTCGTGGACTTCGTCGATCTCTTCCCCCATTACTTCGTGGGCTCGAACGCAGACCTGCCCATCGTGGGCGGCTCGATCCTCTCGCACGACCACTTCCAGGGCGGGCGCCATACGTTCCCCATGATGAAGGCTGCCGTGGAAGAGACGTTCGAGATTCCCGGCTTCGCGGACGTGCGCGCCGAGGTGCTGCGCTGGCCGCTTTCCGTGCTGCGCCTCACCGCCGCCGACCGCGAGACACTCCTCGATGCCGCCGCGCACGTGCTCGACGTCTGGCGCGGCTGGAGCGACGAGGCGCTCGGTATCATCGCCGAGAGCGCAGGCGAGCGGCATAACACCATCACGCCCGTCGCCTGCCGCGAGGCGGATGGCAGCTACACGCTCTACCTCGCGCTCCGCTGCAACATCGCGACCGACGAGCACCCCTTGGGCTTGTTCCACCCACATGCCGAGTGGCATCACATCAAGAAGGAGAACATCGGCCTCATCGAGGTCATGGGCCTCGCGATCCTGCCGCCGCGCTTGGTGGAGGAGCTCGGAGCCGTGCGGGGGCATCTGCTGGCAGGCGACGACGTGGCCGCACTCGAAGCAGACCCGCTCACCGCGTCGCACGCTGCGTGGGCAACCGAGCTGGCAGCGGCGCACCCCGAGCTTTCGGCAGAAAATGCCGAAGAAATCATCCGCGCGGGCGTGGGCGAGGTCTTCGGTCACGTGCTCGAGGATGCCGGTGTCTACAAGTGGGACGACACCGGACGCGCAGGGCTGCACCGCTTCCTCGCCGCACTGTAGGGGCACGTCGGCTCAACGAGGGACGCATCCCGCATACCAACCAAGATCCGGGCAGAATATGGCGTGTCTTCTTGCGAAATATGCAGAACACACGCCATTTCTTGCCTAGATTTCTTCGAAGGTGGAAATCTTGCGGTGCAGGGTTGCGCGAAGCATCGTTTCCACGTAATATTATCGGTCGCGGGTCATCGCGCCCGTACCTGACCGCCAGCATAGCTCAGTTGGTAGAGCACCGCTCTCGTAAAGCGGGGGTCATCGGTTCGAGTCCGATTGCTGGCTCCAGTGATATGAAAACGCCCTCGGCAATGGGGCGGTGAATTAAGAAAACATTGAAGCAAGGGACGGTATAGCCAAACGGCTATGCCGTTCTTTGCTGTTTTTGAGTTGTATTTTGGGCTTTTTC
>CASFXG010000022.1 GCA_949298635.1 uncultured Coriobacteriaceae bacterium | reverse complement strand
GCCGGCGGTGAGCTCGCCCATCGACGCGGCTGCCTGCCCCTCGGTCACGCGTGGCGCAGTCGCGGGGTCGAAGGTCGTCACGCGGAACATCTCGCCCGCTCCCTCGCAGTCCGAGGTCGTGATGATGGGCGTGTTCACGTACACGAAGCCGCGCTCCTGGAAGAAGCGGTGGATGGCCGCTGCCGCGACGCTGCGCACACGGAAGACGGCGCGGAAGAGGTTCGTGCGCGGGCGCAGGTGTTGCTGCGTGCGCAGGAACTCGACGGTGGCACGCTTCTTCTGCAGCGGGTAGTCCGGGGCGGAGGCGCCCACGACCTCGATGGTCGCGGCAGTGAGCTCAAAGGGCTGCGGCGCGTCGGGCGTGAGCTTGAGCTCGCCCGTGGCGACGATGGCGGCGGAGACGTTTTGGTGCGCGATGTCGTCGTAGTTGGCGAGCGTCTCGCGGTTCATGACGATCTGCAGGTCGCGGAAGCAGCTGCCGTCGTTCACGGTGACGAAGCCGAAGTTCTTCATGTCGCGGACGGACTTGATCCAGCCGGCGACGGTGACGCTCTGCCCGCCGAGTTGTTCGGCCTGGGCGTAGAGCTGGGCGATCTTGGTGCGGTTCATGCGGTGCTCCCTCGATGTTACTGTGCACATGCAACCCCTTATGATAGCAGGCTGCGTGCATCTGAGAAATCCGGGCAGGAAAAGGCGTTTACAGGCGAGATTTCGCTGTTGTAAGCGCCATTTCCTGCCTGAATTCTCCAAGGTGTTGTTGCGATGCCGTCGCGTGCGGCGGGGTTGCTGTCTAGATCTGCTTCGCCGCATTTCGAAAGGAGATGAGAGAGCCCCGCGCGGTCTGGATCTCCTCCTCTCCGGCGTATATGACCGCGCAGCTGGTTTGGTTGAGCCCAAGATTTGCGGGGGCGACGCGATTCAAGACATCGAAGTATTTGCCTCGGTATGTGCTCGACGACTTTATTTCTACTGCTCGAACCGGCATGAGTCCTTTTTCGATGACCAGATCGATTTCGTTTTTATTCGAGTCCCGCCAAAACGTCGCGTGTGGCGTCTTGCCTTGGTTGAGACGCGACTTAAAAATATCAGAGATCACTGCGGTTTCGAACAGCGCACCTCGTTGTGGGTGTTCCACTAGCTCTTCTGCGCTTTCGATTCCCAGCAGTGAGCAAGCAAGCCCTGCATCGTAGAAATAAAGCTTCGGTGTCTTAGCGAGGCGTTTGTTTTGATTGGTTGCATAGGGTTGAAGCAGATGAACAATGTAGCTTGCCGAAAGTGCGGAAAGCCAGTTATTTGCCGTGGCGTGTGCTATTCCGCAATCTCTGGCGAGAGACGCCACGTTGATCAGCTCTCCGCTGCGCAGTGCGCACAAGTGCATAAAACGAGCGAAGTCCTCGACTTTCCCAATGCCAAGCTCCGCGCGAATGTCGCGTTCGAGATACGTTTCGAGGTAGGCGGGATAGAAATCGATGGGGTCGATTTGCGAGGAAAAGACGCGCGGGTATCCGCCCCGGTACACCCACTCGAGTGCGTCTGAGGGGCGAAATCCTCCCTCGTCAAGTTCGTCGTAGCAGAGTGGGAGGAGCTTGAGGATCCCAACGCGGCCAGCGAGCGATTGGGAGATGTGTTTAGAGAGCAGAAAATTCTGCGAGCCCGAGAGGATAAACATGCCCGGCTCGTCGGCGGCATCTACGACACCTTGCAGATAGGAAAAGAGCTCGGGTACTCGTTGTGCCTCGTCAAAGAGCACATGCTTGGAGTGGGTTTTAAGAAAACGCTCTGGATCGTCTTCGAACAGCTCCTTGGTGTGAGGGTTTTCAAACGATAGGTATTCGTATTCGGGGAAGACGTCTTGGATGAGCGTCGACTTGCCGCTTTGTCGGGGACCGGTGACAGAGACGACGGGAAACTTTGAGGCAAGCTGAAGGAGTTTGCTTTTCATGGTGCGTTGAATCATGTCCTCACCACCGTGTTTCTCGAGAAATCAATCGACACTATAAGATTATCATAGTAATGACTATCAAATTATCATAGCTATGACTTTATAAATTTCATAGTTTCGAGAGCGGTATGGGCTTACCTTTCAAAACCGTAAGATGCGCGTAAGCCAAATCGATGGCACCCGCCGCACGCACGTGAGAATCTGAGTCCTGGACTCAAATTCTCACCTGGGAGGTCGGGATGTATCTCAAACTGGCGATGGGCAACGTGCGGCGGAGCGTGCGCGACTATTCGGTGTACTTCGGCACGCTCGTGCTGGCAGCGTGCTTGCTGTACTCGTTCATCGCGTCGGGCGACTACCTGCTCGCGCTCGACCTCACCGCCGAGCAACGGGGCACCTACGCGCAGATCGACAGCGTGCTCGAGGCGTTCTCGATCTTCGTCGTGATCGTGTTCATCTTCCTCGTGGCATACGCGAACCGCTTCATCGTGCGGCGCCGCAAGCGCGAGTTCGGGCTTTACGCACTCGTGGGCATGGGGCGCGGGAGCATCGCCGTCGTGCTTGCGCTCGAGGGAGGCCTCGTAGGGGCTGCGGCGCTCGTAGTGGGGATCGCGCTTGGCGTCGTGCTTTCGCCGGCGTTCGGCGCTGTCGCCGCCTTCGTGTTCGATGCGCCGTGGACGCCGCACGTGGCGTTCTTGCCCGGTGCCGCCGCGTGGACGGCGGGCTCGTTCGCGGCTATCGCGGGGCTCGGCGCCGTCGCCTGCGTGCGCGACGTGCTGCGCCGGCCGCTTGTGGAGCTCATGCAGGCCGAGCGCGCGCCGGAGCGCCTGGTGGGTGCCACGCGCGCCGCATCCCGCTGGCAGCTCGTGCTTGCGGCGCCGTTTCTCGCCGTGGTGTGGGGGTGCTGCGTGCTGCAGCCTGTCTACTTCATCGCGTTCATCATTCCCATGGGGTTCGCGGCGTTCGGGGCGACGCTTCTCGTGATGCGTGCGTTCGCATGGCGCTGGGGTGAGCGCGAGCGCCGAAACGAACAGCGCTACTGGGACGGGCTTCGGCTCTTCACCGTGCGACAGGTGGGCGCACGCATCTCGAGCACCTCGGCCGCGCTCTCCTGCGTGTGCGTGCTCATTGCGGCGGCCGTGTGCATGATGTGCGCGGGCTTCGTCTTCAGTGTGGGGCTGCGCGGCTCCGCTGAACTTGCGGACTCCGCGAACGCGCTTGCGCCCATCGGCTACGTGGGCATCTTCTACGGCGCGGCGTTCCTCGTTACCGCGGCGGCGATTTTGGCGCTGCAACAGCTTTCCGGGGCGGCGGATGCGCGTCGAGCCTACGTGGCGCTGCGCGAGCTCGGCTGCGACCGCGCAATGGCGGCCTCGTCGCTGCGCCGTCAGGTAGGGCTCTGCTTCGGGGCGCCGGTCGCGTTCGCGCTCGTGCACGACGTGTTCGGCCTTATGCTCGTGGGCTTTCTCTCGTTCGTGTTCGGCAGTGCCTCGTTCGTGCTCATCGTGGCCGATGTCCTCGGCTTCACCCTCGTACTCATGGCGGGCTACGCCTGGCTCACGTGCCGCGCCTGCGAGCGCCTGCTGCTGGGATAGCCTTGTGGGACTTTGGCACCGGGTCTCTGATTCCCATTGTGGGACTCAGAGACCCGGTGCCAAAGTCCCACGTTCACGGGGAGCCGTGTCGAAAAACCCCTGGGGTACTTTTACGTAAGCGCACGGTAAGGCATGCCACGGACGCGATTTTCATCCAAAACGGCAAGGTGGCGCGCCGCCCGCGAGCGCACGCTGCGCAATTTTCACGCTTGGCACCAGTGAAACTTTATTTTCACCTTACGGGCGGATGACCGGAACCTGCAGGTCAGCGCCATACGATTCTTCCTGTCGACCAACGCCCAGCGGCAAGGTCGACACCCCACGCCGCGGCGCGCGCAACGGCCGTCGCCCGCCGCGGAACCCCGACCGCGTGCCCTGCACGCCAAGAGAGAGGAATCGCATGTCGTCAACGTCTACGACCGCGCAGTCCCACAAGCTGATGATCTTCGTCCTCAGCATGTCGCTGTACGGCCTCGCCACGCTCGTTTCCGAGCTCATCCCCTCCGTCCAGGTGGGTATCGTCGAATTCTCCGTCGAGTTCTTCCTGTTCATCCCGCTTACGCTTGCCATGCTCTTCGATCCGCTGTCCGTCGCCCTCGGCGCCGCTACCGGCGAGCTCGTGTTCTCCGAAATCATGCTCGGCCAGTTCGGCGGCCTCGGTGAGCTCGAGAAGTTCCTCACCGTCACCATCGCCATCTACATCGCTGGCACCATCGTTAAAGATCCGCGCAACATGAAGATGGTGGCGCTCGCCGCCTTTGGCTGCACCGCGCTCCAGCTTGCCATGAGCGCCGGCGTGGACATCGCGAAGGTCGTCTTCGCCGTCGAGGAGTTCGAGGCCGTCGAGGGCCTCCCCGAGTCCGTCTTCTTCACCGAGGGCTTCGCCTTCGTGAATGACCTCTTGTTCTCGGGCATCCTGTTCTGCATGCTGCCCACGATGTTCCTCGTTCCACGCCTCTACGGCAAGATTGAGCCGCTACTGGGCATGAAGCCCCGTTCCGCCGAGAACGCGCCCGAGGCTCCCTCTGCCAAGCTCGTGCTCGGTGCCGTGGTGTGCTTCGTCGTGGCCGTCGCGGTGGCGTGCCTTTCCGAGGCCGGCTTCTCGCTTATCGAGTGGGAGGCTGAATGGGCGGAGAGCATGACCGCCGTCTATGCCGGCCTGGGCATCGCTGCGGTCGTCGCCGCCATCGCTGGATACTGCATGCATCGCAACGCCGTTCTGAGCCGCGCGTAAGCGCCTGAGGGGTAAAGGTAATGTCGATCATCTCGATCAAAGACCTCACGTTCACCTACCCCGGAGCCGCAACCGCCACCCTCCGCAACCTCAACCTCGAGGTCGCGGAGGGTGACTTTCTTGCGATCATGGGTGCGAACGGCTGCGGAAAGTCCACGCTCTGCAAGGCGATGAACGGACTCATCCCGCAGTTCATCGCAGGTGACATGACGGGTTCGCTCAAGGTTTCCGGCCTCGAGGCTGCCGAGACCCCCATCGGCGAGCTTGCGCAGCATGTGGGGTATGTATACCAGGATTTCGAGAACCAGCTCGTGCGCCCGACGGTTCTCGACGAGGCATCATTCGCGAGCCTCAACTACGCGCAGCCCGATTATCTCGAGCGCGGCCTTTCCGCCCTCGAGCTTTGTGGGCTTGCAGACAAGGCGCAGGATTACGTGTGGGCGCTCTCGGGCGGCCAGAAGCACCTCTTGGCGCTTGCCGGCGCGCTCGCGCTCGAGCCCGAGGTCATCATCTTGGACGAGCCCATCGCCCAGCTCGACCCGTATCACGCGCGGCAGACCTACGAGGTGCTGCGCGAGCTCAACGAGCGCCACGGGAAAACGATCATCGTCATCGAGCACCACACGGATTTCATCGCGGATTACTGCAAGCACGCGGTTCTTATGGCGAACGGCGCGGTCTCGTGGATGCTTCCTGCCCGCGCGGCGCTCCGCCAGCTCGATGACCTTGCGGCGAGCGATATCTTCCCGCCGCAGATCGCCACGGCCGCGCGCGAGCTCAAAGATACCGGCGTGCTTTCGCGCGACGTGGAACTGCCCACGACGGTGGAAGAGGGGACGCGCGCGTTCGTCGGCCTTGCGTTCACCCCGCAGGCACGTCCGGCGCATGCGCCTTCCGCCGGCGAACCCGCTGTAGAGTTCAAGGACATCCACGTCGCCTATCGCAGCGTGAAGGGCGACCCGCACACAGTCTTCGACGGGCTGGACCTCGTCATCCGTTCTGGCGAGAAGGTCGCGCTCGTGGGGTCGAACGGCGCCGGCAAGACGACGCTCATGAAGCTCATGTGTGGGCTGGTGAAACCGTCTGCCGGAGAGGTGCGCCTTGCCGGCACCGCCACGCGCTCGCTCAGCCCGGAGGACATCTCTGGCCTGATTTCGCTCGTCTACCAGAACCCCGAGCAGATGTTCATCAAGGACAGCGTTCGTGCCGACGTGGAGTTCGCCATGCGCTCCCGCGGCGTCGAGGGCTGGCAGGAGCGCGCGCAGGAGCTTATCGAGCGTTTCCGCCTAGCCGACCTTGCCGATCGCGACGGGCGCCTCATGTCGGGCGGCCAGATGCGCCGCGCGTCGCTTGCCATCGGCATCGCGCTCAACCCGCCGATCCTCTTGCTCGACGAGCCCACGGCGAACCTCGACATCGCCACGCGGCGCGAGATCGTCCGCACCATCAAAGACCTGCGCGGCATCACCGACACGGTGGTCATCGCGACGCACGATATGCAGCTCGTGTGCCAGTTCGCCGACCGCATGATCGTGCTCAACCAGGGCGAGGTTATCGGTGACGGCGCGCCGGAAGAGATCTTCGCGGATCGCGCCGTGGTGGAAGCGAGCGGCATCTGCCCGCCCGAGATCTACGCCATGGGCGCGGCGCTCAATCCGCGCGCAGCGTGCTTCGAGACCGAGGATTTCCTCATGTGTTTTGATGACTACCGTGCTCTTGCGCTTGCCGGCGCAGGGGAATCAGAGGGAGGCGAATCGTAGCATGCTCGAGAAGCTCTCGGAAAACATCATGGACAAGGTGTCCATCGACTTTCTGCGCAACCAGGTGCTGAAAAACGCCTACGGTAACGATGACACGCCCATTGCCCAGCTCGACCCGCGTGTGCTCATCATCTGGTACCTGTTCTTCGGTATCGTGCCGTGGTTTTTGCACGACGTGACGACCCTGCTCTCGCTCTTCATCTTCTGCGTGGTCACCACCCGGCTCGCCCGGGTGGCACCGCTCGTGCTCTTCGTGTTCGCCATCGGCGTGTTTTCGCAGACGGGCTACCTGCTCATCGTGGCGATCTTCTTCAGCGGCAGCATCGACGCGCTTATCCCGCTGCTCATTATGACGCTCAAGGTGTGCACCTGCTCGCTCGCGTCGGTCACGGTGTTCTCCGGCCTCGACCCGGATAAGCTCTCGAACGGCTTGCTGTGGTTCGGCTGCCCGGAGCGCTTGTCGTTCTCCATTTCGTTCGCCTACCGCATCCTGCCCATCATGTTCGAGGAGCTGCAGAACATTCTGCTCTCGTTCCGCCTGCGCGGCCAAGCGCCGGCGCACGACACGTTCATGGGCAAGGTTCGCTGGATTATCTACCAGGTGAAGACCATCGTGCAGTCGTTCTACCCGCTCATGCTCAACATGGCGAAGCGCTCGCGCACCACGGTCGAGGCGCTCGAGCTCAAGGGGTATCGCTACGCGTCCACCAACATGTCCGTGCTCAAGATCAAGCTATCGTCGCTTGCGATCGGCAAGAGCGACTTCGTATTCATCGGGGTTTCGGTCGCGTGGGCGGCCATGAGCTTCGCGCTGCCCCGCATTCTGGAGGCTTTCGTATGATCATCGATTTTCACACCCACGGCAAGCTTGCAAAGTATCTCAAGTTCTCGCCCGAGTACACCGATTGGCTCTTCGGCGAGGCGAAAGCCGCTGGTCTTGATGCGGTCTGCCTCACGGAGCACTTCAACACGCTCGGCTTCAGCACCGTGTACGCCGATATCGCCAACCGTTTCCCGCGCGAGGGCGATGCGTTCGACGTGAACGGGCTGTTGGTGTTTCCCGGCATGGAGGTCGACATTGCGGAAAGCGGGCATACGCTCGTGCTCGGCACCATGGAGGAGATTCTCGATTTCAACCATGCGCTCGAGCCGCATAAGGAGAAAGATGCGTTCCTACCGCTTGCAGAGCTTGCGGCCGAAGTACGCGCTCGCGGCCTCTTCTTCGGCGCGGGTCATCCGTTCCGCGCGCCCGGGCATATTCCCGAGCAGGCACCCGAGGCGCTCGCCGCCTTCGAGTTCGTCGACCTGAACGGTAAGGATCTGGCGCGCGACTTCGAGGGTACCATCGCGAAGACCTATGCCCTCGCCGAGCGACTGGGCGTGCCTGTGGTCTCGGGCAGCGACACGCATCAGGCGTTCCAGTACGGCTGCGTGACCACGCACCTTGACGAGCGGGTGACCACGGTGGCGGAGCTGCGCGCGCAGGTGCTGGCAGGTGCATACCACATCGAATATGCGAATGACCTCGCGTTCAAGGTGAAGACAGCAGGCATGCTCAAGCGCTCGCTCAAAGAGATCGACCGTTTGGGTGGCGATTACGTGCAGGCGCTCATCGCCGGTGCGGAATAGGGGCGCGCATGACCGATCCGTCGCTCTTCGCTTCGGGCGTGGCCTACACCCCGGCTGAAGAGCTCATCATGAACCACATCATCGAGAGCCCGCAGGAGTTTTTGCTCCAATCCATTCAGGAGGTGGCGCGCGGGCTTGGGGTTTCGGATGCCACCGTGTCGCGGTTCGCGCGGCATGCGGGCTTCGCAGATTTCAAGGCGCTGAAGGCCGCGGTCGCGGCGCGGTCTTTGGGGCCGGCGGATAAGATGAGTGCAAGCATCGACGGGGGAGCGGGCGATGTGCGGGCGTTCTTGCGCCAGCAGCGCGAGAATCTCGACCGCACGCTCGAAGGGCTTGACGTGGACGCGTTCGAGGCCGCTGCCGCAGCACTTGCGAATGCTCGGCGCGTGCTGATTCATGGCAAAGGCGCTGCCGCGTGCGTGGCGGAGCTGCTGCGCTTCCGTCTGCGGCGCTATGGGCTCGCGGTGGAGCTTTTGCCAGCGGGTGGATCCGAGCTCATGGAAGGGCTCGTGCACGCGCGGGAGGGCGATGTGCTCGTGGCGTTCGGCTTCCAGCGCGTTCCGGCAGAGGATCAGGCGCTGCTCGATTTCGGAGCGAAGGCGGGCTGCACGACGCTCCTTTTCACCGACCGTATTGTGCGGAGCGGAGGCGGACCTGCGCCCGATATCGAGCTCTACACGTATCGTGGCGAGCCGCGAGCGTATCACTCGATGGCAAGCGCCGTTGCCTTGGTGGACGCGCTCGTAGTCGCGGTGGGTGCGCGCTTGGACGGCGGCGCGCTCGACGCACTTGAGCAGCTGAAGGATCTCAAGCGGGCATACGCACACCTCTTGCCCCGCTAGCATGTAAAATTACCCCAGGGACTTTTTTACATTGTCAGAAGAAAAACTCTTCGATTCAGCGAAAACAGTAGACAATGTAAAAAAGTCCCTGGGGTAATTTTACATGCCGGGGCAGCTGGCGCGGTAGGCGCGGGGGCTCTGGCCGACCATCTGCGTGAAGCGGTAGGAGAAGTTGCTCTCGCTCGAGAAGCCCACGGCACGGGCGATGGCGCCCACGCGCTCGTCGGTCTCGGCGAGGAGCTCTTTCGCGCAGGTGATGCGGTAACGCAGCAGGTAGTCGTAGGGCGTCGTGCCCAGGTGCTTGCGGAAAAGCTTGAGCAGGTACGAGGGGCTCACCTGAGCCGCCTTCGCCATATCGCCAAGCGAGAGATCCTCGGCATAGGCCGTCTGGATGAGCGCGCACGCACGGCGAACGGCGGCTTCGCCGGAAGGTGTCTCGCGTGCTGCCTCGGCCGAACCCACCATCTCGGCGAGGAGGCTGTGGATTGCAAGCCCAACGGTGGTGGCGGCAAGCACGCCGGGATGCTCGAGGTTCGTCGCGATGGCGCCGAAGTGCCGGCGCGCGATGGGCTCGGCGAGAGGCACCGGCAAGAGTGCTGGCACACCGAGCAGCCGGGCGAAGGCATCGGCCCCGGCGCCGTCGACGTGCGCCCACAGGTGATGCCACCGTCCCACGCGGTCGTTCGTGTAGTAGCGCTGCGGCGTGCGGCAATCGATGAGGAGCGCCTGGCCGCGCTCGAGCGTCGCGGTGCGCCCGCCCTGCTCGAATACGCCCTGTCCGTCGAGCGTGTAGAAGAGCTCGTAGCTATCCTTTTCCGTGCGGTCCGTGAAAAAGCCGCTGCGGGCATAGAACGCGCCCTGCTCCGTGCAGAAGAAGGGCTGCGCGCGCTCGAGTTCGCCTGGCGTGGTGCGAAGCCACGTGCTGCGGTCGTCGAGATCGAGGTTATAGGAGAGCATGGCGAACCTCCCGCGTGCATCGGTGGATATCGAGCGCTCGTCGCCGCAGCGTCACGCCGTGAACCACCGCGCCTAACAGACAGGATGATATTTCGATAATAATAGGCGAACTTCCTGTATGGAGCTTCGATACATTGGCTCATATGCTGAAAACGATATGTGAACGGTCGAGTAGGAAGCGGGGAGCGCCATGCGGCATCTGGCCATCGACATCGGAGCATCGAGCGGGCGGCACATCGTGGGCGAGGTCGTGGACGGGACGCTGCGCCTCACCGAGGTCTACCGCTTCGAAAACGGCCTCGTGGAGCGCAACGGCCATCTGTGCTGGGATATCGATCGACTTTTCTCCGAGGTGCTCGCCGGCATGCGCGCAGCGGCAGAGCGGGGGCTCGCGCCGGACACCTTTGGTATCGATACCTGGGCGGTCGATTACGTGCTGCTCGATGAGAGCGGCGCGCGCTTGGGCGATGCCGTCGCCTACCGCGATGCGCGCACGGACGGCGTGCGGGACGCGCTCGAGGTCGCGGGCACCCTCAGCTTCGCCGAACAGTATGAGCGCACGGGCATCCAGTACCAGCCCTTCAACACCGCCTACCAGCTCGTCGCGGCGAAGCACGAGGCGCCGGAGCTGCTCGACCGTGCCGAACGCCTCCTCATGATTCCCGACTACCTGCACTATCTCCTTTGTGGCACGGCGGCGACGGAGTATACGAACGCCTCGACGACGGCGCTCGTGAACGCGCGGACGCGCACGTGGGACGACGAGCTCATCGCGCGCCTTGGCCTGCCGCGCCGCATCTTCCAGCCCATCTGCGAGCCGGGTACGGTTTTGGGCGAGCTCACGCCGGAAACCGCGCATGAAGTGGGCTACACCTGCCGTGTTGTGGCTCCCGCGACGCACGACACCGGGTCTGCCTGGTTGGCTGTGCCGGCGCAGGACGAGCGCTCGGTCTACCTCTCGAGTGGCACGTGGAGTCTTATGGGCTGCGAGCTCGGAGCGCCCATCCTCACCGAGGCGAGCATGCAGGCGAACTTCACGAACGAGGGCGGCGCGTTCGGTACCGTGCGCTACCTCAAGAACATCATGGGGCTTTGGATGGCGCAGCGCGTGCGCGAGGAGCTTGCCGAAGAAGAGGGCTCGCGCCCGAGTTTCGACGAGCTCGTCCGCCGCGCCCGCGAGGCCGAGGGCTTCGAGGCCGTCATCGACGTCGACGATCCGCGTTTTCTCGCGCCGCAATCTATGACTGAGGCGGTGCGCGCCCTGTGCGCCGAATCCAACCAGTCGGCTCCCACCACCTCGGGTGAGCTTATGCGGTGCATCTACCGTTCGCTCGCGGTGTGCTATGCGCGCGCGGTGCGTGAGCTCTCGCGCCTCACGGGCGTGGACTACGCGCGCATCAACATCGTGGGCGGCGGGTGCCAGAATGCGTATCTCAACGAGCTCACAGCGGCTGCCTGCGGCATGCCCGTCTTCGCCGGTCCCGTGGAGGGCACGGCGCTCGGCAACATCATGATCCAGCTTATCGCGGCGGGCAAGGTGCCCGACCTTGCCGCCGCGCGCGCACTGGTAAGAAGGTCATTCGACATCAAGGAGGTTCGACCGTAATGAGCTATGCAGAGGCTAAGACCGCGTACGTGGCGTTCGGCGTGGATACGGAGGAGGCACTCGCCCGCGCGGCTGCCATGCCCGTCTCCATTCATTGCTGGCAGGGAGACGACGTCACGGGTTTTGACAACCCGGAGGGTGGCGCCGGCAACGGTATCGCCGTGACGGGGAACTATCCCGGCCGCGCCCGCACGTTCGAGGAGCTCAAAGCAGACTTCCTTGAGGCTGTGAGCCTTGTGCCGGGCACCAAGCGCATCAACCTGCACGCCGCGTATGCCATCTTCGACGACGAGCACCCTTGGGTCGACCGTGACAAGCTCACCTACGAGCATTTCGCTCCCTGGGTCGCCTTCGCACGCGAGCACGGCTTGGGCATCGACTTCAATCCCACGATCTTCTCGCACCGCATGATGGTGGACGGGCTCTCGCTCTCGTCGCCCCGCGAGGACGTGCGACGGTTCTGGATCGACCACTGCATCGCGTGCCGTCGAATCTCCGAGCGCATCGGCGAGGAGCTGGGCGACCACGTGCTCTGCAACATCTGGATCCCGGACGGCTACAAGGACATGCCGACGGATCGCCTGGGGCCGCGCGAGCGCCTGCGCGATGCCCTCGACGAGATTCTCGCCGAGGATTGCCCGCACGTCATCGACGCGGTGGAGTCGAAGTTCTTCGCCGTGGGCGTCGAATCCTACACCACGGGCAGCCCTGAGTTCTACACGGGGTATACGGCGACGCATGAGGGCGTGAACTACCTGCTCGACGCCGGGCACTTCCATCCCAACGAGCCCATCAGCGAGAAGATCAGCTCGCTGCTGCTCTTCAACGATTACGTGCCCCTGCATGTGACGCGCGGCGTGAACTGGGACTCCGACCACGTGGTTTCGTTCGACGACGAGACGCGCGAGATCTGCCGAGAGATCGTGCGCTGTGACGCCATGGATCGCGTGCTCGTGGGGCTCGATTTCTTCGATGGCTCCATCAACCGCGTCGCGGCGTGGACGATCGGGTCGCGCAACTTCCAGAAGGCGCTGCTCGCCGCCCTGCTCGAGCCGCACGCGGAGCTGCGCCGGCTGCAGGATGAGGGCAACTTCACCAAGCGTCTGGCGCTCTTGGAGGAGGTCAAGACCCTGCCCTTCGCGGATGTGTGGGCGGAATACTGCCGCCGCGCGGGCGTGCCCGCCGGGTTCGCATGGTTCGATGAGGTCGAGCGCTACGAGCAAGAGGTTACGTCGAAGCGCGCGTAAGGGTGCGCCAGGGTTATTCGGCAGCGTCGTTCTGCGCGGCGCGGCTCGTTTGAAGAGGAGAGATCATGATCGATATCACGGAGCAGCCGGCGGTTGCGGGGTTCATCCGCATGTGCGAGGACGGCTGGCTGCAGGGCTGGCACGAGCGCAACGGCGGCAACCTCACGTACCGCATGACGGAAGAAGACGTGGCGGCGGCGCGCCCGGCGTTCGCGTCTGAGCCCGGTGCGTGGCACGAGATGGGCGTGACCTGCGATAATCTTGCAGGTGAATACTTCATCACCACGGGAAGCGGTAAGTTCTTCCGCAACGTCGCGCTGGCGCCGGAAAAGAACATCGGCATCGTGGAGATCAACGACGCCGGTAGCGCGTGGCGCATCGTGTGGGGGCTAGCGGGCGGCGCCGTGCCCACGAGCGAGTTCCCCACGCACTTCATGAACCATAGCGTGCGCAAGCGCGTCACGGGCGGCGCGAACCGCGTGATTTACCACTGCCACGCCACGAACGTCATCGCGCTTACGTACGTGCTGCCGCTCACCGACCGCGACTTCACGCGTCCCCTGTGGCAGAGTGCCACGGAGTGCCCGGTGGTGTTCCCCGAGGGCGTGGGCGTGGTGCCGTGGATGGTGCCGGGCGGCGTGGACATCGCACGCGCGACGAGCGAAAAGATGGAGACGTACCAGGCTGCTGTGTGGGCGCAGCATGGGCTCTTCGCCTCGGGATCGGATTTCGACACGACGTTCGGTCTTGCGCATACCATCGAGAAGAGCGCAGAGATCTACGTGAAGGTGCTCTCGTGCGGCCAGGGCGTGCGCCAGACGATCACGGACGACAACCTGCGCGCCATCGCCCGCGATTTCGGTGTGACGCTCAACGAGGCGTTTTTGGGGTAGCGGCAAGGCCGTTATCTCCTGCGTCAGCGCTTTCTGGGAGATAACGGCTTCTGTGCGCTACTGCGGAAAAATCGCATTTTGTGCGCGCCGCCGGAAGAGACTTCATTACAATCTCTTCAGCACATACTGCACAGAGGGGATATACATGAAGCTCGATGAGCTTGAGATCGGCAAGGACGCGGTGATCGAATCGGTCGATTCGGACGATTCGTCGCTGCGGCAGCATATCTTCGACATGGGCCTCACGCCCGGCACCGAAGTCACCATGATGAAGTACGCCCCCATGGGCGATCCGCTCGAGATTCGCCTGCGCGGCTACGAGCTCACGCTGCGCAAGGCGGATGCTGCCCGCATCGCCGTGCGCGACGTGCACGATGCGCATAACTGCCCGCGCAAGAATCCCGAGGCGAGCACTTCTGCGCACCCCGCGCTGGGCGAAGACGCTGTTCGCCCGCGTCGCGAGGGCGCGGCGCTGGCAGAGAACGCGCCCTTGCGCTTTGCCCTCGCCGGCAACCAGAACTGTGGCAAGACGACACTCTTCAACCAGCTCACCGGCTCCAACCAGCATGTGGGTAACTTCCCCGGCGTCACCGTGGATCGCAAGGACGGCCAGATCAAGGGTCATGCCAACGCGACCATCACGGACCTGCCCGGCATCTACTCGCTTTCGCCCTACACAAGCGAAGAGGTCGTGAGCCGCCAGTTCATCTTGGAAGAGCAGCCGGACGCGATCATCGACATCGTGGACGCCACGAACATCGAACGCAACCTCTACCTCACGCTCCAGCTCATGGAGCTCGACCGACCCATGGTGCTCGCGCTCAACATGATGGATGAGCTTACGAAAAACGGCGGCACGGTTGATGTGAACGCGCTCGAGGCGGCGCTCGGCATCCCCGTGGTGCCCATTTCCGCCGCGAAGAACGAGGGCATCGGCGAGCTTACCGAGCACGCGTTGCACGTGGCGCGCTACCGTGAACATCCCGGCCGCGTGGACTTCTGCTCGCCCGATGGCGCGGACGGCGGCGCACTCCACCGCTGCATCCACGGCCTCATCCACCTCATCGCCGACCATGCGGAGGCCGCGCGCATTCCGGTGCGCTTCGCCGCGACAAAGCTCATCGAAGGTGACCGGCTCGTCATCGACGCGCTCGCGCTCGACCAGAACGAGCTCGACGCCGTTGAACACATCATCTCGCAGATGGAGGAGGAAGCCGGGCAGGATCGCATGGCCGCCCTGGCCGACATGCGCTTCACCTTCATCGAGGAAGTGTGCGGCGCGAGCGTGGTGAAGCCGCACGAGAGCGTGGAACACCTGCGCTCCGTGGCCGCCGACCGCATCCTCACCGGCAAGTACACCGCGATCCCAGTGTTCATCGGCATTATGGCGCTCGTGTTCTGGATTACCTTCGATGCCGTGGGACAGCGCCTTTCCGACCTGCTCGAGATGGGGATCGAAGCGTTTACCGCGGCGGTGGATCAAGCGCTTACGGCGTTCGGGCTCAACCCCGTGGTGCATTCCCTCGTTATCGACGGCATCTTCGCCGGCGTGGGCAGCGTGCTCTCGTTCTTGCCGATCATCGTGGTGCTGTTCTTGCTGCTTTCGATTCTCGAGGACTCTGGCTACATGGCGCGCGTGGCGTTCGTCATGGACAAGATCCTGCGCAAGCTGGGCCTCTCCGGGCGGAGCTTCGTGCCCATGCTCATCGGCTTCGGGTGCAGCGTGCCGGCTATCATGGCGACGCGCACCCTGCCCTCCGAGCACGACCGCAAGATGACGGTCATGCTCACGCCGTTTATGAGCTGCTCGGCGAAGCTGCCGGTGTACGCGCTCTTTTCTGCGGCGTTCTTCCCGGAGCACGCGGCGCTCGTCATGATCTCGCTGTACATCATGGGCATGGTCGTGGGCGTGCTCGTGGCCCTTGTGCTCAAGGGAACGGCGTTCAAGGGCGATCCGGTGCCGTTCGTGATGGAGCTGCCCAACTACCGCCTGCCGAGTGCGAAAACGACGCTGCGTCTTGCGTGGGACAAAGCGAAGGGCTTCGCGACCAAGGCGTTCACCATCATCTTTGTCGCGAGCGTGGTGATCTGGTTCCTGCAGACGTTCGACATTCGCTTCAATCTGGTGAGCGACCAGGCGCAGAGCATGCTTGCGGGGCTCGGCGCGCTCGTGGCGCCGCTGTTTGCGCCGCTCGGCTTCGGTAGCTGGATCGCGGCCGCCGCCGTGGTGGCGGGCTTCGGCGCGAAGGAGAACGTCGCGGCGACGCTCACGGTGCTCATGGGTGGTTCCGTGGCGGCGCTTTCGACGCTCTTCACGCCGCTCACCGCGTACACCTTCCTCACGTTTATCCTGCTGTACACGCCGTGCGTCGCGGCGGTCTCTGCCGTGCGCAACGAGCTTGGCACGCGCATGATGTTCGCCGTGGTGCTCATGCAGTGCGGCGTCGCGTGGATCGTGGCCTTTGCTGTGCATGCTGCGGGGCTGCTGCTCGGGCTGGCCTGACATTGGGGACAGTCCCCAATGTCATGACAAAAGGGACAGGCCTTTGCGGCGCGTGGTGCTGGCATGGACAGACTGCTCAAACTAGAGAATTTCCGACACTACAGCCTGTAATAAGCCTGTTTTGTGTCGGAAATTCTCTACTTTATGATGTGATGCACGGCAGTGAGGTACCTCGGTAGCAAGCTTGCCCACGAGTACAGCGTTTCGGTCGGAGCTTTAGCTACACCATCTCTACCTGGCAGCTGGTCATGGTGGCGAGGGCGGCCTCATGCGCTTCGGGCGTGACGCCGGCGCAGAGCGCGGGGGCGACCTTCACCGGCACTTCCGGCAGCGCGGCTTTGATGAGCAGCGCATTCGAGACGACGCAGATGTCGGTGCATACGCCGACGAGCTCGATGGACTCGATGGGTTCTTCGGCGTTGCGCTGTACGAGGTAGTGGGCGAGCTCGGTCGAACCGAAGGTCGGCTTCTCGAAGATGCGCGCGTCGCGTTCGCGCTGGAGCTCGGCGAGCGCGGGGATAAGCTCCCAGCCCGGGGTTCCCTTGATGCAGTGGGGAACGGGAAGGTGGGCGCCTTCCTGCGTTTCGAGGTAGTTTTCGCCGTGCGTGTCGAGCGTGAAAAGGAGCTCTCCGTCGAAGGCGCGGACGGCATCGACGAGCGCCGGCGCGATTGCCTGCGCCTCGGGCGTGCCGAGGGCGCCGTCGACGAAGTCGTTCTGCATGTCGATTACGATCAGATACCGGCTGGCCATGGTTCCTCCTCGGGGGATGGGCGTGCATAATGGTGACATCGGGGAGCGCCTTGCCCGGCTTGACTCATTTGGGGACGGGGTCCAATGAGTCATTTCGGGACACGGGATGCTCCTTGTTTGACGGGCGACCTCGCCCTATAGGCAAGATTATGCACCAGTGCGCGTGGAGGGGGTACGGGATGGTTTCGGATTACCAGCATATTTCCCATGGCTTCGAGCCGGTGTTCGACGGTCGGTCGCGCGTGCTCGTGCTGGGCTCGTTCCCCTCGGTGCTCTCGCGCGAGAACGCGTTCTACTATGGCAACCCGCAGAACCGGTTCTGGCGGGTTATCGCTGCTTGTATGGGAGAGCCGACGCCACCGAATGAGGGCGAGCCGCTGCAAGGCGACGGGTGTGCTGCGTTTCTTGGGGAAGAGCCGTTGTTGGCGGGCGAGGCACACCCGGCGACGCTCGAGGAATCGATTGAAGCGAAACGCGCCCTCCTGCTGCGCCATGGTATCGCGTTGTGGGACGTGATCGAAAGCTGCGACATCAAGGGCTCATCCGACGCAAGCATCAAGAACGTGGTTCCGGCGCGCATCGAGCGCGTGGTCAGTGCCGCCCCGGTGCGGGCAGTGGTGTGCAACGGCGGTACCGCGGGACGGCTTTACAAGCGCTACCTGCAAAAACGCGTAGGGATCGAGGCGGTGGTGCTCCCCTCGACGAGCCCGGCGAATGCCGCGTGGTCGCTCGAGCGGCTTGTTGCACGTTGGAGCGAGGCGCTCCGACCGTTGCTTGTCCTGAAGTAATCGGCTCGCGTTCGGTGCCAGATCCTCGCGCTTGGCATGGTTGCCGCCGAGCGTGGTTCATTGCCGCATGCGGCTTGCGATAGCGCACCAGAGGGGATGCGGCGAGGCGACAAGGATGTTCGACGTGTTTGCGCGTTCCAGGTCGACCCCAAGCAGTTCATCGAGTTTATCTAACGCGCAGCCCATGCGTACCGCCGCCACGAGCCGGTCGATGACGCGCGCGACGGAGCGCCGCCACATGCCCAAGCGCGGCGCCCGCATGAGGCGCGGGATAAGCTGAGCGTCGGTTACCACGACGGCTCCGCTCCAGCATGCGTCAACTTGCTGGCAGGCGCGCACGGCTTCGCGCACGGCGGCGGTATCCTCGCTGCTACAGGAATCGCAGATGATGGCGTAGAAACGGGCCGTTGGGTTGATTGCGTTTGAGCTTGCCAGGGCGTGGAGCACATCGGCAAGGGGCGCGCAATCTGCCGGCGATGCGACCTCATGTGCAAGCACGACCGTATCGCAGCTGGCAATGTCGCAATCTTCGCTCTCGCATCCCGGCCGCTCGAGAATGCGAAGCGAGCCGTTGGGGGTGCACTCCGCCCGAACGAAGACAGGGTAGCGTGACCCCTCGGATGCATAGGCAGAAAGACGCGTATAGGCGAGGAGTGCGTCGTGAAAATCGCTCAAGAGGAGTTCGGCGGCGCTGTTGCCGGCATTGCTGGCGGCGCCGCTTGACGCCGTGCGCACCAGAGCCATGCGGCGGGTAGCGACCGCGTCACGATTCGCTCGCGTGGCCTCAGAGGTGCTGTCCAGATGCTCACTCATAGGGCTACTCGTCGTCTTCCTCTGCGATTTTGACAGACTCTGCCAGGTTTCGCGCCTCTGGCCACGGCTTTCCGCCACGCACATCGAATCTTACCAACACATGCTGACCAGCTTGCAATTCGATGTCCTCCGTTATGGGTTCCGGCAGGTCGGGCGCATCCGGCGGATCAACTTCATTCGATACCGTGTACATGGTGTTGCTATCGACGCTGCAGACTATGTAGCGCGATTCGTAGTGGTCGGTGGGACCCACATCGACAACGAAATCGCCGTGCCGTTCGTCGCGCGCGATGACGGTTCCCTCAATGATGATGTAGTCGGGTTTGTTTTCGTGTACGCACCATACGAGCATGAGTGCCAGCAGCGTCGCGGCGATTCCGCAGGCAATGAGCAGCAGCTTTCGCTGAAAGGGGCGCGGGCTTTCGGGTTCGTTCTCACTGGGGTTAGGAGCAGAGGCCGGTTGCGCGGGGTTTTCAGCAGCTGGGCAATCCGCCTGCCGTAACGAGTCCATCGTCTGGGAGCCGTCCATTGCCTGCGCCGGGCTTTCGTCCTCTGCGTTGGCGGCATCGTTATCAATTCCCACGAGCGACCCCAGCTCTACTCCGTACAGACGGGCGAGGGCAATGAGGTTGTCGGTGCCCGGGACGGACTCGCCGCACTCCCATTTCGATACCGCCTGTCGGCTCACACCGAGTTTTCGCGCAAGGTCTTCCTGGCTGATGCCGCTGGAACGCCGAAGTTCGTAGAGGCGCTGGGCGAGAGGTGTGCTCATGACGGTTCCTTTCATGGTGGGTCGCCGTGCTTTTGGGGTGCGAGCTCACACGTTCAGTGTAGCGGGCGGGCGCGCGCCGGCCACCATCTTTGGCTGGCAATTCCGCAACTGGCGGTTGCATGCGGTCGGTACCTGGTGGCTTGTCGCGTCTGGAGCTGCGATCGCGCTTGGTCGCATCGTCGCGAACGCGCCGCGCTGCCAAGACCGCACCCGCCGCGGCCCTACTCGCTCCCCAAAAACGCGCCGGATTGGCGGCTCCACAGCTGTGCGTACTCGCCACCGGCATCCACGAGCTCCGCGTGCCGTCCGTCTTCTACGATCTCGCCGTCGCGAATGACCACGATGCGGTCGAGCGCGGCGACGGTCGAGAGGCGGTGCGCGATGACGAGCGACGTGCGGTCGCGCATGAGGTTCTCGAGCGCGTCTTGGATGAGCTTCTCGCTTTCGGAATCGAGTGCACTCGTGGCCTCGTCGAGTACGAGGATCGGCGCGTCCATGAGGATGGCGCGCGCGATGGCGATGCGCTGGCGCTGCCCTCCGGAGAGCTTCACGCCGCGTTCGCCTACCTGCGTGTCGAGCCCGCGCGGCAGGCGCTCGATGAACTCGAGGGCGTTCGCCTCGCGCGCGGCGCGCAGGACCTCGTCTTCGGTGGCGTCCGGTCGGCCGTAGGCGATGTTCTCGCGCACGGTGCGGTGGAAGAGCAGCGGTTCCTGTGGCACGTAGGCGATGTGCTGGCGCAGGCTCACCTGGCTTACGTGCGCGATGTCCTGGCCGTCGATCTTGATGCTGCCGCCCGAAAGGTCTGCGAGGCGCAGCAGAAGCGTGGTGAGCGTCGTCTTGCCGCTGCCCGACCGACCGACCAGGCCAACGCGCTGGCCGGCGGGAATATGCAAGTTGAACCCACGGAACACGGCGTCTTCGGTGCGCGCGTCTGCATAGTGGAAGTCGACGTCGCAGAAATCGATGGCACCCGCCGTGACGTGGAGCGCGGGGGCATCGGGGTCGTCTGCCACGAGGCGCGGCTCGTCGAGCGCGACCGTGAGGTCGTGTGCTTCGCCGAAGGAGCGGTTAATCTGCTGGAACATCTGAGACAGCATGTTGAAGCGGCCGGTGAGCGAATTCGTGTAGGTGAACATCATGACGAGCGTGCCGGCCGAGATGCCGAACCACGCGTTGCCGCCCGCGATGAACACGGCGACGAGCCCCATCATCATCACGATGAGCGAGCTCGTGACGGCGCCGGTCTTCACCGTGCGGCGCATGCGTCGGCTATCGGCGGCACGTACGTCCTGGTTGGCCTCTTCGAAGATGCTCTGTTCGTATGCTTCGCGCCCCGCAGTCTTTACCGCGAGGATGTTCGTGATGGAATCTGAGAGTTCGCCCGAGAGGCGGTTCTGCGCAGCGCTCGCGGCGGCGTTGATGGGCAGGATCTTGCGGTACAGCTTGAACACGATCGCCACGTAGGCGGCGAGCACCACGACGAGGATCGCGACGAACGCAGGTGCGAGCGGGGCGAGCATGCAGATGGTGAGGATCGCCGTCGAGGCGGTGGGCAGCGCAGAGTAGGTGAAGTTGTCCATGAGCAGGCTGTAGGCGGAGATGAACTTCTGCGTGGAGCTCACGAGCGCGCCGCCGAAGCGGTTGGTGTGGAAGGTCATCGACTGGTTTGAGAGCGTGTCAAACGCGAGCCGTCCGAGCTCGTAGCCGGCGCGGATCTCGAGTTTGGCGCAGGCGTAGTCCTGGAGTTTGCTGCACACCTGGCCGGCGATGTTCACTGCAACGAGCGCGGCGATGTAGGGGCCGAACACGGAGAGCACGTCTTCGGCCGCCACGCCGCCTGCGCCCACGCGGTCGACGATCGCGCCCACGATAAGCGGATTCGCGAACGTCAGGAAGAAGACGTAGCCCAGCGTGACCGCGACATCGAGCGCGAACATCGGCAGCTGGATGCGCGTGACGCCCCAGAAGTAGTGAAGCGTGCGGCGGGTTACGGAAGGGCTGCGCTGTGCCACGGATATCCTTTCGACGGTCGGCGCGCCGATGCGGCCGGATATAAAATTACCCCAGGGGTTTTTTGACATCGCGGAGGCCACGGCGGATTGTCAGCGGCGAGCTCCCCACGATGCCAAAAAACCCCTGGGGTAATTTTACATGAATCTTTCGTGCGCACTTGACGAGCGGCTCGCCACAAGCCATACTATTCGCTGGTTCACGCACGAACCCGCTGCCAGAGACAGCCGGTGCCGCGGACTTGCCGAGAGGCGCGTCCAAGGCTCAATGGGGTAACCCGCCAGCCGAGGTGGTCGAGCAGATAGCTCATGTGTCTTCTCGCCCCCGTCGCTCTCGCAGCGCGGGGGTTTTCTTTTCCAAGACATCCCCGCAGGTCTTTTGGCGGGTCGTGCCTGGGAAAAGTAACGAGGAGGTGTAACAGATGCCACAGCAGTACAAGATCGACAAGGTTGCCGAGATCGAGTCTCACATCGCAGACAGCAACGGCGTGTTCGTCGTCGGCTACAACGGCCTTACCGTGAAGCAGGCGCAGGAGCTGCGTCACCAGCTTCGCGAGGTCGGCGCCGAGATGAAGGTCTACAAGAACAACCTCACCCGTCTTGCGCTTAAGAACCAGGAGCAGCCGGAGATTGACGAGATCCTCGTCGGCCCGCTCGCTTATGTGTTCTACTCGCAGGATCCGGTGGAGCCCGCGAAGGCGCTCAAGGAGTTCGCTACGAAGTCCAAGGGTGTCCTCGAGATCAAGGGCGGTATCTCCGAGGGCAAGGCGGTCACGGCCGAAGAGGTCAACGCTATCGCCGACCTGCCCACGAAGGATCAGCTTCTTGGTCAGATCGCTGGCCTCATCAACGGCTTCGCCCGCGACATCGCGGTCTGCGTCAACGGCGTGTCGAGCGGTCTCGCCCGCACCGTCCAGCAGATCTCCGAGCAGAAGGCTGCGTAAAACAGCCCGCGCGGAGTATCCGCGCACCCCGGCGTGCTTGCGCGCCGCTTGATACGTTCGCTACCGTGCGAAAACGCACGGCAACTGAAAGGATTGCTTACCATGGCTAAGCTTACCAACGAAGAGATCATCGAGGCTCTTAAGGAAATGACCCTGCTCGAGGCTTCCGAGCTCGTCAAGATGATCGAGGACACCTTCGGTGTCTCCGCCGCCGCTCCCGCCGCCGTCGTGGCTGGCCCCGCTGCCGCCGCTCCCGCTGAGGAGGAGAAGACCGAGTTCGACGTCGTGCTCGAGGGCTTCGGCGACAACAAGATCGCCGTCATCAAGGTCGTCCGCGAGCTCACCAGCCTTGGCCTCAAGGAGGCCAAGGAGGTCGTCGAGAGCGCTCCGAAGGCCGTGCTCGAGGGTGCCAAGAAGGAGGACGCCGAGGCCGCCAAGGCGAAGCTCGAGGAGGCCGGCGCTGCCGTCTCCCTCAAGTAGTTCGCTGCAGGCCAAGTGCCTGCCTGCGTTTGCTTGACGCCGAAGGGCGAGATCCATGCGGGTCTCGCCCTTTTTCGTTTGCGGGCGAGCGGTCTGTTTGCGGGCGAGCGATCCTCGATTTTGAAGAAAGCGCATCTTGGGGGAGCCGTTGCGTTGTATCACCGGACTTTATGGGGAATCTCTCGTGTGCGCGACGCGGCGGGTTCCCGTGTGTATCATGGACACTTGTGAAAATGAGTGCTGGAAGCAGCGGGGTTCTTCCGGATCGACGAGTCTGCGTGGGACACCCGGAGCGTCCGGCTCGTGAGAGAGGGAGTTTCATTTCATGGCGCAGAAGGTTCTCGTCTTCGATTTCGGCGCGCAGTACGGGCAGCTCATCGCCCGTCGCGTTCGCGACCTGCATGTGTATTCCGAGATCGTCCCGTGCGACATCACGGCCGATGAGGTTCGCGCACTGGGACCCTCGGCGATTATCCTGTCCGGCGGCCCGGCTTCCGTCTACGCCGAGGACGCGCCGTCCATCGATCCCGGTGTGCTCGAGCTCGGCGTACCGGTGCTGGGCTTCTGCTATGGTCACCAGATCATGGCTGTGACGCTCGGCGGCGAGGTCGCACACTCCGAGGTTGGCGAGTATGGTCCTGCGACCATCGAGCGTGAACGTGAGAGCGCGCTCTTCAACGCCACGCCGCTCGAGCAGACGGTGTGGATGAGCCATCGCGACGCAGTCTCGCGCGTGCCGGAGGGCTTCGCGGTGACGTCGCGCACGAGCGTGTGCCCCGCGGCGTCCATGGAATGCCCCGATCGCAAGCTCTACTCCACGCAGTTCCATCCCGAGGTGCGCCACACGGAGTTCGGCCAGCAGATTCTTTCGAACTTCCTCTTCGACATCTGCGGCCTTGAGCAGGACTGGACGATGGATAACCTTGCGGAGTCTATGACCGAGCAGATTCGCGAGCAGGTTGGCAGCGACCGCGTGATTCTGGCGCTTTCGGGTGGCGTGGATTCGAGCGTGGTCGCGGCATTGGGCGCACGCGCCATCGGTCGCCAGATGACCTGCGTGTTCATCAACCATGGCCTTCTGCGCAAGGGCGAGCCGGAGCAGGTGGAGGAGGTCTTCACCAAGCAGTTCGACGTCGATTTCGTGCACGTGCATGCCGAGGAACGCTATGCGGAACTGCTTGCGGGCGTGACCGACCCCGAGCAGAAGCGCCGGATTATCGGCACGCAGTTCTGGAAAGAGTTCTTCGCGGTGGCACAGCAGCTCGCGGAGGACGGCCGTCCGGTGAAGTACCTGGCGCAGGGCACCATCTATCCGGACATCATCGAGAGCGGCGCGCGCAAGACCGGCGGCAAGGCATCGACCATCAAGAGCCACCACAACCTCATCCCCTTCCCGGAGGGGGTGCATTTCGACCTCATCGAGCCGCTCGACCATTTCTTCAAGGATGAAGTGCGTGAGCTTGGCTTGGCGCTCGGCCTGCCTGAGCACATCGTGTACCGCCAGCCGTTCCCCGGACCTGGTCTCGCGATTCGTATCATCGGCTCGGTGACGCCCGAGAAGCTCGAGATCCTGAAGAACGCCGACGCGATCGTGCGCGAGGAGCTCGATGCCTACAACGCGCGCCTGTTCGAAGCGACGGGCGAGCGTAACAGCGAGCATAGCTGCTGGCAGTACTTCTGCGTGCTGCCGGATATCAAGAGCGTGGGCGTGATGGGCGACGAGCGCACGTACGCTCGCCCCGTGATCCTGCGCGCCGTTGAGTCGAGCGACGCCATGACGGCCGACTGGGCGAAACTGCCGTACGAGGTTCTGGCGAGGATTTCCGGTCGCATCGTGGCGGAGGTTCCCGGCGTGAACCGTGTGGCGTATGACATCACGTCCAAGCCGCCCGCGACGATCGAGTGGGAATAGAACAGATGTTCGATAAAATTATATAGTATCAGATAGCGGGCACGGTTTCAATCGAATTCGTGCCCGCTGCTGTATGTGCGTCCTTGCACGCCCAATATGCGCCGTAAAAGCCGTCTTCTTCAACGTTAAAGTGAATGCGCTTCGTTTTCGCCTCTCAAAATCTTATTTTCACGATTTGCATTTTCATCCCGTTGTCACCGACCCTTGCGAGAAACCGGAAAAGCCGCCGACAGAAGGGTCCCTCAAATCGTTGTAGCCCAGCATATAGCCGCGACTCGTGACCTGCAGACGGCTGTCCCACGTGCCGATTTCCTTGGCGGCATCCGAAACCGCAAAATATGCCCCCACATCCTTGATTTTTGCAGTCGTAAGCCATGTTTTTGCGATCATCTTCACTGCCGTCCGATTGGCAGCATCAAAGACCAGCACACCGCCGGGGAAAGCGTCCGCCATCCCCCGTACCAGTTCCCGGACCTGCTGAGCCAGAAAGTAGTAGAACACCCCGGAGGCAAAGAACACCGCCCCGCCGGAGGCATCGATTCTGCCGAACCATGCGGTGTCTTTCAGGTCGCAGGGGATATTTTGCTCCCGATCCCCGGCGGGCAGTAGCTGCTGCCGCAAGGCAATCACATCCGGGAAGTCCAGATTGTAGATCTTGCATCTACCGTTGTCGCAGGTTCTGCCGGTGTTGTCCAGCCC
>CASFXG010000021.1 GCA_949298635.1 uncultured Coriobacteriaceae bacterium | reverse complement strand
CCATCTCCTCGCAGGTGTAACGTGCAAAAAGCGTAGAAAGTCTCAATAAGAAGCTTTGCGAGTAGTCTTATTGAAGCTTTCTACGCTTTTTGCGCAATAAGAGCTCCCGTGCCCCGCGTCGCGCTCCACCCCGCGCCCCACGCGCCCCCCCCCGCGTTAGACAATTTTTCGTAAAGTCCCGTGCGCCGTCCCGTGCGGCCGTCTGCTCATGCGAAAATAGATGCATACGTGTGAACGCCGTGCGAGATGGGGGAGTAGAGTGGACAAAGAAGAGATTCAAAAGCGCATGAACGAGGCCATCCGCCTCACCGCCCCCGGTCAGCCCATCCGCACCGCCCTCGATATGATCATCGCGGGGCACCTCGGCGCGCTCATCTGCGTGGGCGACACCGAGCACGTCCTCGCGGCCGGTAACGACGGCTTCCCGCTCAACATCTCGTTCACCTCGAACCGCCTTTTCGAGCTTTCCAAGATGGACGGCGCCATCGTCATCGACGAGAACCTCTCGCAGATCCTGCGCGCAAACTTCCACCTCAACCCGGATCCGTCGCTCGCCACAAGCGAGACGGGCATGCGTCACCGCACCGCCGCGCGCATGAGCGTCCTCACCGATGCCATCGTGATCTCGGTCTCGGAACGCCGCAGCGTGGTGAACGTCTACGTCCACGGCAAGTCCTACCAGATTCAGCCGGTTTCCGAGATCATGGCCTCGGTGAACCAGCTCGTCTCCACGCTGCAGACCACGCGCACGCAGCTCGACCGCGCGCTCCTGCGCCTCACCGCGCTCGAGCTCGACGACTACGTCACCCTCGCGGACATCACGGACATCTTCTCGAGCTTCGAGATCCTCCAGCAGGCGAAAGACGAGCTCAAGTTCTGCATCGTGAAGCTCGGCAGCCAGGGCAAGCTCGTGCGCATGCAGCTCGAGCAGCTCGCTGGCGACGTCATCGAGAACGACTACAACCTCATGATCCGCGACTATGCGCAGGATTCCTCCGAGGAAAATGCCGTCCGCGTCCGCAAGCTCTTCTCGAGCATGTCCGCGCAGGAGCTCACGAACCCCAAGCGCGTGGCGGAGGCGCTCGGCTACGACGACCTCGACGAGGACTCCGTTATGACGCCGCTGGGGCTTCGTACGCTCTCCCAGGTCTCGGTCGTGCGCGACGGCGTTGCCGAGAAGATCGTGGACGAATACGGCTCGCTACAGGAGCTTCTGGACGATATTCAGAAAGACCCGGAGCGCTTGGGCGACTTCGGCGTGAATAACCCCACGATTCTGGCAGATTCGCTCTACCGCATGGGCGGCAAGCGCGGCGGTGCTGCGTGATGGCGGCAGAGGATTCCGAGCGCGCGGGCTTTTCCTTTGCCGAAGGATCCGGGCAGCTGCGTGGCTCCGTGTGCGCGGTCATCGTGGCGGGCGGCACAGGCTCGCGGTTCGGCAACCCGGGCGGCAAGCAGCTTGTAGAGATTGCCGGGCGCCCCATGCTCTCCTGGACAATCGAGGCGTTCGACCGCGCGCGCACGATCAGCCATATCGTTGTGGTTTGCCCGGCCGAGCGGCGCGAGGAGATGAAACGCCTCGCCATCGACCCGTTTGGCTTCGCAACGCCCATTACCTTTGCCGATGCCGGCGCGACGCGCCAGGACTCCACACACGCCGGGCTCGTCGCCGCGCCCGAGAACTGCGCGTACGTGGCCATCCACGACGGCGCCCGTCCGCTCATCCGTCCCGAGACCATCGACGACGCCGTGCACGCGCTGCTCGAAGACACTGAGCTCAACGGCGTGGTGTGCGGTCAGCCGGCTATCGACACGTTGAAGATCGCCGACTCGGTGGGGCTCATCGATTCCACGCCCGACCGCAGCCAATACTGGTGCGTGCAGACGCCGCAGATCTTCTCGGTGAAGGCGCTCCTCCACGCCGAGCAGGTGGCGGAACTCACGGGCTACGTGGGCACGGACGATGCGTCGCTCGTCGAGGAGGCGGGCGGCTTGGTGCGCTGCGTGAACACCCCGCGAGACAACCTCAAGGTCACGGTGCCCGAGGACCTGCCCGTGGTCGAGGCGCTCCTGCGCGCCCGCTTATGAGTCATGTCCCAAAATGTACCTGTCCCTCATTGGGACATTATATCCATCTTTTACGTTGGAAGGTGCGAAAACGGGTTACAAACAATGGCGGCGCTTTCCGGGGCGTCATCTTGCGTTCTATAGGGGTAATCGAGCAACTAGCGTTTCCGCTTTACGCTCTGCGGTACATTCTGCTCCTGCCGTTTCCTTCTTTTGCTACAAGACCGCGAGCCGCTAGGTTGTTCAAAATACGTACCAGTTTGTCTTTGCTGAAACCAGTTTTCTGCTCGATTTCGCCTCGAGAGAAAAGCCGTGTGCGACTCAACTCTTGCAGTACCAAGGACTCATCTGGATTCAACCCCGCGACCTCCACCGCGGCAAAGGGCAACGTTACGACGAGCGAGTTCTCGCGTACCTCGAAGCACGGCTTCGGCTCTATGTTTTCATACGCCTCATTGATGCGGGCGATACCCGTTCCGAACTGTTCGATGTAGTCGAGCCGGAAGAAGATGTTGGCAAGAATTGGATTCCGAGGAACTGAGATGCCCCCTCCGAGGTATTCGTCCTCGCTGACTCCTTCTGGCAAGCCACCGGAAGACGAGATGACAATCCTATCGTCGTGGATGCCAATTGTCACGTTTGCGGCAACGTCCCATGTACGGTGCACGAGCGCGTTGGCGACGGCCTCACGGAATGCTTCGCGCGGAACCCGTTCAATCGTTTTGCGTGTGGCTCCTGTTACAGCCTCATAGGTGCAATAACGCTCATACATCTCCAGCGCTTCGTCGTATTGTTTCAAGGCCGACTCACCCACCACGGTCTTACGATCAAAGAACTCGCTGATGTTCGAACCGAACCTTACGATATCTACACCTGGAAGTCCGTTGCGGTCGGAAAGGATCTCGGCAGCTTTCGTGTAGCCACCGTCTACCGAAATGAGGCCAAGCGTGCGCAGGGAATTGTCATCAAGCTTCGTGAGACCCAGATGGGAAATAAAACGATCGGAAAGCATCTGGAAGGAGAAATCGTTCCAGCTTGATGGAAGTTCATCGAACGTCAAGTTTTGACCGGAGAGGACGAGCCTCGAAAGCTCAATCCGATCGACTTCTATGGTCGCGGAGTCGTTTCGACGATATGCCCGCTTTGCGTAGAGAAACGGCTTTGCTTTTCCCTCGTATACCTTGAGGCAAATTGTCTTAGCGTCTTCGTTGACCTCGAGTGAGTAGTGGGGCACAGGGTCGAGAGAGTCGTTAATCATGTTTTCGATTTTGAGCGCATCGGCAAGAGGGTCTTTAAGACCGACCGTCTTTCCGGCATCGTCGACACCGAATAGGATGAGCCCCGTGCCGTAGTTGGCAAAGGCGCTCACGGTTGTAAGGAATGATTTCGTAACGGATTGCTTGAACTCGAGATTACGTGTTTCGCGCATAGGAGCCCCTTTCGTTGCATCGATTATACAACGAAAATTTTGCGTTGCATCGAAACGTGCGACGCAAAACGTTTCGTTGCACTTATGCGGTCTGATTTGAAAGGGCAGTGCTGCTCGAGGTGTCGCAACGAGGCGGTTGAATCTATTGTGTCGCCGGGGCGAATCTGACGTTATGACCATATGTTTGACACGGGATAACCGCAGCGCAAACCCTTTGACAAAACACAGGGGGTGTTGGCGTCAGCGTCTATAGCCGAGATGTACCACGCTGATGCTTTGTTCAAAGGGGGATCACATGGAGAACTGCCGCCGTATCGCTACGACGGGCGGCGGTCGCATATGTCATGTCCCAAAATGCACCTGTCCCTCATTGGGACATTAGGGGCGGGGCCGGAAACCCATGCTTCTGTCAGGGAAGCCCCTACGCTAGGGATTTCTGAGAAGAGAGACCCTTAAAGCACATTTGAATAAAGGGAATGTAAGAAAAAAGTTACGGGGAGGAATTTTTTAATGTACCCCCCAATAGCGCATCGGAACCTCATCAAAAGTCTGCTGAAAACCTATATTCCGGGGGGAGTACATTTTTACCTCGGTAAAAACTAGACCCCCCACATAATAAAATAGCTGGTTGACAAGGCAAAACCTCTATTCGATAAATGGTAGTAGCTGGTTTTATGTCGTGAATCGTCCTCTCGCGCCCACAAGGGCGGACGGATGCGGTGGGGGTGCGGCAAGACCGGCATACATAGAGGGGGGAGCAGTTATGAAGATGAACCACGCCAGAATCGCCAAACTCCTGAAGCGCGCCTACCACTCGTGGGGCGCCCGAGCCATCGCCATCGTGCTCATTGTCGTCTTGTCGCTGCAGACGGTCATGAGCTCCGGCGTGCCGCAGGTGCTTGCGCAAGAGATCGGCCAGGCGCTCACCATGTCGCGCACGGGCGACGGCTCCCAAACGAACGACGATGAAGAGCAGAACGGTTCATCTGTCGAAACTTCTGGAACAGAAAACGGTTCAGGGGGAGGGTCTGTTCAAAACGACCAACCTGGCGAGCAAAGCACTGAAAGCGACGCCGATACCGATACCGAAACGGTAACGAACGACTCCTCGAATACCCCCGGCGACGCTACCGATCCGAAGGACTCCGCCACGCCGGGTGCCCCGGTGGAAGGCAACACCACCACCACGACCGACGACGAGTCCGATTCGGCGAACACCCCGCAGTCTTCCGACCCCTCTGAAGACGGCGACCAAGATCTGTCCGATGCCACCGACGAAACCACCGAAACCGACGAAACCACCGAAACCGAAACCGCCGACCCCGACCCGGAGGACGTGACGCCTGCCCAGCGCACGGAGCTCTTCAACTGGACGGGCGACCTCGGTGCCCTTAAGCTCTCGAGCACCGGCCTTGCCATCGCGCTGCCGGAAACCGATGAGCCCGAGAACGCCGACGCCACCGAAACCGACGATGCTGCCGGCGATCAGTCCGATGCCGCAGATAATGCCGAAGAGTCCGCGACCACCGATGACGCGGAAGGCACGGAGGGTGCGTCTGCAAGCACGCCCGAAGACGAGCAGCCCGCAGCCGAGGAGCCGGCGACCGAGACCATCGTCCCCGAGACCTATCCGGCCAAGCTCAACCTCACCTTCTTCCTTGACCCCGCGAACGCCGACCAGGCGGATACCGCGCCCGAGAGCATCGTCCCCGGCGACTCGTTCGAGGTCGCGCTGCCGGCGGGCATCGTGCTTGCGAACCCCGCGGCCACGATCGACGTGTTCCAGGCCGCGGCGGACGGCGCTCCCACCACGGTGAAGATCGCCGAGGCGACCTACGAGGACGGCGTCCTCACCGTGACGTTCATCGCGCCCGTGGACACGACGACCGGCGAGGCGCGCGAGCTTTCGACGTACAACGCGAGCATCGACCTCGATGTGCTCCTCTCCACGAGCCTCGCGGGCGAGACCGCAACGCAGATCGAGTGGCTGCTGCAGCAGGACGCGACGGGCTCCGTGCAGACGGCCATGCTCCAGATCCCCGCGCGCTCGGCCTTCGAAGTCGTGATCGAGCTCCCGGAGCTTTCGAATAACGAGGCCATCGCCGAGCAGGAGATTGCCTCGACCGACGCCGCGATGAACGTGATGAACGCGCTCACGCTGCCGGGCATGATGAACGCCGCGAACGTCGAGGGTTCGACGACGTATTCCTACGAGAGCCTCACCGGGTCGGCGCAGATGGCCATCACCTGGTGCGACAACAATTCGAGTAACCGTCCCGCCATGGCAGGCTACGCTGCGAACGTCATCCCGCAGTTCTCGCTCGACGACGGTAACACGTGGATTAGCCTCGTTGACGCGAACGGCAACCTCACGGAAGAGGCGCGCCAGAAACTCCATATCGGCGAGGGCCAGAAGCCCAACTGGGTGAAGCAGGCGAGCGCTTCGGCGCAGAGTATCGGTACGTGGAACGTGTCCGTCCAGGGTATGCCCACGGAGTTCAACACCACGGTGACCGTGCCCGATGTGGACGAAGACGGCAACCAGAAGTACGACGAGCACGGCATCCCGCAGTTCGTTATTGATGAGCATGCCAGCTCGTCGGTCGACATCCTCTGGCGCCTCAACGATACGAACTCGCTCCCCCAGAGCTACACCTACGGTGAGAACGACGAGGGAGCGAACGGCGACCAGCGCTACCTCATGCTCACGCAGCAGTACACCTTCACCATCCAGGGCAAGCTCGGCGATAAGACGCTGAAGGAAATTTTCGGCGATAATCTCGGCACCGATGTGTACGCCGAGTACTTCCGTTTCAGCGCGCTCATCGACAACAAGCAGGTTGTCGATGGCACCGGCAACGTGCGCTCCGACACGCTTGAGGAGATGATAGAGGCGCAGCTCGGCGAAGGCCAGGCCTTCGACATCACGTTCTCCGAGGACGGCAATACGGCCACCATCAAAGCGACGCTGCCGCAATACGACCTCAACGGCGCGCCGATTGTGTACTACGCGTACTTCGAGGACCCGACGGACACCACCTCGGGTAAGGACTACTACCAGCCTGCGTACAACAACTCGGCGTCTCCGAGCCACGGCAGCTCTGTCGACAAGCTCTACGACGGTGGCACCATGACGATCCGTCCCATGGGTACGACGAGCTACGATGCGACCAAGGTCTGGCTCGACGGCGACAACAAAGAGAATCGCCCTGAGGTCACGTTCACGCTGTGGCGCTACTCCACGAATGGCAAACCCGCCACCGCCTCGCAGGTGCAGCTCGACCAGAACGACACCACCCAGAATCCGAGCTCCTCGGTCAACGCCGTATCCTACGTGCAGATTACCATTCCCGCAGGCAGCAACGGCTCCGTCGATTTGGGAGAGCTGCTCGCCAAGCAATATGGCGAGCAGGGCGAGACATTCCTCGAGAACCTGCCGAAGTACGACCCGGACGGCTACCCCTACATCTACGCGCTCCGCGAGGACACGAACCTCGCCGGCTACGAGACCGTGTACGGGACGGTAGGCGCGGACGATACCGTGACCGACACGCAGCCGAACTACCAGGACGAGAACGGCACCACGCAGAAGCTCGACCAGCCCGAACGCAAGGACGACCCCTTCATCTATAACGGCGGCACGATCACGAACCGCCTGACCGGTACCGTCGAGGTCGAAGCCACGAAGACGTGGGAGATCGCCGCGTTCCAGGACTCGCTCAACGAGGTGGTGGTCGAATTCACCGCGCAGAGCCGCTTGGCGGGCTCGGGCGACGAGTGGGTCGACACCGACGTGACCATCGAGGTCAAGGACTGGAAGGCCGAGATCTTGAGCCAGACGTTCAGCGACACGTTCCCCCAGTACAACGCCCAGGGCGAAAAACTCGAGTATCGCTGGGTGGAGTCGAACGTCACGCTCGGCGACCAGAAGACGAACTTCACGCGTGATAACGAGGGCGGCGGCACGTTCACCCTCACGCTCGAGAACATGGAAGGCGAGCAGGAGGAGCTCGCCTTCACCTCGACCTTCGAAGAGGCAACCGATCCCGAAGGTATCGATACCATCACGAACACGTTCGACAACACCACGTATGAGCGCGTCGATAAGTACTGGGAGCAGCCCGACGGCACGCTCGCACAAATCAAGCCGCAGGACGCGGACGACTACGGCAAGGATCCCGCGGATCTGGATACCGACGGCATAGCCACCGTGCAGCTGTTCCAGGATGGCGTGTCGATCGGCACGTTCGAGATGGACGGTACCGTCGATCCCTCCGCCACGGAAATCAAGAACCTCCCGGGCGCAACCTACCAGGAGACGAGCTCGTATCACCTCGAGTTCGAGGGTCTGCCCAAGTACGACGAGAATGGCGTGCGCTACACCTACCTGGTGCTCGAGACGCCGAAGGACGGCTGGCACGTCGACCGCATCTATGACGCGGAGACGCACACCACGACGATCAACAACACCATCGGCGAGGGCGAGGGTTCCGAGATCCGCATCATCAAGCAGTGGAACGACGGCGACGATTCCTCGCACCGTCTGCCCGTAGTGGTCGACCTCGTCGCCGTGAAGCCGATGACCGCTGAGCGGAACATCGATCCCGCAACAGGCGAGCTCTATCATTATGAACCCGGCGACACCGTGATCGAGGATATCGTCCTCACGGCGGGTGAATCTTGGTACGCCGAGGTCGATGTGCCTATCGGCAAGGTTGACTACACGTACTTCAAGGTCGTCGAGCGCGGCATGGGCGTCGTCGAGCAGGAAGACGGCAGCATCGAGCCGCAGTATCCGGCCGTGACGTACGAAGAGGCGCAGAACGGCGCATACGACGGCATCACCACTGACACCGCGTGGATCAACACCGCGTGGGAGTATATGGATACGCGAGACGCCGTGCGCATCGCCACGGAAGATCACGTCTACGGCACCACGGCGGGCGTGGATGCCGAGCCGACGTATCTCGACGATATGCGCGCCGTGACGGCATCGAACCGCCGCCTGGGCATCTTCGACCTCACCATCAAGAAGACCTGGAACGACCAGGGCGAGCATAACCGTCCGACGGCTGAGCTCGTGGTGAGCTGCGTCGAGAACGAGCAGGCGTTCTCCGTGGATGAGAACGACGGCATCACGGTGACGGCCGGCGGCGAGAACGCGAACGTCCTGCCCGTGCTCGGCGGAAACAACCAACAGCTCAAAGTGGGCGAGGATAGCATCTACCGCGTCGAGAACGGCAAGCTCATCATCACGGTCAATACCGAGAATAGCGAATACGAGTCCACGTACCAGATCTTCGGCCTGCCCAAGTACGACGGCAACGGCCTCGTCGTGCATTATGACGTCGAGGAGAAGTGGGAAAACGACGACAGCGGCGAGTACACCACCACAAAGACCGTGGACCCCTACAACGTGGGTTCGCGCCACTTCCACGATAACCAGACCATCGAGTTCACGAACACGCGCCAGGGCACGCGCTCCGTCACGTTCAACAAGCTGTGGCAAGACCAGTACGTGAACGAGAGCCTGCGCCAGCGTCCCGACATCTACCTCACGCTGTACCGCGTGACGGTGGGCGTGGACGCTGAGGGCAACACCACCTATAGCGATCCGGTGCAGGTCGAGGGTTACGTACACTACCTGTGGTCGGGTACGCCCGATGCCGCGGATCCGCAATACCAGCAGGTCTGCTCGATCGATGGGCTTCCCGCCTATGACGAGAACGGCAGTGAGTACATTTACTATGCGAGTGAGTCGATGGCGGCCGACGGCGCGTCGCTCGATTACACCGACGTCAAGTTCAGCTACGACGGCATGGCGACCCTGCATGAAGATTCGGGCGAGGAACCTGCAGTCGAGGTTCCCGGTGCTGAGCAGGAAAGCGAAGACCCCACCGAGAACGGCACCGGCTGGGCGATTCACGAGGACGGCACCTTCGTGAACGGCCTCACCGATAACCTCGTCGCGCGCGGCACGAAGCTCTGGGAGGATGTGCCCGCGAATGTGAGCCAAGGTGCGACGGGTACGATGCTCGTCGATACCGACCTGCCCGAGATCACTGTGTACCTGCAGCAGCGCGTGCAGGGCGATGATGGCTGGCCGTCGCTTAAGTTCGAGGTGGCAGAAGACGGCAACTGGTCGTTCGCCGATGGCACTTCGGCGATCGCCTGGACGTCTGACCTTAAGCAGGTGACGACGAACCAGTACTCCTACTCCATGGCGCACACCAGGGCGAACACCACGGAGTCTGTGGCGGCGGCGATAGACGAAGAGAATCCGACGCTGCCCGAGGGCGAGGAGCTGCTGCCGCGCTACACCGAGGACGGCAAGATCTACGAGTACCGTGCGATCGAGGTCGTGTGGGGTCTCGTGAACCAGCCGGGCGGCGTCACGTCTGAGTGGATCAAGGAGACGGACTTCTCCGAGCTGCGCGATAGCGACGACGACTCGATCGGCATCTACGTGATCGAGCACGGTGAGACCGGTTCGTTCCTCATCAACAACGTCTATACGTCTGAGACCGGCAGCCTCACGGTGCAGAAGCACTATACCGGTCGCGAGGCGGGCGACCTCTACCCCGAGACGACGTTCGATGTGTACCGCTACTACGTGAACGCCGACGGCAAGAAGAGCGACGCCGCGCTCGTGGATTCCGTGACGCTCACGAACGACATGCTGAAAGAGAACGGCGAGCAGCTCGACGGGCTTACGGTCACGGGTGCCGGCGAGGCCAAGACCACGGCCAAGTACACGTTCAGTGGGCTCGACATCTACGCGCCCGACGGCAGCTACTGGCAGTACTATGTGGTCGAGCACAACATCAACGGTTACAAGACCACCGTGGGCGTGGGCGACCTCAAGGTAGATGAGGTGAACGGTACGGGCGAGACCGTCGATGGCGGTGTGAGCTCCGGCGGGCTCTGCCCGGAGAGCGGCACCGTCGAGGCGCCCGAGCCCGGCGGTGGCTCCGGTGACGGTACATCGACGAGCAAGGTGACGGGCACCGTGCTCGCAAAGGATGAGGTTGCCGAAGACGGCACCATTACGCCCAGCGACACTACGCCCGATGTGACGTTCAAGAACGAGTATGAGCCCGAGTCCATCAACCTGAGCGGAACGAAGACCTGGGACGACTACAACGGCATGTTCAACCTGCGTCCGACCGTCCAAGAGTTCTGGAACGGCTTGACGATCCAGCAGGAGGGCAACGGCGTGAGCATCGACCTCAAGGCCAAAGACATGCTCCAGGACACTGAGCAGGATAAGCCCTACTATTACGCGTTCGATGAGACCGCAGGCGACAACGATTACGTCATACGTATCAACAACCTGCCGAAGTGGGCTCCGGACGGGACCGCGTATCAGTACAAGGTCTCTGAGGACCTCTCGCAGATGAAGGTCGGCGACGAAAACCATGTTGCGGATGGCTACTACAGCGTCGTCGTTGGCGAGGCGACGGTTAATGCCAACAGCGCGAACTTGAGCTTCAAGCTGGAGAATGCGCTTCGTGGCCAGGTGACCGTGCATAAGAACTGGGTGCCCGCAGACGATCCGTACGGAATCCGGCCGACGTCGGTGACCGTGCGTCTGCAGGCGCGCTTGGTATACCACGGAGCGGATGGCGACTCCGCTCTGCCTGCAGATGGCAGTTGGACGGATGCACGCGAGCTGCTTAAGTCGACTGGATACGCTACGGAAGATGAGCTCATCGCGGCGGGCATCGACGAGAATTTCGTCGTACGCGAGCTCAATGCGAACAATGGCTGGAACGCTTCGTGGACCGGCCTGCCCATGGCTGGTGTCAGCAGGATGGAAGGCAGCAAGGATGTGCTCTTCAGCATCGAGTACCGTGCGGTCGAGATTGCCATCGGTGATCAAGAGGTCACCGCGCCCACGCTCGCTGAGCCGGCTTCTGGTAGCAACACGATTTATGACACCGTGTATCCGTATCAGCCAAGCCAGGAGGATTCCGGCAGCGCGCAAGACGGATACCATTCCGAGATAACGAACACCCTCGAGGCCACGAAGATCTCTGCCACGAAGAGCTGGACGGGCGACGCCGACAACGCGTGGGATACGCGTCCCGGTGGCGATGAGTGGTCCGTGCGCTATCTGCTGCAGCGCAAGCTTGTAGACGAGGGCGATGACGCCTGGAAGTGGCTCATGGTGGCCGACGCCGAGCAGGCGGCAATCAATGACCCGCTGAACGAGGGCATCGTTTCCCAGACCATTACCGGTATGGGAGATTCGGCAACCGTTACCTGGGAGAACCTGCCCGATTGCGACGAGAATGGCGATGCATACGAGTACCGCGTCGTCGAACAGGTGCCGGGTAGCTATGACGTAGAGGGCGGCACGGAGGTCGCAACGGCGACGGATAAGACGTCTGGCGTGACGTACCGCTACTACGTGGTCACGAGCACGGATAACGACGGAGATGAATCGGTGGATACGCAGGAGTTCGTCAACGACCTGCGCACCACGACGCTCACCGGAACGAAGGTATGGAACGACTCCGAGACCACGCTCGCTGACAACCTCGCCAAGGAAGATATGCCTGAGATGGTGCTCTACCGTGCCACCATCCTCGGCAACGGGAATTTCGGTGCCACCGAGAACGTGACGAACTACGCCGGCCAGCCCACATGGGAGGGGAAAGGTGAGAACTGGACGTTCACCTATGAGAACCTGCCCGCGGCGGACGAGGATAACGTCGACTACGTCTACTGGGCGGTCGAGAAGGAAGCCGGCGCACCCGGATACTACCCGCTGTACGGCTCGGATGAGGATGCCTCTTCGAGCGGTGCCGCCGGGACATTGGTGACGACAACCGCGACGGCAACCCAGGACGGCGCTCAGACGAATGAGCCCATCACGAACGTGGCGACGCGCTTCACCCTCGACAAGGTGAGTGACTTCACGCTCGAAGGCGAGAACGATCCCGAGAATCTCGAGGACATTGAGCTCACCATCTACGGTACGAATAAGAAGGTTTACGCCGTTTGGACGGACGAGGGCGGCACGGCGTCGAGCGTCGTGTGGCCTAAGGGCATTGAGGAGAATGAGGTCGATGCCGCCAGGGAGAGCGCTGATGCGTTGAAGCAGAGCGGCGGCTACGAGATGACGGGCAAGGATGCCGGCTACATCGTCGGCCTGCCCGCCGGAACCTACACCGTGGAAGAGACGGGCACGGTGCCCGAGGGCTATGCCAAGGCGCCGACCGTGAACATTACGATCGCGAGCAACGGCACCATCTCTGCGACGCAGAGTGGCATCGACCAGGTGCTTGAGGTTGAGGGCACGAACCCCGGCGGCACCATTACGGTGAACGTCGAGGATCCGGTGCTCCGCGCGCACCTGCAGCTCACGAAATACGTGTCGGCAGATGGCTCGGCGACCGGCGACCCGCTCGCTAGCGCGAAGTTCGACCTCTACTGCGAGGGCTATGACGAGCCCATCGCGACCGGGCTCACCTCCGATGCTTCCGGTAAGGTCGCGACGAACGGCGCTGCGAACAAGAACATCGAGCTCTCCGAGGAGTTCGTGACTGCTCACGGCGGCAAGTACAAGACGCTCGCCGACGGCCTGCCCGAGGGCACGTACCACTTCGAGGAGACGGATGCCACGACGGGCGCCGTGATGCCCGAGGGCGACGACGTGAAGTCCCCTGACATGAAGATCACGCAAGCTGATCACGGCAAGACCGTTTCCACCACGGTGGATGGCGACGCGGCGCAGATGGGCAACGAGGATTTCTCGGCCATCGTGAAGCTCGTGCGCAAGTACGATGTCGAGACGGACGATCCCGTTGAGGGCGCGGTGTTCACCATCGCGTATACGCCCGAGGACGGATCCGCGACCACGCAGGCCAGTACCTGGACGGAGACGACGGACGCCGACGGCATCCTTACCATCGATGGCCCGAACGGCGACGGCCTTGAGAAGGGCACGTATGTCGTGACCGAGAAGTCCAACGAGGGCTACGTCGCGAGCGAGTTCGAGGCGACGTTCACCATCGCGAACGATGACGACGACCAGACCTATGAGATCACCACGACGGCTGAGGACAACGACGCCGTCGAGGCCATCGGCTTCGAGGTGACGGAGGGTACCTTCAACGACGGCGAGGGCATCCCGAACACGCCGCAGCGCGGTACGCTCACCATGGCGAAGACCGGCCTGAACGGCGCGGCGCTCAACGGGGCGACCTTCGAGCTGCAGCGCCTGGGCGAGGACGGCAAGACGTGGGAAACGGTCGTCGAGGGTCTTGTGACCGGCAACGCCTACAAGCTCGATGACCATAACGCCGCGCTCGACGGCGCGGGTGCGGCGGGCACCGTCGGCCAGATTAAGGTCGAAAACGTGCTTTGGGGCACGTACCGCTTCGTGGAGACCGAGCCGGCGGACGGGTACTTCAACTACACCGATTCCACCGATGACAACCGCGTGACGAGCGGTGACCTCACCATCGACCGCACGCATCTGAGCCCGTCGCTCACCGGTGGGAACGCGGTGGCAAATGAGCCGACGAGCCTCGAGATCAACAAGGCCAACGATGTGGGCGAGGCGCTCGCCGGTGCCGAGTTTGAGATCACGGCGCAGGGTGACTCCGCGTTCGCGCGCCCGAGCGAGTTCGCTGCGGGCACCTACGACGAGGCAACGAAGACCGTGACGCTCACGACCGATTCCACCGGCCATATCGAGCTGGTGCGCCAGCTCATGGTGGGTGGCACCTACACCATCTACGAGAGCAAGGCGCCGGTGAACTATGATCCGGCGGACGGCATCCTGACCGTGAAGGTGCAGGATGACGGCACGCTCGCGGTGCAGGGCGACCTGCCCGAGCGCTACGACTTGGCAGACCTGGACGAGGACGGCAATGCGGATAACACTAACTCCTTCATGGTGACGAACATCCACGAGGAGATCGACCTGCGCAAGGTGTCTGCCAACGATCCCGAGGTGTCGGTCGATGGCGCGGAGTTCACGCTCCAGGGCCTCTGCATGGACAACATGACTACGCATACGTACACGACGGACGAGCACGGCTATGCCCACCTGGGTGACGGTCTGCGCAACGGCGTGGTGTACCGCCTGTACGAATCAACGCCCGGACCCGGCTATATCGCCCGTCCCGACACGCTCTATTTCATGATGGACGAGCGTGGTGAGATCGTCGTGACGGATGTGAACGGCAACCCGCTCGCCGAGGCGGATTACCCTGAAGGCTATTCGGTGGAGGACGGCGGCATTGCGTTCATCGTGACCGACGAACCCGTTGACCTCACGATTATCAAGCGCGACCCGAACGACAAGCCGCTCTCCGGCGCGCTTTTCAGCGTGACGCCGGCGCCCAACACGGGCACGACGTTCGCCGACGGCAGCACGGAGGTACAGGAGCTGAGCACTGGCAGTGAGAGTGGTAGCTGCCATTGGGGCGCGAAGCTCGTCGTGGGCGGCACGTATGACATCACCGAGGTCTCGGCGCCCGAGGGCTACGAGCGCGTCACGGGCACTCTGCGCGTGACGGTCGAGGAAGACGGCACGATCAGCGCGCTCGGTTCCGTCGTGGACGGCCAGTTCGAGCAGACGATGCCGGATGGCTATAGCAAGGTCGACGGAAGCACCTTCGAGGTGCAGGTCGTGAACGAGCCCATCGAGATTGGCATCGAGAAGGTGGGTGCCGATGACGTGGCGACCGGCCTTGAGGGCGCTGAGTTCGAGGTCACCGGCGTGTTCGCCGGCTCGGGCAAGACGGAGACCCGCACCTTCACCACGGGCGCGGACGGCCGGATCGACATTGAGGCAGAGCTCAAGAGCGGCGAGCGGTACACACTGCGCGAGACGGTCGCGCCGGCTGGCTATGAGCTGCTCGAGGGCGAGCTGACGGTCGAGGTAGCCGAGAACGGTACGCTTGAGGTCGTGGGCGAGGCGCCTGCTGGCTACAACCTTGTCTACGGCGGCGTGACCATCTTTGCCGTGGACGAGCCGCTGTACATCTCCTTCGTCAAGACTGACGAAGAGGGCAGCGCGCTTGCGGGCGCGACGTTCAGCATCGCTCCGGCTGCCGAGGGCGCGACCTTCCCCGATGGCTCGGCGAGCAAGACGTTCACCTCGAACGAGAACGGCCTGGTCTTTGAGGACCTGCAGCTCGCGGGTTCCGCCGAGGGCACCGCGTATGTGATCTCCGAGCTTGCCGCGCCCGCGGGCTATGAGGTCGCGCCGGCGTTCACGATCCTCGTGTTCGAGGATGGCACCGTGGAGCTGGCCGACGTGCCCGAGGCGATTGCCGGCGCGGTGAGCGTCGAGAACGACGCCGTGGCAGCTGCGGGCGAGGGCGCCGATGCCAGCGGTGACGACGCGGACGCGCCTGCGCTCGCGACTCCTGCCGGCGTGGTGGTCACGCTTGCGGACACGCGCGTCGAGGCGCAGGTCGCCAAGGTATCCACGAGCGGCGGTGCGCTTGCGGGCGCTGAGTTCGCCGTGACCGGCCTGTTCACCGACGGCTATACCACGAAGGCCGTCGCGGTGGACGCCAATGGCCACGCGCCGCTCGAGGGGCTCATCGTGGGCGAGACGTATCGCATCCGCGAGACGGTCGCGCCCGAGGGCTTCGACCTCATCGAGGGCACCTGGGAGTTCACCGTCCAGGCGGACGGCACGCTCGCGGGTGAGGCGACCTCTGGCTCCGCTGCCGAGGTGGGTTATGCGATCGCCGATGACGGCGTGACCCTGCGCGCCGTCGACGCGCCCACGCCGCCTGTCCCCGGCGACATGCCCGGCACCGGCGATACCAAGCTCACGTACGCGCTTGTTTTGGGAATCGTGTCTCTGGTATGCCTGGCCGGCGGCCTGAGGCTCTCGAGGAGGAAGAGGTAGAGATGGCCGCTGGAGAGACTGCAACGGGGACGCGCGCGGCAAAGCGCGACGGCGCGGCGCATGCCCGCAAGGCGATGGACATTCCCGCCCGTATTGATGGGCGCCATGCCTTCGCCCATGAGCGCGTGCTCGTGTTCATTGCGCTCGAGACGCGGCTTGAGGGCGCGGTGCGCTGCAGCAAGCGTGAGGTCTCTGAGATGCTCGGCGTGAACTTGCGCACCGTCGACCGCGCCGTGATGCGCTTGCGTGCCACGGGCGAGATCGAGTCCGTGCCGTGCCACACCGCGACCGGCGCGCAGGTGGGCAACGAGTATCGCGCTACCGAGGACGGCCTCGCGCACGCCGATGCGCTCATCGCCCGCGCCTTCGCCGTGAAGTAGCTCCTCGCAGCCGCGTCACTTTGGGGACGGGTTCGAAAGTGTCAAATTCGACACAAACGACCCCGTCCCCACGTTATCAACATTTTGGGGACGGGGTCAAAAGTGTTACTTTCAACACTTTTGACCCCGTCCCCAAATTAGTAGCGCGCGTGGTACCCTGATACCCGGTTGAGAGTAACGCTGCGGCGAGAGGGGAGCGACCTTATGCTGCGCATAGGACACGGGTACGACGTTCACCAGCTTGTCGAGGGACGGCGTTGCATCATCGGCGGCGTGGACATCCCGCACGACCGTGGGCTGCTCGGGCACTCCGACGCCGACGTGCTGGCGCATGCGCTCGCCGACGCGATTCTGGGCGCCTGCCGCGGTGGAGACATCGGCAAGCTCTTCCCCGATACCGACCCCGCCTACGAGGGTGCTGATTCGCTCAAGCTGCTCGCGGCGGTCATGGCGTACGCGCGCGAGCGAGGCTACGAGTTCGTGGACGCTGACTGCACCATCGCCTGTCAGGAGCCGAAGATTAGCCCATACCGCGATGCCATGCGCGAGAACCTCGCTGCCGCGCTCGGCGTGCCGGTGGAGAGCGTGGGCGTGAAGGCCACGACGACCGAGCACCTGGGCTGGGAAGGCGAGGGCAAGGGCATCGGCGCCTGGGCGGTCTGCCTCCTCGACCATGTAAAATAACCCCAGCGTAAAATAACCCCAGCGACTTTTTTACATTCAAAACTGAGAACGTCCGGCCTGGCCGGTTTCTATCCTTTTTCATCGATTGAAAACCTTGTTCGAATGCTTTGCGCCGCGCTATCATGATGTGCGATGCAGGGGTACCCACGCCGTTGCGGCACGCTGCCGCTTTGTGCGTGAGTTGAGAGGGCGCGAGCCCAACCCTTCGAACCTGTCAGTTAACACTGTCGTAGGGAGCATATCTGCGAACGAAGGCGCTGCTGACGGGCGCGATGTTTCGGCGGGCGGGCACGGCTCGGCTTGACGAACGCGCGGCATCAAAGCAGCGCCTTTTTTGTTCGCGCTCCAGAAAGGAATCAGCCATGACCGAGAAAGCCGAACTCCAGGATCTTGTGCGCGACGCCGCTGCGTGCGTGCGCGCAACAAACCCCATGGCACCGTCCATCACGAATACCGTGACCATCAACTTCGTCGCGAACGCGCAGATCGCCGTTGGCGGGTCTGCCGCGATGGTCTACCTGCCGGACGAGGGCGAGGCCATGGCCGACGCCGGCCCTGCCATGTACATCAACGTGGGAACGCTCCTGCCCATCTATGAGGAGACGCTGCCCCGCACGGCCGCGCGTCTGGCGGAGCTCGACAAGCCGTGGGTGCTTGACCCGGTGGCCGTGGGAATTGGTGAGATGCGCACGAAGCTGCTTGCCGGTTTTAAGGAGCAGAAGCCCTCGATCATTCGCGGCAACGCGTCCGAGGTCATCGCGCTTGCCGACCTGTGGGGGCTCGAGGGCGCCGGCGGCGAGAGCACCGTGCGCGGCGTCGACTCCACACAGGCAGTGGATGAGGCACGTGCCGCTGCCGTGGCGATCGCGCGCTACACGGGTGGCGCCGTGGCCGTTTCTGGCGAGGTGGACTTGGTGACGGACGGCGAGGTCGTGGCGCTCTCTCACGGCGGCTCGCGGTTCATGACGCAGATCACCGGCTCGGGCTGCAGCCTGGGCGGGGTGTGTGCGGTGTACGCCGCTTGCGCGAAGACGCCGCTCGCCGCAGCGCTCGCAGCCGTGAACGTCTACAACCTCGCAGGCGCTCGCGCGGAAGCCAAGGTCAAGGCGCCGGGCAGCTTCCAGGTAGCCTTCCTCGACGAGCTTTACCTTGCTACGCCCGAAGACATAGCTGCCAACCCCTTCGACCTCGAGGAGGCATAAATGAATACGCTGGTAGCCGTGGCAATCGCACCGGTGGGTGTGGGCGACGAGCTCAAGGAGTACGTCGCCGACGTGGTTCGTGTGATTCGTGAAAGTGGCCTTTCGTGCCGCACGAACTCCATGTTCACCGAGATCGAGGGCGAGTGGGACGACGTCATGCGTGTGGTGAAGGACGCGACGTTCGTGCTCGCGGAGCGCGGCATTCGCACCGAAGTCGTGCTCAAGGCGGATATCCGCCCCGGCTTCGAGAACATGATGGAACGCAAGGTGCGCGTCGTTGACGAACTCCTCGCCTGAGCCATTGGGTCAGGTTCATTTGACTCATTTGATTCATGTGGGACAGGTTTTGCTGCGTCATGTGACTCGCGTAAACCCGTCCCACATGAGTTACCGCAGAAAGGAATGCATATGAGTATTCGCGACAACCTGGATATTTCAGCTTACCTGGTACTTGGCCCCGAGAACACGCTCGGACGTCCTGTGGCCGATGTGGTTCGCGCTGCGCTCGACGCCGGATTCACCATCGTGCAGGTGCGCTCGAAGGTGGCGGGCGCCCGAGAGCTCATGGAGTGCGCGCGTTCCGTGGCGGATGTCATCGCCGCCGCTGGTAAGTCGGATACCGTGCCGCTCTTGATTGACGACCGCCTGGACGTGGCGCTTGCCTGCCGCGAGGCGGGCATCAAGGTCGACGGCGTGCACGTGGGTCAGAGCGACATACCGGTCGAGGTATGCCGCAAGTACCTGGGAGAAGATTCGATCGTGGGGCTTTCGGCCGCCGCTCACGAGATGCGCCACTACATCGAGACGGCCGATACCTCGCAGGTCGACTATCTGGGTGTGGGACCGCTTCACGAGACGGCAACCAAGCCGGACTGCGGCCTCGATGATGACGGGCGCATCATCACGCGCAGCCTCGAGGAGCTCGCGGAGCTTCGCCGTGTAAGCCCGAAGCCCATCGTGGTGGGCGGCGGCGTGAAGGCGGCCGATATCCCGGCACTCGCGAAGACCGGCGTTGACGGCTTCTTCGTGGTTTCCGCTGTCGCGGGTGCCGAGGATCCGTACGCGGCGGCGAAGGAGCTCGTCGATTTGTGGCGCGCGAACGTGTAGGTGCGGTGACGCAAGCGATAACCAGGTGATCGGTGGCAGCGCGCCGAGCGTAAAGCATGTCGCGTAACGTTCGGCGCGCGATGGCGCTGCGACACGTGACAAGTTTGTCCACCTTGCGCGGGATACTTCAGAGTTTGGGGTATACCGTTACAATGAACACACATGACAAGTGCCCGGCCGCGTTCGCCGGTGTGAATCGAAGGAGCCCGCATGCTCATCTACAACAGCGCGAAGCGCGCGAAAGAGGAGTTCCAGCCCATCGACGAGGGCAAAGTGCGCATGTACGTGTGCGGCCCCACCGTGTACGACAACATTCATATCGGTAATGCGCGCACGTTCATCTCGTTCGACGTGATTCGCCGCTGGCTCATCGCGAGCGGTTACGAGGTTACGTTCGCACAGAACCTCACCGATGTGGACGACAAGATCATTAACCGCGCCAATGAGCAGGGGCGCAGCGCCGCTGAGGTGGCGGAAGAGTTCTCCAAGAAGTTCATCGACGTCATGCACAAGGCGAACGTGCTCGACCCGGACGTGCGCCCGCGCGCGACGAAAGAGATCGGCCCCATGATCGGCATGATCAAGAGCCTCATCGAGCAGGGGCACGCCTACGCGGCGGAGAACGGCGACGTGTACTTCGCGGTGCGGAGCGACCCGAGCTACGGCGAGGTTTCCGGTCGCAAGATCGACGACCTCATGGTGGGCGCGCGCATCGAGGAGAACGAGGACAAGCGCGACCCGCTCGACTTTGCGCTCTGGAAGGCCGCGAAGCCCGGCGAGCCGAGCTGGCCGAGTCCGTGGGGCGAGGGTCGTCCCGGTTGGCACACCGAGTGCGCGGCCATGGTGCATCGTTACCTAGGCGTGCCGATCGACATTCACGGCGGCGGCTCCGACCTCGCCTTCCCGCACCATGAGAACGAGTGCGCGCAGGCCACGTGCGCTTGGCACGAGGGGTTCGCGAACACGTGGATGCATACGGGCATGCTGCTCGTCGACGGCGAGAAGATGAGCAAGTCGCTCGGCAACTTCTTCACGCTCGAAGAAGTGCTTGAGAAGCATAGCGCGGCGGCGCTGCGCCTGCTCATGCTGCAGACGCATTACCGCTCGCCGCTCGATTTCTCGTGGGAGCGTCTCGAGGGTGCGGAGAATTCGCTTACGCGCATCGCCGGTACGGTGCAGAACCTCAAGTGGGCAGCAGATCATGCGGAAAGCGAACCGGATGCTGAGCTTGCGGCTGGTCTCACGTCTGCCATGGAGCGCGCCGCCGCCGAGTACGAGGCGTGCATGAACGACGACTTCAATACCGCCGGTGCCATCGCCGCCTACTTCCAGCTCGTGACTGAGGCGAACACGTATCTCGACCAGGCGGCGGGTGCGGTCGATCCCGAGGTGGCGCGCGTGTGCGGAGCCGTGATCGCCGGCGCGCTCGTGCAGCTGGGTGTCGAGCTTCCCGAGCCCGAGGAAGAGCTCCCCGTGGGGTTGCTCGGCGTGGCAGCGGGGCTCTGCGCCTACACGGGCGACGACGTGAACGAGGCCGCCGAGCGCATCCTCGCCGCGCGTGCCGAAGCACGTGCCGCCAAGGACTGGGCGACGGCCGACGCCATTCGCGACCAGCTGCGCGACATGGGCCTCATGATCGAGGACACCGCCGCCGGCTCCCGCATCAAGTATGCGAAATAACCCCAGGGGTTTTATTACATCGCGCAGGTAGAGCGCAAGATGAGCCGCCTTTCCAAAAGGAAGGGCGGCTTTTTCAGTACTGGCGGGCGAAGAAAATACGAACATTTGTCCGTATGAGGCTATAGCATATGCGCATGGTGAAACCCTCGGAAAGAGAGGCGCATATGCTGGAAAACGGGAGCGAGTATCTACAGGTGTTGAATCAGGTGAAGCGGGAGATTGCACAGACGCGTGCACGCATCGCTGCTGGTACAAACTCTGAGATTATCTGGTTGTATTGGCGTATCGGAAAGGCGCTTGTCGAAAGAAGCATCTATGGAACGCGCTATATCAATACGTTGGCAAATGATTTGCGAGTTGCTTTTCCCGGGCTTAAAGGGTTTTCTGCTCGAAGCTTGCGCTATATGGCGAAGTTTGCACGTGAAGTCGATTCTGAATTTTGCAACAGCTGTTGCAAAATTCCTTGGGGACACATCACGTATCTGCTCGATAAGACAAAATCGAGCTCTGAACGCGAATGGTACGTGCGAGCTACCATAGAAAATGGCTGGTCTCGTACGGTACTTGTTCATCAAATCGAGTCTCGTCTCTACGAGCGACAGGCGCTATCCGGTACGGTGAACAACTTCAGCCGCACGCTACCTGAGCTCGAAAGCGAGTTGGCACAGCAAACGCTTAAGGATCCGTTCATTTTTGACTTCATTACGGCGCTGCAGAGCCGCAGCGAGCGCGACATTGAAGAGCAGATGGTCGAGAACGTGACGAAAGTGCTGCTCGAATTGGGAACCGGCTTCGCATTCATGGGCAACCAGTATCACCTCACCGTAGGCGGCGAGGACTTCTATATCGATTTGCTGTTCTACAACGTGCGGCTGCATTGCTATTTGGTGGTCGAGCTCAAGAACGAGAAGTTCAAGCCAGAGTTTACGGGGAAGCTTGGGTTTTACGTGTCAGCGGTAGACGATATGCTGGCGGATGCATTCGATAATCCAACGATCGGACTTGTGCTCTGTAAGGAGAAGAATGACATAGTGGCGGAATACGCGTTGCGCAGCATCGACCAGCCTGTAGGAGTCAGTGCGTATCGCTTGGGAGACGAGTTGCCCGAGGATTACCGGGACGTGCTACCCTCGCCGGAGGATTTGCAGGCAAGACTGTGATCACAGGACAAGTCGAGCCAATGGATCCGCCACGCAATCCCCACTATAGTGGGGATTGTCTCACCTTTACAGGTAAGACAATTGCTCTCTCCTAATGCAAAAAGGAGTTCGGCGTGGGAGTTGTCTACCATTACACTTCTCCGGAAGGTGCCCTGGGCATTCTGAAGAATCGGACGCTCTGGTTTACCGACTGTGAGTTTATGAACGATCCAGCAGAGCTGAAGTATTGCCATGATTTATACAACCGCGCATGGGTCGAGGTTTGCCGAGAGCGCGGAATGTCGGAAGCGCAGATTGGGCGCGAGATAACCAAGCACGCAAACCCCTATATGTGTGAGTCTATTGCATCTGAGGCGGTCGGCGCGTATGTTCCTGCACGCTATTGCGTGCTGAGTACATGCTTGAATGGTGACGATCCTGCTATGTGGGCAAACTATGCTAACAAGGAAGGAAAAGTAGGCTATTCGCTCGAATTCGACAGAGATAAGCTCATTCAGATGCTTGAAGAACTTGTCTCCGAGTCATCCAAGTTTGGTATCTACGCCGAAGTCTTATACGATTCGGTCTGCTACAACGAAGAGAAACAGTTCGAGGACATCAAGTCGGCGATTAGAAAGTACTTACACGAGCTTGATGGAGCATTGTCAAGCAGTTCGAACGAACTTGACTGCGTTATAGGTTCAGAAACTGTCAGAAGCGGACATTGGGGTCGATTCGAAGATTACGCTCCTTTTATTAAACGCCCCGAACTTGCTTTTGAGCGGGAGTATCGCTTTGTGCTTAAGATGGCACAGATCGACCATCCGTCAACCGAGCATGATAGTTTGGACGGCGGGCAAGAGCTCGACAATGAGGAATGCGAACGTACGATCGACAGTCCCATTGTGTTGAAGTTTCGTGAGGGATTGGCGGGAGAGTCGATTCCATATCTTGAGGTTAAGCTCGGCGAAGCGATGGCGGATGTGCTATCCGCGACACGACGTCAGTCACGCGCAGAAGAAAAGTCGGGTAACGAAGCGAAAGAGGGCAAGGAGAAGAAAGAAGTCAAAGAGAATAAAGAGAGCGTAAAGCATCGGATTACCGATATGGGCGATGCCATAAGCATGCTATGCGTGGCCTTGTGCATTTTTGGCGCGGTGTGGAATCTTATTCACTTCGGACCGTTGGGTACGGCTCAGGAAATCATCAATTACTTCGACATTGAAGAGTTGATTGTTTGGGTGGGAGTGTTTGCATATGTGAGTGTTTGTCTTTTTGGTGCGGAGCTTTGCTTGTTGATAAAGATTGTGAAGCGATTGACTTGGTCATCTGGCGTACGTGTGCTGGCTTCGATAGCGTGTGTATGTGTTGTAGCAGAGGGCATATCGCTTCTCGATCAGCTACTCGTTTTGTTTATAACGGAGGGGGGACCCTGGAGAGCTGTTTACCCTATGGTTTGCACTCTTGTAGTGATTTTTGGCTGGCATGCTTTCTTGTTTATTACATCAATATTCTTGCCAGATGATCGCCAAGGCTCTGGATGAGCCATCACGGCAAGCTTGCTGGCCACACGGTTTGATTTCTTGAAATGCGTTGTTTTGGGAAGACGGTGCTTGCCCGCAGGCAGGCGCTACCCCTCAAACAAAAACATCGCCATCCAAAGCGGCAACGTCACCTTCTTGCCGTCGCGCCCCACGTTGCCGTCGATGAGTTTATAGCCAAGAGGCACATCGTTCCGCTCGAGCATCCTGTTGAGTGAGGCGGTCGACCCTCGCCCCGCCTTTACCTCGACGGGCACAACGGCTCCCTGCCAATCGACAAGGAACTCAATCTCGTGTTTCGTATCGGAAGAGATCCAATAGCGAAGCGGAACATCTTTCGAGGCCAGCGTGCATGCGATGAGATTCTCATACAGGCCGCCCTTCATCGGTCCGCTGAGCGTGTTGTCCACCACCGCCGCCTTGAGCGAAAAGTCGTGCATAGCAAGCAACAGGCCGGTGTCGTTGGCGTAAAGCCTAAAGCGGCTGTTGTCTTCGTAAGCTGTCAACGGATAGGTTGCACTGCTAACAGCCTGGCACCTCTGAACGATTTCGGCTCCGACGAGCCAATCAACGGATCCGTCGAACTTTCGCGCCCGTCCTCCCTTCTCAACCGTTGCATACGAGAAGCGCGTGTTTTCCCTTGCGAGCTGACGGGGGAGTGAAAGGTAGCAGCTGCGAGCCTTGACGCGCTCGGTTGGGCTTGCATAGCGAGCGATATCGTCAAGATAGAGCCTGTGCAGTTGCGTTTGCGCGTCGTGTGCCACCGCAAAGTTGCCCGAATCGACATACTGCTGCACCACGTCTGGCATCCCGCCGATGACCAGGTATTCCCTGAACAGCCGCATCATGCGCTCGTTGATGCCGCTTTCCAGCGGCTCGAGCTGATCGAAGTGCTCGCGAAGCAGGTCTATTGCTGCTGGTTCATATCCATGTGCCCAGAGGAACTCTTCGAAATCGAGCGGGTGCATGGTCACTTGGCGTTCGTAACCAACGGGCAACGAGGGGGCGTCTTTCATCTCTCGGAAGCGGAGTCCCAAGAGGGAACCGGAGGCGATGACGTCATATCTGCCGTCTTGTGCAAAATACTTGAGCGCTGTGCGCGCTTGCGGGCACTCTTGGAGCTCATCGAGAAAGATGAGTGTCTCATGTGGGACGAACCGCGCGGAAGGAATGTAGAGGGACATGCGTGAGGTGATGGTGTCCGCATCGAGCGAGCCGCTAAAGATTTCCTTATATTCTGGATGGGCGACGAAGTCGAGTGCTATGAAGTGCTGGTAATCCGAAGCACCGAATTCGTTAACGACGAATGACTTTCCCACTTGGCGCGCGCCGTTGATGAGAAGGCATTCGTTTTTGTGCGTGTTGCGCCATGAACGGAGATAGTTAGTCATTTTGCGTCTGAGCATGGCATTCTCCATTCTATGCCGCATATCGAAAGCAATTTAGCAATATTATGCCACTTTTTACCTACTCGAGTCAGTGAAATATGCCACTTTTTGCCAAGTAGTTTCAAGAGAAAATGCCACTTTTTATCATGTTTGTTTAGCTTAAATCGCCATTCCCTATCATGTTAGGTTGACTCAAATTGTCGCTTCCAACTGGCTACACATCCAAAGCTTATTGAGTGTATTGTGTGGACAGTATCGGCGGTTGATTGGCTTTACCGCGCGGGCGTCTCTCGCGACCTCTGGATCCCCAGCTGCTCAAGCAGAGGCTCCAAGTACGCGCGGTTGCAGCCATCGAAGCCTTTGCGCATGCCATCGAGGGAGATTTGCTCACGCTTGTTTCCGCGCTTGATTTCGCTTTCGAGCATCTTGAAGTAAATGCGCATGGCCACCTTGTCCATGGTGCCCAGCCGCTCAAAGTGAAAGCCGCCGCGGCAATAGACCCAGGGCAGATCGGCGTACCGATCTGCTGGGAAGGAGCGGCGGAATGCCTCCTCATGCTCGGAGGCGGGCCAGAGGTCGCACGGCATGGGCGTGGCACCCACAGCGACTACGGCATAGCGTTTCTCGGGATGCTCGCGTTCGCCGCCGCAGTTTCGATGTTGTCCAGCGGCTCGGGCGTGCAACCCAGCTCTTCCGCCATCCAGCTGGCGTACGTTTTGGCCGAACCGGTTTGCGAGCAATACACGACGGCGGCGTCCATGCGACCTCCCAAGCGCCACAGCTGCGGGTATTTTGACGAGTATTCCCCGCAGACGCGTATGCGCGGCAGCTATGCAGAAAGGCTTACCGAGAGATGACAAACCAGCCATTGGGGACGGGGGTTATTGGCTGGTGGTCCTTGTTTCGCCATGTCAGGGGTGGGCGTGCTGTCTCTATAGCGTCAACCGCGTGTGGGTACGAAGAGCCCACACGTGTTCGTGCCCTCAAGCTCAAGCAGCTGAACCTTCCGCTCGATGCCGCCGGCGTAGCCGGTGAGGTTGCCGGTCGCACCCACGGCGCGGTGGCAGGGGACGATGACCGAGATGGGGTTGTGCCCCACGGCACCGCCGACCGCTCGGGCAGAGACGCGTGCCCCGCCGCGTTGCTCGGTCAGCTGCTGGGCGATTGCGCCGTACGTGGTCGTCTCGCCGTAGGGAATCTGGAGCAGCGCCGTCCATACCGCCTGCCGAAATGTCGAGCCCGCGGGGTGCAGAGGCGGCAAGAAATCCGGCACGTCACCGGCGAAGTACACGTCGAGCCAGCGCACTGCCTCCGCAAGTGCAGGCGTCTCCCGGTCGAGGCGCTCTTCAGGCAGCCCGGCAGCAAAGTACTTCTGCCCCTCGAACCACGCGCCTACAAGCCCGGCCTCGTCGGCAGCGAGCAACATGGCACCCAGCGGGGAATTATAGCGTTGGATAAACGTCATCGTTTCCCGCCCTTCGTCTTCGGCTGGCGATTTTCGGTTCGAGCTTTCGCGCGCGTTATCGCTTTCGGCTTACTCGTCCCCTTCGGTCGCCAATCCCGCATCTCGGGGATCGCGCCGCCGGCGACCGCCCA
>CASFXG010000020.1 GCA_949298635.1 uncultured Coriobacteriaceae bacterium | reverse complement strand
GTGCGCGAACGGAACGCCCCCGCAGCCGACTCGGGTTAATCAGTCTCGAAACTAAGTAAATAAAGTGTACGGTTTACGTAAGTAGTTGAGTTATATGGCACGCAAGCAGTATCCACTTCGCATAGACCCCGAAGTCTGGGAGGCCATCCAACGCTGGGCAGATGACGAAATGCGCAGCGCGAACGGCCAGGTGGAGTGGATTCTGCGCGATGCCCTGAAGCGCGCCGGCCGCCTGCCGAAGCAGAACAAGCAAGCATCCGAAAAGCGAGAAACGTAACTGATAGGTTGGCTTTATCGCCCCCCCCCCGCCACGCTCCAAGACATCGACATTTTTCGACAGAATTGGTCTCCCAGACAGAAAAACTGTCGAAAAACGTCGACATCGTGAGGGAGGGTCGCCCGTGAAAGGCAGCCTGTCTGGTTTCTATCATTCCCTCGAAGGAGCCATCATCATGGTCGAACCCATTCTCGACATCTCCCATTACCAGAAGCGCTATGGCGACACCATCGCCGTACGCAACCTCTCCCTTACCGTGGAACCCGGTGACATCTACGGATTCATCGGCCACAACGGCGCCGGCAAGACGACGCTCATCCGCTCGATCGTGGGCGTGCAGCCGTTCAACCAGGGCAGCATCCGCGTCACCGGCATCGACATCACAGCCGACCCCGTCTCCGCGAAGCGCCTCATCGCCTATGTGCCGGACAACCCCGACGTCTACGAGTTCATGACCGGCCTTCAGTACCTCACGTTCATCGCGGATATCTTCGAGGTGCCCGCCCGCGACCGCCAGGCGCGCATCGAATCGCTGGCCGGCCGCCTCGAACTCACCGATGCACTCGCGAGTCCCATCGCAAGCTACAGCCACGGCATGCGGCAGAAGCTCGTCGTGATTGGCGCGCTCCTGCACGAGCCCAAGCTTCTGGTGCTCGACGAACCCTTCGTCGGCCTCGATCCGCTCGCATCGCACGAGCTCAAGACCATGCTTCACGAGCTCGCAGCGCGCGGCGGCGCCGTGTTCTTCTCTTCGCACGTGCTCGAGGTGGTCGAGAAGCTCTGCAACAAGGTCGCCATCATCCGCAAAGGCGAGATCGTTGCCGCAGGAACAACCGACGAGGTGCGCGGTGACGACACCCTCGAAGAGGTCTTCCTCGAGCTTGCCGAAGAAGCCGATCGCACCGGTGCCAGCCCGGCACCTTCCACCAGCAGCGAGCAACGCTAGGAGGCTGTCATGCGAAGTTTCCTCATCTTGATGCGGGTGCAGCTCCATGCGCTCGCATGTTCGCTCATGCCGCACAAGCGCCGCTTCAGCACCGCGCTCACCGTACTCGCCGGCGTCGCCCTCGTCGGCCTTGCAGCGCTTTATCTGGTACTTCTTGGCATCTCGCTCATAAGCTTCGGCCTCGAGGCGGCCATCCCCGCCTTCGCCGTCGCGCTCAGCGCCCTCGCCGGCGTCATCTTCACGTTCCTCAAGGCGAACGGTACGCTCTTTGGCCTGGCGGATTTCGACCTCGTCATGTCGTTGCCCGTGCCGCGCCGCACCGTGGTGGCTTCGCGCGTGACGGCGCTCTATGCGAGTGCCACGCTCATAGGGGCCGTCGCCTCGATACCACTCTGGGCGGTCTACCTTGTGTTTGCCTCGTTCTCTCCCTGGGCTGTCGCGTGCGCGGTGTTGAGCGTCCTGCTCGCGCCCGCCATTCCCACAGCGCTCGCGACGTTCCTCGCGTTCGGCGTGAGCGCCCTCGCATCGCGCTTCCGCCATGCGAACCTCGTGTACATCGTCATCTCGCTCATCGCGTTCACGGCGATCATGGTCGTAGTGTATGGATACTCGTTCAGCACGGGTGCGAACAAGGGCGATGCCTCGGCGGAACAGCTCGCAAGCGGCCTCGCCGCGATAAGCGGGCTTTTGAGCCTCGGATGGCCGCCTGCCAGCTGGATGGGAAGCGCTGTGGTCGAAGGCTCGATGCTGGGACTTGGAGCGTTCACTGCCGCCTCTATCGCCGTGCCCGCGCTGGCGCTCGAGATCATGCAGCGCAACTACCTCGCTATCAACGCGGCGCTCACCGCCCGCGTGCACGCCCGCGCCCTCACCACAGGCGAACTTCGCGCCCGCACCGAGCGCGCCGGCAGCCCGTTCAAAGCACTCGTACTCAAGGAGTACCGCACGCTGCTCGGCATCCCCTCATATGCGTTCAACTGCCTGTTCGGTTATCTGTTCATGCTCGTCATCGCCGTTGCGCTCAGCATCATCGGCCTCAAGGAGATTCTGCTCTCCGGCGCGGTAGACGGCGTGGAAATCGGCGCTGCGGAATACGGCGCCATCGCGGGCTTCGTGGTGAATCTCCTGCCCTGGTTCTTCGTCTTCTGTGCAATCATGTGTCCGAGCGCCGCGTGCTCCATCTCCATCGAAGGCAAGAGCTCGTGGATCTGCGCGACTGCCCCGCTACCCCAGCGCGTGATCCTCGGCGCCAAGCTCGCGTCGAACGCCGTGCCTGTCGCCGCCACCATCGCGGTGAGCGCGCTCGTGCTCTTCGCATGCAGGCAGGTCGACGCCCTCGGTGCCGCTTGCGTACTCGTCACCGGCTTCGGCGGGTTCTTCCTCATGGTGAACATCGGCCTCTCAAGCGACGTCCGCAAGCCCAACTTCTCATGGACGACGCCGAACGACGTCGTGAAGCGTGGCTTCCCCATCATGATCGTCGTACTCGGCGGCATGGTGCTCGCATTCGGCGGCGGCGCGCTGAGCTTCGTGATCTCGCTCAACCTTGGCGTCGTGGCGGGAATCGCGTGGAACCTCGGCGTCGGAATCGTGGGCGCGGTGGCCGGCTGGCTCATCTTCCGCCATACCTGTCGCGTGGCGACCTCGTATCTCACCAAGTAATCAATTCCGGCCAGACCAAGACGTATCACCTGCTCCCCGCTGGGCGTAGAGCTCATGTGTTCGGCATGGAGGGTGCATAGCGGGCGCGACGCGTGGTACATACCTAGTGGCATTCGATACACGACCGTCGGGCTCGAGCGCCACGGCGCACACCGCGCCCGGCAACGCAGAAGAGGAGCATATCGTATGCACACGTCCAAGCAAACTACCGCGAGCACGCCCAAACGCCATCGAATGAGTGGCAGCATCACCTCACTGCGCACGCCGCGCAAGCGCTCCGAAGACCAGCGCACCAATCTGCGCCGTTCCTACCAAGCGTTCATGCGCAAGCTCGAGGCCGGGGAACCCGTTTCCTCGACGCACCAATCCTGGCCGCGCCGCCCCTACGCCGCCTCAGCCTAATCGCCTGCCAAAGGCGCCAAAAGGGACAGTCCCTTTTGGCAGATACAACGAAAGCCCGTGTCTCTCCCCGGCACGGGCTTTTTCACCAGCCAAAGGGGACGGGGGTTATTGGCTGGTGCGGTCAGCCAATAACCCCGTCCCCAATGGTTGCAATGGTTGGTCGTGTCGACGCCTGTCCCAAATGTCATGACATTGGGGACTGTCCCCAATGTCAGAGGGAGCGGCGGGTGAGGGTTGCGTCGTGGACGATGCCCTTGCTCATGAGGTAGGTCACGAAGAAGTACCCGCCATAGGCCACCACGAAGATGAGCGCCGTGAAGCCCACTGCTCCACCGATCGAGAAGCCGCCGAAGAGCTCGACGAGGTCGATGATCACCGAAAGTGCCACGCACGAGTGCGCGATGCCCAGCACGAGTGGGAACACGAAGAACACCGTCTGCTGCGCGAGCACGGAATGCGCGATGTCGCGCCGCTCGGTACCGAGCTCGGAGAGGATGCGGAAATTCCCGCTCGCGTCGGCCACGCCCGAGAGCTGCTGGATCGTAAGGATCGCGGCGCACGCCACCACGAGCACGAAGCCGATGTAGATGGCAAGGTACGAAATGAGGCCGTTCATGGAGTCGACGCTCTCGTACGTCGTGGTGCGCGTGGCCTCCATGCCCCATAGTGCCACGACCGCGCCGTCGCTATCCGTGAGGTCGCCGTAGCGGCGGTACGCGCTCACATAGGCGTCGCCCTCCTCAGTCGAGACGCCATCGGCGTAGTCGCCCAGGAAGTAACCGTAGTAGAGCGGCAGCCCCGCCTCGTCCACAAGCTCATCGGGCACCACAACGAAGCCGGAGTTCATACCGAACATCGCGTTCTGGAACACACTCGCCTCGTAATCGACCGCATCGGCAGCCGGATAGAGCTCGCGCCCAGCAATATCGATCGTCACGCCCTTCGCCATGGCGGCGTTGTAGACATCGTTCACCGTCGCACCCATGTCGGACGTGATGAGGTAACCGTCCTCACCAAGGTCGATCTCATCGAACCCGCGGAACCGCAGGTAGCGATTGTAGTCGCTCTCCTTCATGATACCGAGCCCAAAGCTCGTCATGTCGGCCGTCTCCGTGCCCGCAGGCAGCGGCATGTCTACCGCTTCGCAGAGGGCATTGAGCGTCACAAGCGGTACGCTCTCCCCCAGCGGCGTGGAGTCGTACACATCAACCTGAACGGAGCGACCGATAATCGATGCCAGGTCGAACGGGCGCGCGTCTGCGCTATCGGGGTCAACAGTATCAAGTGCGCTCGCCTTGAGCACGTCGATTGGCTCGCGCGTCACAGCATAGCGGGTATCCGAGCCGTCCTGCTGGTTCGACGCGTTCAGCTCCGCCGCAGACTGCTCGCCGATATATGTGATGATGCGCGAATAATCCGCCGGCGTACCGTGCTCAACGTTCTCGTTCATCACGCCGGCAAGCGACATACCCGTCGTGACCGACGTGATGGCCAGGAACAGGATCATCGCGATCATGGCCATCGAGAAGCTCACGGTATTCACCTTGGCCGCGAGCTGGCGCAGCGTCACCATGTTGAGGCCACGCCAATACAGCCCGCGCGCCGCCTGAAGCGCCTTGAGCAAAAAGCCCGAGAGCCCGAAGAAGAACAAGATCGTGCCTACCACAACGGTAATGGTCGTGATGAGGAAGTTCGTCATGCCGTTCGGCGAGCCGTCGTAGGGCAGGCCGTCGTGCAGCAGGCGCGCATAGGCAATGCCGATAGCAGCCGCGCCCACCACGAAGACCACGGCGGAAAGCCACGGGTTGCGCACGTGCACCGTCTCGTTTTTGCGGCTAGCACTCATGAGGTCGATAATCTTCGCCCGCGCCACCACGCGCAGGTTGAAGACGAGCGTCACGAGGAAGATCGCCACCAAGCAGCCCACCGTGAGCATAAAGGCGCTCAGCGAGAAGAAGAAGCGGAAATCAGCGATCTGTGTCTTGAAGATGCTCGCGGTGAAGAACACCATGAGCCACGAGAGTCCGAGGCCGAGTACCACGCCCAGCACGAGCGCGGCAAGCGACACGAAAAGCGTCTCCATGGCCATGATGCGCGCCACCTGCCAACGGCTCATGCCGAGCACCTGGTACAGGCCGAATTCCTTCTTGCGGCGCTTCATGATGAAGTTGTTCGCGTACACCATGAGGAAGCCCATCACAAAGCCGAGAAAGACCGTGAGGCCGGAGATAACGCCGCCGAGGGTCTCGCCCATGCCTGCGTTCTGCGCGGATACGCCCGCGATGTCCACCTGGACGGAGATGGTGTTGAACGCATAGAACACCGTGACGGCCAACGTGAGCGTGAGCAGGTAGACGAGGTAATCCTTGCCTGCGCGCCGCACGTTGCCGAGCGCTATCTTACAGAGCATCGGAACCCTCCCCGCCCATCATGGCGACGATGCCCATGATGCGGTCGAAGAACTCCTGGCGGCTCGTATCTCCGCGGCGGAGCTCGGTGAAGATGCGGCCGTCGCGGATAAAGAGCACGCGGTGTGTGTAGCTCGCCGCGAAGCTATCGTGCGTGACCATGAGAACCGTTGCCTGGTAGCTGCGGTTCATGGTCTCGAAGCTCTCGAGCAGAAGGCGAGCGTTCTTGGAGTCGAGCGCACCCGTGGGCTCGTCGGCCATGATGATGGCCGGATCCGTGACGAGCGCACGTGCCGCCGCCACGCGTTGCTGCTGACCGCCCGAAAGCTGGTAGGGATACTTGTCGAGCGTCTCCTGGATGCCTAGGCGGCACGCGACATCCGTGACGCGGGCGAGCGTCTCCTTGGCCGGCGTGCGGCTGATGGTGAGCGGCAGCGCGATGTTCTCGCGCGCGGTGAGCGTGTCGAGCAGGTTCGAATCCTGGAAGATGAAGCCGAGCTGCTCGCGACGGAACTTCGTAAGCTTCTGTGCCTTCAAGCGCGTAACGTCCTCGCCGTTGACGAGCACGCTGCCGCCCGTGACCTTGTCGATGGTCGACACGCAGTTGAGCAGCGTCGACTTGCCGGATCCCGAGGCGCCCATGATCCCTACGAAGTCGCCCTTGTTCACTGTGAACGAGACGTCGCGCAGCGCGTGCGTCACATTGTTGCGGCTGCCGTAGACCTTCTCGATGTGGCGCACGTCGAGCACCGTGGGTGCAGCCGAAGCGCCAGCGGACGTTGAAGAAGGTACTGCCTGCGCCGCCGCGGCGCCGCCGAAGGCAAAGTGCTGCGCCTCAGAGGGAATGCTTGCCATAATCGATCCTTTCATTCATGTCCCAAAAAGGGACAGGAGCATTTTGGGACATTACGCGCTTAGCGGGAGACGTTCCACAACAGAACAATCATACCGATGGAGAGCGCCGCCATGATGACGAGCCAGATGACTGTCTCGGCAACCGACATGCCCGCGCGCACCACCGGGTTCTTCGGCTTCCGCTCGGGCATACGGTCATACGGGCTCGCATATGCGAGCTTCGGCCCCGCCGCGAAGGCGCACGCAGTGCTCATCGTAGACTTCTCGATCATCTTGCTGCTTGTGGTCTTCATCCGAACCACCTCCTGAGCATATCCTCGCAGGAGGCGTCGCGCAGAGCCATCGATTTACCTTACGCTTGCCTTGCAGTTTTGTAAGGTTTGTAAAATTACCCCAGGGGTTTTTCGGCATGATACAGGGGCGCGCCATGTTAAATAACCCCAGGGGTTTTTTAACATGAAGCGACAACTGCTATCGTAAGCGCGCCTATCATGCCATGTTAAAAAACCCCAGGGGTTATTTAACATGGCGCGCCCCTGTGTCGAAAAACCCCTGGGGTAATTTTGCAAACGAATCCAGCCAGAAGACTCCTAGGGTTATTTCCATACACCGTGATACGATAAGCGGGAAACGGACTACCAAGGGAGCTTCGTGAAAACGGTACGCGTGGCGGCAGGCATCATATGCGAGCAGGAAGACGGTGCGGACTCTGCCCGCTTCCTCGCCGTGAAGCGCGGCTATGGCGACATGAAAGGCATGTGGGAGTTCCCGGGCGGAAAGATCGAAAACGGCGAATCGGCGGAAGACGCGTGCCGGCGCGAGCTTGCCGAAGAGTTGCAGGTAAGCATCACCGACCTGTGCGATTTCTACACCGTCGAGTACGATTACCCCGATTTCCACCTTTCTATGAAGTGCTTCCTATGCAGCCTAAAACCCGAGAGCGGCGAGCCGCAGAAGAGCGATAAACAGCTCGAACTTCGTTGGGTGAAGCGCCGCTCACTCGCCCATATGAAGTGGATGCCCGCCGACCGCGAGCTCGTGCGCACCATCGCGCACACCAAAACGGCCGACGACCTGCAAGCCCTCGCGAAACGCCGCCACGACAGCCGCCACTCCATGCAGGGCAACAAGAGCCGGAACACCAAACCCGAGCTGCTTGTGCGCCAGCGCCTGCGCGAGGCGGGGCTCACCGGCTACCGCCTGCAATGGAAGAAAGCTCCCGGCAAGCCAGACATCGCCTTCCCCGGTCGCAAGATCGCGATCTTCGTGAACGGCTGCTTTTGGCACCGCTGCCCGCACTGCAACCCCTCGACACCCAAGCGAAACACCGAGTTCTGGGAGGCGAAGTTCCGCCGCAACGTCGAGCGCGATCGTCGCGCTATCGCCGAGCTCGAAGAACTCGGGTGGACCGCGATCACCATCTGGGAGTGCGAGCTCAAGCGCGACCGCATCGATGAGACCATGGCCCGCGTCATCGAGCAGGTGCGCGCCGCCAGCCATTAGGGACGGGGGTTATTGGCTGATTCGTCCAGCAACCAGCCAATAACCCCCGTCCCCAATGGCTGGTTTGCCGAGCCATGATGCAGCCCTGCGCTTTAGCACAAAAAAGCGTTTGCTGGTATGATACGGACGAACATGTGAAATTTCATATGTGCGATGTGATATATGCTGAAAACAGCAGCCGCATCCCCCACCCAGCAAGCGCATGGAGGCATCATGGTTATCTCGCCCGAAGTCTTGCGGCTCGCAAACGAGTTCTTTGCGAGCACCGTCGAGAACAACGAGGTCATGATTGTGAAATGGACGTTTCCGGACGCCCAGTTCCCCGACCTCTCACTCGAGCGCGCCGAGGCAGACGCCCGGCTCGCAGACGAAACGGAAGCTCGCGCCCGCACCATGCTCAACAACGCGGTAGCCCACAACGATGAGATGGTGCTCAAGATTCTCATACGGTATTGCGCCTACATCCGCAACAACCGAGACAACTATTGGCAGCGCTTCGATTTGAACAGCAGCTATCGCACCATTCCCACGCTCGTGGAGAAGATGCTCGCCCTGCCCACCGCCACACCAGAGGAACGCGCCTTCTATCTGCGCATCTTAAAGGGCTTCGCCCCCTTTGTGCACAGCATGCACGAAAAACTTCTCGAGCAGGCGCGCCGCTATATCCGTATGCCGAAGATGTGCTGCGACCTCGTGCTGCAAACACTCACCGCGGCGCAAGATGAAATCGACCAACGAACGGTGCGCTTCGAAGGCTGTGAGGAGCCGGCGTGCGCGCTCGCCGCGGAACTGCGCGACCTCGTTGCGACCATCTCCGGCGACTACTACGAGCTCGCGCCCACCGCGCTGGGCATGGGACAGTACCCCGGTGGACCCGAGCTCTACGCGCGCGAGGTCGAGACCTATATCTCATGCCGCGAAGACCCCGCCGCCATCATGGCACGTGGCTGGCAAGAACTCGAGCGCACCGAACGCGCCATGCTCGACGTCGCGCGCGCCATGGGTTACACGGGAACCCTACGCGAGGTGCTCGACAAGATCCAAGCAGACCCGCGTTATCGCTTCGACACGCCGGAGGAGATGCAAAACGCCCTCGAAGGCTACCTGGATAAGATCCGCCCGCTCATGCCGAAGTACTTCGACCGCATGCCGAAAGCCGATTGCACGGTCGCGCGCACGCGCGAGGCAGACGAGCAAACCTCGAGCTGGGGCTACTACCACGTTCCCGTACCCGGTGAGGACGACAAGGGCATCTACTACTACAGCGCCGCCGAGCTCGATCGCCGCTGCCAGATCCGCACCTGCGCGGTGGTGTACCACGAGCTGCTGCCCGGGCACCACTACCAGATGAACCTCGTGCAGGAAGACGAGACCCTGCCCGATATCATCCACCACCACTACGACACCGCCTACGCCGACGGCTGGGCGGAATACGCCTCGAATCTTGCCCACGAACTCGGCCTCTACGAACCCATGGAGTACTTCGGCCGCCTCACCTGGGACGCGTTCCTCTGCTGCCGGCTCATCGTCGACACCGGGCTGAACGCCCTCGGCTGGACCTACGACGAGGCCGCGCAGCTGCTCCGCGAGCACACCATGTTCACCGAGCTCGAGATCCACACCGAACTCGTGCGCTACACCTGCAGCATGCCCGCGCAGGCGCTCGCATACAAATGGGGCAGCCGGTGGTTCTGCGACCTGCGCGAACGCATAGAGCGTGAGCTCGGCGATACGTTCGACCTCAAGCGCTTCCATGCGACAGCGCTGGAATTCGGCGCGATACCCCTCGATATCCTGGAAGACCATATGCGCTGGTTCGAGCAGCAAGAGCTCGCTCGTGCAAAGGAGGCGTGATCCATGGCGACGACTCTCAAAGACATCGCCCAGGCGACCGGCCTTTCCATCTCGACGGTCTCGCGCGTCGTTTCCGGCAAGGGCTATGTATCCGAAGAGGCGCGGCAGAAGACGGAACAGGCTATCACAGAGCTCGGCTACCAGCACCATAAGCGCAACCGCCGCTTCCCCGACGATTCGAGCGACCAGGTGCTCGTGCTCATCGGCGGGGTGAGCAACTCCGTCTCGTCGAGCCGCGTCGAGCTGCTCTGCGACAAGCTCGTGCAGCGGCGGAAGCAGCCGCTCGTGGGGCTCACGCACTTCTCAGCCGAGCGTGAATACGCCTACCTCAACATGGCTGCAGAGCGCCATTTCTTCGGCGTCATCACGTTCACCATCGGAAGCTCGGACAAGACAGCGCGCCTCTTGCGCCATTATCCCTGCCCACTCGTGATGCTCGAGCGCTACCTCCCCATGAAGCGCATCGACTGCCTGCATGCGGACTACTACAAGATCGGCTTCGACTGTGCCACGTACCTCATCGAGCACGGCCACACGCGCATCGCGTTCGTGGGCGGGTCCAGCACCTCGACCATCACGCAAGACAAGAGCCTGGGCTTCGCCGACTGCATGCACGCGCACGGGCTCGACGTTCCCGAGAGCCACCTGCTTCATCTCGAGCGTAGCAGCTATATGAGCGGGGTCGATATCGTGGACAGGATCCTCGAGCTCAAACCGCGTCCGACCGCACTCGTCACCTCGAACGACGCGTCCGCCGGCATCGTCCACGAGCTCATGCGCCGCGGCATCCGCGTTCCCCAGAACATGTCGATCATCTCGGGCGAGGACACACCGCTCACCCAAAACGCCCAAGTGCCCATCACAAGCATGTCCATCGACGACGCGCAAATGTGCTCGGATGCGGTCAAGATCCTCTTCAAACGGCGGCGACAACCCGATGCCCCCTTCACCCATACCTACTACGACCCCGAGATCCGCGAGCGCGCGAGCGTCATGACCCTTCATCGGTAACGACCGCGCGTACCCGCGGCGACGGTACCCGTCCCCTTTGCCGCGCCCCGCGTGTGGAGCCGAAGCGTTCAGCGACGCCCGTTTGTTTCGTATGTGAAAACGAGGGTGTGGGAAAAGACTGGGAATCCCATATCGCTTCATGCGCAAACCTATAATCGAGACTGGTATGTACCTTCAGGTGAGAGGAGCTGCTATGGCCGATAAACTCCGCGTCGGCATCATCGGCGCCGGCCGATGGTCCAAGCGCGCCCACATCCCCGGCTGGGTGAGAAGCGATCTGTGCGACCTCGTCGTAATCTGCGACCGCGATGAGGAGCTCGCGCGCGAGGCTGCCGAGAAGTTCGGCGCCCCCGAGGTCATGACCGATGCTGAAGCCATGATTCGCCGCGACGACCTCGATGTGATCGACGTCTGCACCCGCGACGAACACGGCGAATCCCATGAGCCGCTCACAACGCTCGCCATCGAGTGCGGCAAGCACGTGCTCGTGGAGAAGCCCGTTGCCGGTGATTTCCATCGCGTGCGCGAGCTCTCCGACCTCGCAAAGTCCAAGGGCTTGAAGACGAAGGTCGGCCTCACGTTCCGCTACGCACCCGCCGTGCAGTACATGTTCGACCTCGTCCGTGAGGGCAAGATCGGCACGCCGTGGCTCTTCAACGGCTACGAGCAGAACAGCCAGTGGCTGAACCCCTGGTATCCGCAGGACAAGCGCCTCTTCAAGGAGTACCCCACCGAGCTCGAGAAGGTGGGCACCGACCCCGATCCCAAGAAGATCGAGATGTCCTCGCTCGAAGGCTACGGCGCGCCTACGATCGATATTGGCCTCGAGCTCATCAACGACGATATCGAGAAGGTCGTCTGCGCCATGGCCAACCTCGTAAAGGAACGCCGCCGCTACAACGTCGACGACCATCTTGAGCGCATCAACTGGGACGACGCCGACATGTGGATGGGCACCACCAAGAAGGGCTACCTGTTCTCCATGCAGACCTCCTTCGTGACGGTGGGTAACTATCCCGGCATCACCGCGTGGATCTACGGCGACAAGGGCTCCCTCAAGGCGACGCTCATCAAGGATCCCGAGACCCATGCGATCCAGAAGCTCGAGTATGCCGACGGCTGGGCGGATCCCAACGCGGACGCCAACGCCGTGAAGTACCGCGAGCTCGAGATTCCCGACAAGTACTGGAACCCCGGCCATCAGCCCGATGACGACTGGGATACCGCGTTCTACGGCTGCCTGATCCAGAACTTCCTGGAAGAGATCGTCTCTGGCGGCGAGAAGAACGAGGGCAACTTCGAGCAGAGCGCCCGTGTGCAGGAGCTCATCAACGCAGCCGATCGCTCTCACCGCGAGGAGCGCTGGGTGCACCTACCCCTGTAACGTGTTCGCGATGCCTACGGGGTCGGACGCGCAGCCGTCCGACCCCGCTTTGTTATGCAGTCATCAACCCTAAAGGAACTAAGGATGAACATCGGATTCCGCCACGTGCCCTTCAACGACGAGCAGCGCGCAGCACTCGATGCCATCGCCCATGATGCCGGGCGCGGCACCATCTGGTTCTCGTCGGAGGGCGACCCTTCGATTGAAGAGCTCGCTACCTGCGAGGCGCTCATGGGATACTTCCCGCCCGCAACCTTCAAGAGCCTGCCCGAGCTGCGCTGGGTGCAGACGCCCGCGGCTGGCGTCGAGCGCCTCTGCGGCGACATCTACGCCCGCGAGGACGTCGTGCTCACGAACGGCTCCGGCGCCTTCGGCATCGATATCGCCGAGTACGTCGTGGGCGGTGTGCTCTCGATCTTCCGCCACCTGCCCGCCTACCACACCGCTCAGGCCGAGCGCTCCTGGGGGCGCCAGGGCGTCGGGCGCTCCATCTGTGATAGCACCGTGTGCGTCATCGGCTGCGGCAATGTGGGCTCGACCATCGCCGAGCGTATGAAGGCGCTGGGAGCCGCCTGCGTGCGCGGCATGGATCGCACGCGCGACATCGCCTCGCCCGCCTTCGACGAGCACTATCTCATGGACGAGCCCGAGGCCGCGCTCGCTGGTGCGGACATCGTCGCCGTGAGTCTGCCGAGCACGCCCGAGACCCAGAAGCTCGTCTCCGCACGGTTCTTCGAATGCATGAACGAGGGCACGGTCTTCGCGAACGTCGGCCGTGGCGTGACCGTCGACCAGGATGCACTCACCGCCGCGCTGCAAGAGCGCAAGATTGCCGGTGCCGTGCTCGACGTGTTCGAGGTGGAGCCGCTGCCGCAGGAAAGCCCGCTCTGGGGGCTCGAGAACGTGATCGTCACACCGCATGTCGCTGGCTGGGACGACGACCTCGTCAACGTCCGCGCGCTGTTCGAGATCTTCCGTGAGAACCTCACGCGCTACCTTGCCGGCGATGAGCTCACGCACGTCGTCGACCGCGCGCGCGGTTACTAGCGCGCTTGCTGCGGGACGGTACGGCACGGCGCCCTAGGAGCGGTATCGCTGCTAGGGCGCTTTTCCTTACTTTGGCGGCGGGGTCAGCCGTTGCCGCCGCCGTCTTCTCCTTGCACGGGCGCGTGAGCAATCCGGTACACCGTCGCCCTCGATTTTCCTTCTGAGACAACCGCGCCTTCCGAAACGAGCTCGCGCAGATAGTCTCGCGTTCGTGACGAACCGAGACCGACCGCCTCGGCTATATCTGCTCGGCTGAGCGGCCTCTCTGCTGACGCAAGGTGAGCAACGATCATCTTCTTTGCAGCATCAGCGATTGATTCGCCAATCTGCCGATTTTTGCTGCCGATTTTTGCTGCCGATTTTTGCTGCCGATTTTTACTGCTGTTCTTTATGTAGTCGGCAGATTTCGATTTAGCTCGCTCGTCATCATCCGCATAAACATATTCGACCTGCGATCCCGGTCGATGAAAAACGACGGTGGTCTCGTCGTGAAGCTGCCGATACTCAACGCACACGCCCTCGGCATCGCAGGCTTCCTTAATGCGTTTTACGCCGCTCCCCAGCTCTTCGATGTAGCCACCGCGGAACAGGGCACGCGCAAGCAGAGGATTGCGGCTCTCCGACGCCTTTCGTTCGCCTGAAAGGTATGCCTCCGGCGAGGTGTCCGCCGGAAATAGTCCTGGGTTGGTGATCTCAACCGCGTCCGTGAAAATATCGATCATCACGCGCGCATCGCCGCGGTACTTCTTGTGGCAGAACGCGTTGATGATAGCCTCGCGGATGGCGGCGCGTGGAATCTCGGGGATTTCGTCACGCTGCGGGGCACCCGTAATTACGATGCGCCGTCGAATATTGGCGATCACGTAATACTCGGCGGCATCGATGAGCTCGAGCACCGGTCTCAGTTCATGCTGCAGATCCAAGATGTTCACGCGATCGTTGCCGGCGAGCACCGCCATGGACAATCGGAACCAGTACTTTGCAGGGCAGAAGAGCACCGTCGCCGCATTAGTGAGAAAGCCATTACGCGCAAGACCCAGATGCTCCAGCACGTTTTGGGTCGACTCTTCTCTATAGGTATCTGGGAGACGCCCCTTCTCAATGCCGTGGTCAACAAAACGGCGCACGAGTTTTTCGTCAGCGTCGGAAACCGGTTGGTCGGAGAGCTTGCCATCCCAAGGGTCCAGCCGGTCGGACGCCTCAACAAACATCCTCCCCACCAGTTCAGGTGTCATGAGCACGTCTTCATCCGCTTGGCGGATCCGGTACCTGCCGCTGCAAGCATAGGGCGCTGCAGTCCCCTCGAAGTCCACGCGGATGTAGTGCTTACCGTCATCCGTCGTGAGCTCCTGGATGACCGGATGGATGACGGGCTCAATCCTCGCTGCAATTTCTTGGCTGATGGAGCGCAACGTCGTGTCAGAGACCTCCTGGCCAACGACCTCGCCATCGTTTCTCACGCCGAAATAGAGCGTCCCTTTACCATGTTTGTTAAGGATGGCAGCGATGGATTCCACCGCCTCGCGATGCTCGCCTGTCGATTTCTTGAACTCAACCTGTTCGGTCTCATGTCCCAGGTTCACGTCGTGCCCTCCTTCCGACTCATGCAAAACTCGCTTGCCGCACGCGTATGTGCAGAAATCCGCCGAGCCGCCTTCTGACCCACAGCGTTCTACTCACCTGCTGCCCTACGCCTTTGATGTTAGAAGCCCGTGCGGACATTTTCTCAGAAGTAGCGCTGTTATGAGAACCCATTAGTAACCAACTGCCGGCCTGCCCCGTATACGAGACAGGCCGGCAGTCATAGGCACCCTAGAGACGCGTGACACAATAACCTGTCACCAGCGTCACATCACACGAAGGCGAGGCCGCCGCCATCTTTGAGCACGCGGTCGAGCGAGCCGCAGGCAGAAAGCGGCGTGTAGACACCCGTCACGCCGCCCGTGGTGAAGGAGGAGATATTCAAGGTGAACTCGATTCCCTCGCCCTTCACCGAGATGACATGCGTATTCGTGGTCACATTCGGATCGGCCACGATCATGGAATGTGTACGGGAAAACCCGATGCCTGCCAGCGCCACCGCAGCATGCACGTTGACGTTCCGCGGGAACGCCGCACAGGCATCGCGCGTACAACCTTCGAACACGGTCTTGGGCTCTGAGCATGCGGCAAGCCCCAAGCTCGCCGGACTCTTCGTGGTCACAATCGACACCTCGGTCAAGATGCTCCGCGCATCCCAGATGCCGTCAAGCCCCAGGATGGCACCGTGCGGAAAGTAGATGGCATGTCCGTGCTCCTGTGCCGTCCGCTTCGCGCGCTCGAGCACGTCGTCGTCGGAAAACGCGGTGAGCGAGAACGGCATGAGGTTCGTGCGCTCGAGCACGTCGTCGATCTGCGCCACAAGGGCGGCCGCCGTCGCGCACTCCACCACGAGATCGATTCCCTCATAGAGCTCGGGCGATCCCGTGCGCACAATCGTGGTGCCGTCCTCGGCCTCTGCGACGGGATCGAGTGCGAACGCCACCTCGCAGCCAAGCTCGCGAACATGCTGAGCAACGGTTCGGCCGATCTTGCCATAGCCGATGAGCGCGACGCGCCGTGCGCGCCCTTCTGCAGAAGAAGCCGCCATGCCCATCACGCCCGATAGCGGTCGATGAGCACGCCCATGCGGCGCACGGCGTCCACGGCGGCGTCATGGTCCTGCGAGAAGTTAAGACGCACGCTGCTCGTAAACTGCGGGCCGAACTCCGTGCCCGGCGTCACCACGACGTTCGCCTGAAGGCGGAGCGCCGCGACGAAGTCTTTGAGCGGCAGCGTGAGCTCGGGAAGCGTCGGGAAAATGTAGCTGCCGCCTTCCGTGACGCGCACGCGCACGCCGGGCATGGCGCGGAACATCGCCACGAGGTCGTCGCGAATGCGCTGGTGCGCCGCGACGCGCTCCGTCATCCAGCCTTCGGGCTCCGAGAACCATCCAGGGATGACCGCCTGGCAGTAGCCGGCAGCGCGGAGCGACACAATAGCCTGGAGCTTCTCCATGCGCAGGATCCACGAGGGCGATCCATACGCCACGCCCAGGCGGAAACCGCTCATCGATTCGGTCTTCGAAGGGCCGATGATCGTCACGAGCAGCTCGGGGTCAAGGATGCCGAGGGAGCGCAGGTGCACGAAGTCGCGGCCGTCGAAAATCTGGCGCGAATACAGCTCGTCGCAGATGACGCGCACGCCATAGCGCTGCGCAAGTTCCGCGATGCTCACGAGCTCCTCGCGCGTGTAGACCGCACCCGTGGGGTTGTTGGGATTCGAGAAGATGAGCAGCCGCGCACCTTCGGCAAACGCCCGCTCAAGACCGGCAAGGTCGATACCGGCACGCTCGCCCTCGCAGCCGAAGTAGTCGAGCCCCACCGGCACGAGCTCGCCGCCGAAGAACGTCACGAGCTTGCGATTCGCGAAGTAGTCGGGCTCGATCACCACGACCTTGTCGCCCGGCATGATGGCGGCACCCATGGCGAGGAAGAGCGCACCCTGGGTGCCCGGCGTCACGATGAGCTCGGTGCCCGCGGCGACGGGAGCACCGGAAAACTCCGCGAGCTTGCCCGCGAGATACTCGCGGAGGCTCATGCGGCCGCGGTACTCGGTATACGCCTGCGGAGCGCCCTCCTCGAAGCCCGCCACGAACAGGTCGAGCGAGCCGGGGATGGGCGTGAAGGCGTCAACGTCGCCGTGGGAGAAGTCCACGCGCGTGCCTTCCAAGCATTCACCGACGATGCCATCGGGAATGCCGTGAGCGTTCACTTCCTGGCCGGGTGCCGAGTCGACGCCCAGCATGCGGAACTTATCTTCAAGAGACAGCATCTTCAAACCTCTCTAGCCTCACGCGCGTAAGCATCTGAGTCCTGGACAGAACTTCTCACCTCTACTGGAACATCGCGAGCGATGACGGGGTGTGCAGGCGGCCGTAGATGTAGTCGTAGAACCGCGGCATATCCTCGTCGGACAGGCGGTCCATGACGTTCAAGAACGCCTGGTCACCGCGCCAGTACGACCAGATGAGTGCGGAGCGCGTGGGGTCTTTGATGAACTCCATGCGGCTCTTGATGCCCGCTTCGCCACCCAGAAGCGGCCACTGGCGCATGTACTCCTCGACCTGCTCCTCCGGCCAGCCGAGCACCTGGAGCTGGTAGGACGAGGTGGTTCCAAGCGCGCTCTTGATATCGGAGTAGATCTCCTGGATGCGGTCGTTCACGTCCATCCAGCCCAGGAAGCGTCCGCCCATGTCGGCCAGACCCTCGAAACAGCTCGAAGAGGAGTGGTTCGTCACGGAAAGCAGGCCGTCGGCACCGGCATAGCCCTGCTTCCACAGCTCGCGACGCAGCGTGAACTGCATGTAGTGGCCGGGATAGATCTCGTGGCACACGAGATGCTTCAACGAGGGGCGCGTGTACGTGGGTGCGATGTTCACCACGACGCGCAGCTTCAGAACCTCGGAACGGGCGGAGAACGGGCCGCCGTCGACGGTCGCGACGTGATACGGCTCCTCGGGGAGCGGCAGGAACTCTCCACAGATCTCGCGCGCCTCGTTCATGAGATCGGTCATGACGGACTGCACATCCTCGCGCGGAACGAGATTCTCCTCCTTCCAGCGCTCGGTGCGCTCTGCCAGGGTGCCCTTATATCCGAGCATATCGAAGTACTCGTCGAGCTTCTTGCACTGGCCGGCGAGGTACTTCTCGCTTGCCGGGGCGCCGTCGGAAAGCAAAAACAGGCTCACCTGATCGGTCAGGCGCGGGAGCTTGCCCTCGCGCCACGCACAGAAGCTGTCGATCGAAGTGCACGCCTGCGTGTAATACAGACGGCGGTCGGCCTCGGGAAGCGTGAGCGCGCGGGCGGCGAGCTCGCGCAGAGCCGCGCGGGCGTCCGACCAATCGGAGAACTCGGCGGTCTTATCCCATCCAAGGTTGATGCACACGACGCCGTCGTAATCCTCAGACGTCTGGTTGAGCTTACGGTCGAGCGCGTCGACGCCGAGCGTCACCGTGGCAAGGTCCTCGGCATACGCCAGGGTTTCATCACTCAATCCAACGAAGTTTTCACCAAGCATGCCTTTCTCCTTCCAATACGTCATGTTGGGACGGATACAAAACGTTACTTCTTGCGTCATTCGGGTGCGTCATTTGGGGACGGGGTCAAAACGTGCAAAACGCAGCAAAAGCGACGTTTCGCACCCGTCCCTTTTTGATGCATCAGGCGCAGGGGAGCGTCCAAAGCTCGCGCTGCGGAAGATAGAGGTACGACCCGCCGTCTTCTTCGAGGCGAATCATCTCCTCCACACCGATCACGCCGCGCGGCGTGTTGCAGAACACCTCGAGCGTGAAGACGTTTCCCACCTCGAGGGAAATCTCCGGCAGCTCGCCGATCACCGGGGAATCTCCCGCGAGCTGGAAGCAACCGTCGTGGAGCGCGCGACCTACGGAATGCCCGCCGCCGCTCGCCGGCCAATCTTCGAGCGCCTTGTTGAAGATGCGGTTGACCTCGCGGCCTTCCATCCCGGGGCGCATGGCCGCCCTCGTGCCGTCGATCGCGTCGATCACGGCCTGGAACGCGCGCTGCACCTCCTCGGGCGGCTCGGACTCGCCTTCCTCAAGCACATACCAGCTCCGCTGGAAATCGGTGGCGTAGCCGCTCGCATGCTTCGCGCCGAAGCTCAAGTGGAACACGTCGCCCGGGCGAACCTGATTCGTACCCGGGTGGACGAGCCCCTGCACACTGCGCGCGCCCGCATGCACGAGCGGGCAACACGTCGTCTCCCACGAGGGCGTGAGGTCGTGCTTGCGCATGAACTCCTGGCAGTAGTCGTAGACGTCTTCCTCGCTCACGCCAGGCCGAACGATGCCGGAAAGCTCGTCGCACACCTGGTTCAGGAGCTTGAGCACCTCGACTTGGAGCTCAACCTCGGCGTCGATCTTGCGGCCGCGCAGCGCCCGAATCACCTGTCCATAGCTCAGGCGCTGGGCATACGGCGTGCCTTCAAGATCGCGCATAAGGCGCAGGTACAGGCCGGTCGTGAGGCCGTCGGTGAGCGCGTCGTACAGGTCGGCGTCGATATCGATCACGTTGGGATCGATCTTCTCGATCGTGGCCGCAAGCAGCTCGTCGAAATCGTCTCCATAGCCCACGACCTCATCGAAGCAACCCGTTGCCTGCACACCGGCGACGTCCTTCTGGCGCACGAGCGCGCGGGCCACACCGTCCGGCGTGTAGAAAAACGCCGAGACGCCCATGACATTCGAGGGGAACACGAGGCGCAGGGCTGGATCGCACACGTCGACCGTCTCACGCCCCATCACGAGCCATAGCCCGATCTGCTTCTCGCGAAGGATCTGGGCCACCTGTTCGCGCTTCCCTTGGAACAGCTTATCCATACCTTACGCCTCCCCTTCAACGGTCGCGACGGCGTCTGCTGCGGCAGGCACACCGGTACCTTCGGCATCCTCATTCGCCACCACGAGGTGGCACGCCACGCAGTGCCCACCGCCGACATCTTTGAGCTCAGGCTCTTCGGTGCTGCAGCGATCGGTCGCGAACGGGCAGCGCGTATGGAAGCGGCAGCCGCTCGGCGGGTCGATCGGGCTGGGCACGTCGCCCGTGAGGAGCTTCGTCCCCTGCTTCACATCGGGGTCGGGAACGGGAATCGCGTCGATGAGCGCCTGCGTATAGGGATGCAGGGGTCGGTCGTAGATGTCGTCGCTCGGAGCCACCTCGACGAGCTTGCCGAGGTACATCACGCCCACGCGGTCGCTCATATGCTTCACCACGGCAAGGCCGTGGGCGATGAACAGGTAGGTGAGGCCGAGCTCGTCCTGCAGGCGCTCGAGCAGGTTGAGCACCTGCGCCTGAATGGACACGTCGAGGGCGGAAACCGCCTCGTCGCACACGATGAACTTCGGATTCGTCGCGAGGGCGCGCGCGATGCCGATGCGCTGGCGCTGGCCGCCGGAGAACTCATGCGGGTAGCGCTTGGCGTGCTCGGGACGCAGACCCACGAGCTTGAGCAGCTCCGACACGCGCTCCTTGCGCTCTGCGCTCGTCCCCCACTTATGCACCACGAGCGGCTCGCCCACGATGCTGCCGACCGTCATGCGCGGGTCGAGCGAGGAATACGGATCTTGGAAGATGATCTGCATCTCCTGGCGCAGCTCGCGCAGCGACCTCGAATCGGCGTTCGTGATATCGCGGCCGCGGTAGTAGATCTTGCCGTCCGTGGGGTTCTCGAGACGCAGGATGGTCTGGCCGAGCGTCGACTTGCCACAGCCGGACTCGCCCACCAGGCCAAACGTCTCGCCGTAGTTCAGCGTGAGGCTCACGCCGTCGACGGCCTTCACGTAGATGCGCTTATTCTTGTTCCAGGTCTTGTTCGCGGGGAAGTAGGTCTTCACGTTCTCGAGGCGCACCAGCTCGTCGCCGCGCTTCAGATCCTCACTCATCGCCGCCTCCCCTCTCATCAGTCACCTGAACGTCGGTCGCCGCGTCGGAGGCGTCGGCGATGCCTGCCGCCTTCGTCTCACTCGACACGCCCGCGCCGAGAGCCGTCTTTACGGCGTCGATGTTGAAGCACCGTACCATGTGCCCGTCGCCGACATCGACGAAGTCGGGCACCTCGTTCATGCAGCGCTCCGTGCAGAACTTGCAGCGCGGCGCGAAATGGCAGCCCTTCGGCATATCGAACATGCCGGGAACAGTGCCCTCGATGGTCTTGAGCGGCTCGCCCGCGGTACCCGTGAGCTTCGGCACGGAATCGAGCAGGCCGACCGTATACGGATGGAGTGGGTTCTTGAAGATCGTGCGCACGTCCGCGCGCTCGACCTCCTGACCTGCGTACATCACGATAACCCACTCGGCCATCTGCGCCACGACGCCCATGTCGTGCGTGATGAGGATGAGCGCCATGTCGAGCTTCTCCTTGAGTTCGCGGAGAAGCTGCATGATCTGCGCCTGGATGGTCACGTCGAGCGCCGTGGTGGGCTCGTCGGCGATGAGAAGCTTCGGGGAACACGCGAGCGCCATGGCGATCATGACGCGCTGGCGCATACCGCCCGAGAGCTGGTGCGGGTAGTTGTCCACGCGCTTTTCGGGCGAGGGGATGCCCACCAAGCGCATGAGCTCGATCGCGCGGTCGCGCGCCTCCTTCTTGTTCATGCCCTCGTGCTGGATGAGCGCCTCGGCGATCTGGTAGCCACAGGTGAACACCGGGTTGAGCGACGTCATGGGCTCCTGGAAAATCATGGCGATCTGGTTGCCGCGGATCTGGCGCATCTCCTCGCGCGAGAGCTCGAGGAGGTTCTTCCCCTCGAACAGCACCTCACCCGCAACCTCCGCTGGTGGGATGTTCAAAAGTCCCATAATGGCGAGCGAGGTCACGCTCTTGCCGCAGCCGGATTCTCCCACGATGCACACGCTTTCGCCCTTGCGCACCGCGAAGCTCATGTGGTCGACCGCACGGAACACGCCGTCATCGGAATGGAATCCGACGGACAGGCCGTTGACGTCGAGCAATTTGTCTTTCATACAGCCTCCTGTCGAATTATCCCTGGCGATCGCGCTTGGGGTCGATCGCATCATCCAAACCGTCGCCCACGAAGTTGAAGGCGAGCACGGTAAGCAGAATCATGAGACCGGGCGCGATGGCCGTGAACGGCTGGATCGTCATGGTGTTCTGCGCGTTCTGCAGCATGTTGCCCCAGCTCGCCGTGGGCGGGTTGATGCCGCAGCCCAGGAAAGAAAGGGTGGATTCCATGATGATGGCGTTGCCCACCGCAAGCGTCGCCGTCACGATGATGACGTCGAGCGTGTTGGGCAGCAAATGCGTGAGGATCATGCGCAGGTCGCCTTCGCCCGTCGCCCGGGCGGCGCGCACGTAATCGAGCGAGCGCAGCGTGAGGAAGCGACTGCGCACCAAACGCGCAGACGCTGTCCAGTTCAGGCACGCGATCATCACGACCAAAAACGCCGGGCTCGGCTTGAAGATCACGGAGAGCACCATGAGCAGCGGCAGCGAGGGGATCGTGAGCACGAGGTCCGTGAAGCGCATGAGCAGGTTGTCGATGAAGCCGCCGTAGAACCCGGCGAGCGCCCCGACGAGCGATCCCACCACGATGGAGAGGAGCGCCGCCGTGAGGCCGACCGCGATAGAGATGCGGCCGCCGTAGAGCAGGCGCGTGAGCAGGTCGCGGCCGAGTTCGTCGCAGCCGAGCAGATGCTCGGCCGTGGGACCTTCGTTGATGGAATAGAGATCGACCGTGTCGGGGTTGTACTGCATGAAGAACGGCCCGACGATTACGATGAGCACCAGGAGCGTGAGCATGACGACACCGGTGATGGCGATGCGGTTCTTGCGGAAACGGCGCAGCGCCTGCTTGAGCGGAGACTGCACGACCTCGACGTTCGCGGCCTGCTCCTCACGCTTTGCAATATCTGCCTTTCGGCTGTTGAACAGAAACATCGACGCTCCCCCTTACTCGTACTTGATGCGCGGGTCGAGCGCCGCATAGATGATATCGGCAAGCAGGTTGCTCAAGATCACGAGCACCGCGTTGATCATGAGGACGCCCATGAGGATGGGATAGTCCTGCTTGTTGAGCGAGTCGTAGAAGAGCGTGCCCATGCCCGGCCATGCGAAGACGGTCTCGGTGATGACGGCGCCGGAGAACAGCACCGGGATGTCGATCATGATGACCGTCACCATGGGAATGAGGGCGTTGCGCAGGGCGTGGATGAAAAGGACCTTCTTCTCCTTCAAGCCCTTGGCGCGCGCGGTGCGGATGAAGTCCTGCCCCAGCACCTCGAGGTAGTTGGAGCGGGCATAGCGCGTCCAGCTGGCGATGTAGATAAGCGAGAGCACCGTCGCGGGCATGATGATATGCCGTGCGATGTCGATGAAGGTGCCGCCGCCGACGCCCACCGACGTGCGGCCGGCGGAGGGCAGCCAGTGCAGCGTCACCGCGAAGGTCAGCTGGAGGATGAGCGCGAACCAGAACGAAGGCATCGAAATGCCCAGGAACGTGAGGGGGGTCGCGACGTTGTCGAAGACCTTGCCCTTACGGATGGCGCAGAAGATACCCACCGGTATGGAGATGCAGAGCGCAATGAGGAAGGATACGCCGCAGAGCTGCAGGGTCGGAACCACGCGCTCGCCAATGAGCTCGAGCACCGGACGCGAGCTGTTGATCGACACGCCCCAGTCGCCCGTGAGGATGCCGCCGAGCCAATGCAGGTACTGGATGGGCACCGGGTCGTTCAGACCGTGTGCCTCCTTGATCGCCTCAATGGCCTCCAGCGAAGCGTTCGGATTCTCGAGATACATGTCGAGCGGATCTCCCGGCATCGCCTGTAACAAGGCGTAAATGATGATGGATGTCGCCAGGAGCATGGGAATCGCCTGGAGAATGCGCTTGCCAATGAACTTGAGCACGCGTTCCTCCCTCCTAACGCGCCCGAACCCCCAGCCCGGGTGCGTATCTACTCAATACCGGGAGGCAGATGCCAAAAGCATCTGCCTCCCGAACCATTCGGCTAAAACCTGTAAACCCCGTTTACTGCTGCAACCACATACTAGCGGACTGGCAGAAGTTCGTCATGTTCGTGGGGTTGAGCTTCAGGCCCTGCAGCGCGTTGGTGTACACGTCGACCTCGGCGTTGGAGTAGATGATGACCTGCGGCATACCCTCGTCGAAAGCCTCGAGGCACTTCTTCACGAGCTCCTTACGGGTTTCCTCGTCCATCTCACGGTCGAGCTGGTGTGAGGCCTCGTCGAACTCGGGGCTCGACCAGCGGCCGCGGTTGAGCGCGCCGTCGGACGCGTACATCTTCGTACGGGTGGCACCGGGGCTCGTGATGAAGCGGCCGAGACCGATCTGGTAGTCGCCGTCGTACATCATCGCGGTCCAGGTGGACGCGGCGTAGTTCTCGGCGGTGAGGTTGATGCCGATCTCCTTCAGGGAGTCCATAAGCACCTGCTGAATGGCCTCATCGGTCACGCTCGAAGAGCTGCAGCCCACGACGAAGTCGAGGCGCACGCCGTCCTTCTCGCGGATGCCGTCGGAGCCCTCGACCCAACCGGCGTCGTCGAGAATCTGCTTGGCGCGGTCGACGTCGTAATCCCACTCGGTGACGAAGTCCTCGACGTGATAGGGATCGCTGACGGTCCAGGGCTGGTGCCACGCGGTGGGGATGCCATGGAAGAGCTCGTCGACGAGCGTCTGCTTGTCGATGGCGCAGGAGATGGCGTGACGCACGTTCACGTCGTCAAGGCCGGGCACCGAGCAGTTCATGTCGACGTACTGCCAGGAGTTGAGCGGGTTCGCGACTGTAACCATGCCCTCGATGTTCTCGACCTGCGGGTAGTTGGCAAAGCCGATGCCGTAGGTGAAGTCGATCTCGCCGGACTTGAGCATGTTGATGCGGGTGTTCTCGTCGGTCACGAAGCGGATGGTGATCGTATCGAGGTACGGACCTTCCTCGCCCCAGTAATCCTCGTTGCGCTCGAGGGTGATGTGGTCGCCGCGGACCCACTCGACGAACTTGTAGGGGCCGGTACCCACCATGGTGGAGTTGTACTCGCCGTTCGGGTCGTTCATGTCGACGCCCTCGATAAGGTGGGCGGGCATGATGCCGAAGGTGAAGAGGCACTGGGCGAAGTCCGGAGTCTGGCGGTTGTAGTGGCAGACGACCGTGTAATCATCCGGCGTGTCGATGGAGTCGATCTCGTCGACGCCCTGCTTGGACTCAGCGGTCCAGTCGGGGTTGGCGAGCGCGACCCACGTGGCTTTGACGTCGGCAGAGGTGAGTTCACCGGAGCCGTCGTGCCACTGGACGCCCTCCCTCAGGTTGTACGTGATATCCATCGTGTCGTCGTCATGAAGCACGATGAGGCCGTTTTCGACCGTCGGAACCTCCTTGGCGAGCACGGGGATGTACTCCATGTGCTCGTTGGGGACGAGCAGGCCTTCGACCGCGAACGCCTGGACGTCGCCCATGAGGTGCGTAGCATAGACGTTGAGGGTATCGGGTTCGTAGCTCAGCGCGATGACGAGGTCGCCGCCCTGTACGGGGTCGCCGGCAGCGGCCGCGCCGGAGCCGCTCTCTGCGCCCTCACCGCCGCAACCGACGAGAGACGTCGTCGCAGCCGCTGCGCCACCGAGGCACAGAGCACGGAGGAGCTGCCTTCTGGTAGGTTCGATCTTCATCATGATTACCCTCCTGCCTTTCAAACTCGTGAATCGTCTTTTTTCGTACGCGATTCTTTTGAGGGGACAACCAACGGATGCATGTGCCTCGCGATTTCCCCTATCGTTATGTATGCGTAAGCCCCCTGTTAGAGGCAGCTAAAAACGACTATGCGGAGAATCGTGAGAAACACGCGAGCTGATTGTTATAGAGCATGGTATTGAGGGTGCTGTAAGACCGTCAAATATGAGAAAATGTGAAAACTCTTGTGTTAAATGTATATTATCTGCAGTTTTCTGAATTGTGAACAGACGACAACGCGTGTATATCCGAGCGGCATTCTGGATACGCCCTCGTATGGCATTGAGCGCCGCATTCGGTTCGCTTCATGCGAAAAACAACGTCGAACACGGTAAACCAAAGCCGCGCGCACGTCAAATGCCGCTGTGGCGAAATTTTAGCGAATAGCTTAAGAACTGCAGAACGCCGCGCGCCCAATGAACCTGAATTTGCCCATCTACCTGTGCAATCATAGTATGCGCAAAACAGTGTAAGAATGTCTTATGACTTTATGCGGCAACTTGCTGGAGATAATGGTATCAGCGTATCCGAGAGCAGCACTCGCATACGCGTTTGTTCAGGTGGATGAGCGGGGAGGCTCGTGATGCATTCCTCTAGAAACGCAGCCAGCACGGGTTTTCAGCAGCATGTTTCCTCCCGTGCGACCAGGATCTCCTTCCCCCCGACACCGAGATTCAGCCTCCCCGACTCCACCGTATCGTGCTGCAATCGCTCAAACAACCAGAAGGCAAATCTCATGCACGCCTGGGACGAAGCCCGAAAAGCCCTAAACGTAAAATAACCCCAGGGGTTTTTCGACATCCCATCCCATTGTTGCCGGAAGCACGATGATATAGCCGCTACCCGCACGGAGAAGGGGGCGCCGGCCTATC